>CAYWNE010000223.1:0-5368 GCA_964459555.1 uncultured Burkholderiaceae bacterium | reverse complement strand
GAATTTTTGTTTGTGACTAGGGCAATCGCGACCGGAATCAGCCAAGGCTTCCTATGTGCTTCGGTATCAATTGAAAAAACACTTCAAAATCACGCACTTGCATGCTTTCCGGTACAATGACGCCTATGAATCCCGCACCTAAAAATCTTTTTGCATTTCCACGCTATCGCCCTGATGTGGGCGGAGAAAACGCTGCACCTTTTTTACCCATGTCTCGCGCCGAAATGGATGCCTTGGGCTGGGATAGTTGCGACATTATTTTGGTCACTGGGGATGCGTACATCGATCACCCTAGTTTCGGTATGGCCTTGATCGGCCGTTTGCTCGAACAACAAGGCTTCCGAGTTGGCATTATTAGCCAACCGAATTGGCAATCCGCTGACGATTTTCGTGCGCTCGGCCGCCCTAATCTGTATTTTGGCATTACCGCTGGCAATATGGATTCCATGGTGAATCGCTATACGGCCGATCGAAAAATCCGATCCGAAGATGCCTACACCCCCGATGGTGATCCGAACAAACGCCCTGATCGCGCAGTTGTGGTTTATGCACAAAGAGCGCGCGAAGCATTCCCTGAGGTGAATGTGGTGATCGGTAGCATTGAAGCCAGTTTACGTCGTATTGCCCATTACGATTATTGGTCGGACAAGGTTAAACGTTCAGTTTTGCCTGATTCGAAAGCAGACATTCTGGTGTTCGGCAATGCAGAACGTGCCATCGTTGATTTGAGTCATCGCCTTGCTGCCGGCGAATCGATTAAGTCAATTCGCGATTTGCGCGGAACGGCATTTATGGTGCCTTCGAATTGGTTGCCAGATGAAGAATGGTCGGAAATTCAATCGGTGAAGATCGACACGCCCGGCAAAGTTGAAGCGCATACCAATCCGTACGAGATGGTGCCAGAAACAGGGGCGAAATGTAGTAGTGAAAATGCAGAAGATAAGTCAGCAAGCAAAGATGTGGTGCAGGCACAAGCGATTCGCATTATGAGTCGCGAAGAACGTCAAGCCATGCTGCGTAGCAAATACCAAAAGACCGTCATTCGTTTGCCGTCTTATGATGCGGTCAAAGATGACCCGGTGATGTATGCCCACGCTTCGCGCGTATTTCATTTGGAAGCCAATCCCGGAAACGCCCGCGCGCTTTCTCAAGCTCATGGCGAGCGAGATGTTTGGATAAATCCGCCTCCGCTGCCACTAGCGATGGATGAAATGGATGGCGTGTATGATAGAGCTTACGCACGCGCGCCGCATCCGAGTTATGGCAATGCGCGTATTCCCGCTTGGGAAATGATTCGTTTCTCTGTCAATATTATGCGCGGCTGTTTTGGTGGATGCACCTTCTGTTCCATCACCGAACATGAAGGCCGCATCATTCAGAGTCGATCAGAACCATCGATCTTGCGTGAAATTGAAGAGATTCGCGATAAGACCAAAGGCTTTACTGGCACCATTTCTGATTTGGGCGGACCGACCGCAAACATGTATCGCCTAGCCTGTAAAGACAAGAAAATTGAAGAGTCGTGCCGCCGTCTTTCTTGTGTGTATCCAAGCATTTGTAGCAACTTGAATACCGATCACTCTAAGCTCATTTCTCTGTATCGAAAAGCACGTGCAATTCCTGGCGTGAAGAAAATCTTGATCAGTTCGGGACTGCGTTACGATCTCGCCGTACGTTCACCGGAATATGTGAAGGAGCTTGTTAGCCATCATGTTGGTGGTCTCCTTAAGATCGCGCCGGAGCACACTGAGACCAATACTTTGTCGAAGATGATGAAGCCAGGCATTGGCACCTATGATGCTTTCAAAGCGATGTTTGAAAAATACTCGCGCGAAGCTGGCAAAGAACAGTATCTCATCCCCTACTTCATCGCTGCCCATCCGGGGACGACCGACGAGGACATGGTGAACTTGGCTTTGTGGTTGAAGAAGAATAACTTCAAGCTCGATCAAGTTCAAACCTTTATGCCAACGCCGATGGCCTTGGCGACGACGATGTATCACACCCGCAAGAATCCTCTGAAGAAAGTGACGGCAGATTCTGAGGTGGTGGAAACTGCTCGCGCTGGGAAGATCCGTAAATTCCATAAAGCTTTGTTGCGTTACCACGCCCCAGAAAACTACGAGATTGTGAAAGAAGGTTTGCTGCGCATGGGACGTGGTGATTTGATTGGTGGCAGTGAACGCCATCTAATTCCATCACGCGCACCTTTGGTCGCCAACTTAGTCAATGCCGGTGTGGTTCCGGTCAAGCGTGGCGCGGCTCCCAAGCTCAATACCTTTGGTAAGCATTCGGCGACGCGACTCGCAACCAAGGCGGCGCCAAGTGTGCGAAAGGGTAAGGCGGATTCGACGCCAGTAGGTAAAGCTTCCGGACTTTCCTATAATTCGGCAAAACCAAAAAAAGCAGCAAGCAAACCTCATAGCGTCAAAGCCACCGCACGGTCCGGGCGTCGCTGAATTTCTACGAAGCCATCAAGTGCAGATGCTCGGTGGCTTCGCATGATTGTTCTCTACCTTTAGCACGTATCATTCTTTTAATTTCCCTGCATGAAGTGTGATTCTCCCGAAGGCAAAATCTACTTCCCAAGCATCGTTTTGCCACGCGCGCAACAATCTAGGAAATATTCCCATCGCATTGTGTTCAATCCCGATATTGCGCGGTACAATTTCCGTAGGGCAAGCATCTGATTTTGATGTTGCAATTTTTCGGTTGACTCAAACTCTCTGAAGGAGATCGCAATGAAACACATGAAAACGGTGTTGATTTTAGAGCACACAGAAGAAGTTTTTGATAAATTGACCTGTGACGTTTGCGGCGCGGAGTCTAAATGGGATCAAAACTGGTCAACCGCTGAACATGAACGCTTGAACACGACCATTCAGCTCGACGAGGAGGAATCCTTTGCACATGGCGGGCAATCCACCCAGACCCAATATCACATCTGCCCAACTTGCTTCAAAACTGAGCTCGCCAAATGGTTTGAAAGCCATCGTCAAGCTAAGCCTACGGTCACCAAGTCGGTGTGGTAAGACAATTAGACTGCTTTCTGCTTCCCCCTCCTTGCCTTTCAATTAATGTGCAGCCAAGTGGTAAGAACTTGGTTGCGCGCGCCTTCAAAACGCTTTTTGATGCCGAGCGCATTTCTCTACAGTGCACGTTCACTCTGTCGCCGAATTTATCTATCCCCTCTGCTTTACCTGAAAGCCCTATTCATTCTGTAATTTTTAAGCAATTTGCCCGCTTAAATTGAGGTCTGATAACGGTTATCGAAGGGCTGAGTGAGTTATAATTGAAGGTTTGACGCTATTCAAACTAGAGAAATGTCCATGGAAGCAGAACGCCTCAATAGTATTGCCAACTTGCTCGCTGACTTGCGTAGTCGCGAAGCCGAATTACGGAGGTATCTTTGACTTCGACGTGAAGTCAGAGAAACTCGAACAGGTCAACGGTGAATTAGAAGACCCTAAAGTTTGGGATGATCCTAAACGTGCTCAAGAATTGGGCAAGGAAAAGAAATCGCTGGAAAACATCGTTCTCACTTTGATCAAGATCGACAATGACTTGAAAGACACCAGTGAGATCTTCGAAATGGCGCGTGAAGAAGAAGACGAAGATACCATTGTCGCCGTTGAAGCAGATACCCAGCAAATCAAAGAACTCGTTGAAGGCATGGAGTTCCGTCGGATGTTCAATAATCCTATGGATCCGAACAACTGCTTCATCGATATTCAAGCGGGTGCTGGTGGTACGGAAGCTCAAGATTGGGCATCGATGCTGTTGCGCCAATACTTGCGCTATTGCGAACGTAAAGGTTTCAAGGTCGAAGTCTTGGAACAATCCGATGGCGAGGTTGCCGGCATCAAGACCGCGACTCTGAAAGTCGAAGGCGAATATGCCTATGGCTTCCTGCGCACTGAGACTGGCGTACATCGTTTGGTTCGAAAATCGCCATTTGACTCGGCCAATGGTCGCCATACCTCCTTCTCGAGCTTGTTCGTCTATCCGGAAGTCGATGAATCATTTGAGATTGATATCAATCCGGCCGATGTGCGCGTCGATACTTACCGTGCTTCCGGTGCCGGTGGACAGCACATCAATAAAACTGATTCCGCGGTGCGTTTAACCCATGCACCTTCAGGCATCGTGGTGCAATGTCAGAATGATCGAAGCCAACATCGCAACCGTGCCGAAGCATGGGAAATGTTAAAAGCAAAATTGTTCGAACTCGAATTGCGCAAACGCATGAGCGAAAAGCAAAACCTCGAGGATTCTAAGACTGACGTCGGCTGGGGACATCAAATCCGCTCTTACGTCTTGGATCAATCTCGTATTAAAGATTTGCGCACCAATCACGAGACCGGCAACACGAAAGCCGTGCTTGACGGTGACCTCGACGATTTCATTGCAGCTTCGTTGAAGCAAGGCGTTTAAGAAATTGGCGATCAAGATTCTTCTTTCATCGAAACAAAATACATTTACGCATTCACTAATCATAGAGAACCACTATGTCTGACCAACAAAATACCGCAAGCGAACTGCCACAAGACGAGAATTCCATCATTGCCGAACGCCGTGCGAAGCTCGACACGATTCGCGCTAAGGGCGTGGCATTCCCTAACGATTTTCGTCCTGCACACAAGGCGGCTGACTTGCAAGCACAATATGCTTCCAGCACACGCGAAGAGCTCGAGGCGCAAAACGTCGAAGTGTCGGTTGCTGGTCGTATGATGTTGAAACGTGAAGCAGGTAAAAAAGCAGCCTTCGCGACTTTGCAAGACGCATCAGGCTTGAAAGCTGATGGCCGCATCCAGTTGTACGTGACGAGTGACAAAACGGGCGAAGCTGAAATGGAAGCGTTCCGTCACTACGATCTGGGCGATATTCTCGGTATTGAAGGTGTCTTGTTCAAGACCAAAACCGACGAACTCACAATCAAGGTAACCAAGCTGCGATTGCTGACCAAGTCTTTGCGCCCGCTTCCTGACAAGTTCCACGGCTTGGCGAATCAAGAGACCAAGTACCGTCAGCGCTATGTTGACTTGATTATGAGCGAAGAAACACGCCGCACTTTCAAAGCACGTACCGCAGCGATGAGTTCGATTCGCAACTTCATGAATAGTCATGGCTTTATGGAAGTGGAAACACCAATGTTGCACGTGATTCCAGGTGGTGCCGCCGCCAAACCATTCATCACGCATCACAATGCACTCGATATGGAAATGTATCTGCGTATAGCACCGGAATTGTATTTGAAGCGCTTGGTGGTCGGAGGCTTTGAACGGGTGTTCGAAGTCAACCGTAACTTCCGTAACGAAGGTGTTTCCCCGCGTCATAATCCAGAATTCACCATGATGGAATTCTATGC
>CAYWNE010000222.1:0-5428 GCA_964459555.1 uncultured Burkholderiaceae bacterium | reverse complement strand
CAATGTGTAAAAAGTTTTGATCTTGCACCAACAATGCCAAACTTAATTGCCACCAATCATTGCCTTCAGCGTCAACAAACCGATTTAATAACCAAGGCTTATTTTGACTAGCATCGTCTGCTTCAATCAGCTGCATTTCGTCGACATTACGTAGACCGAGTACCTTTGTCACCAACAAACCACTATTGAATGAAAGTGCATTTGAAAAGGCTAAGACGCGACTTGAGGACTCAATCGTGGTGAGATCTCCTCCACCAAATCTGGAGAAGTCAATCACGCTGGTCAAGCTACCACGGATATTGGAGACGCCTAGATACCAATCTTTGGTAAGTGGGACTTTCGTCATATTGCCAGCGGCAACGATTTCACCCGCTTCTTTTAGGTCGATAAGATATCGCCCTCTTCCAATCAACACTCCGAGTTGGTTGGCACGCGTCAGCGAGCCAGCCTTCGCTGCCTGCATACGCTCCATCAACTGCGATTGGAAGTCACGCAAACGCGCGCGACGCCCTAAAGCACTAACTTTGGGCGCCGCGACTTCGTTTATTCCTTCTTCGCGAAGATTCTCTGTCATAAATTCAACCGCCTAGCCAAGCGCTGCGATTTTCGCCAACAACTCTTGTGGATCAATTGGCTTTACCAAATAATCACGAGCACCTTGGCGCAAGCCCCAAATACGATCCGTTTCTTGATTCTTGCTAGTGCAAATAATTACCGGTACATCTTGCGTGTCGGGATCACGGGAAATAGCGCGGGTAATCTGGAATCCATTTTGACCAGGCATCACCACATCCATCAAAATTAGTTGTGGTTTGTCAGCTTTAATTTTCAACAAAGCATCTTCACCATTCTCCGCCGTCGACACTGAGAAACCATTCTTTACCAAAATATCGGTCAAGAAATAACGTTCAGTCGGGGAATCATCAACGATGAGAATTTTTTGTATTGCCATTTTCTACCTCAAGAAATAAAACTACGTTAATTGGCCACTACGGCAGAAGTATATTTTCTAACCGTTTTTAATAGACTGTCTTTTGTGAAAGGCTTGGTTAAGTACTCCTCAGAGCCCACCATCGCACCACGCGCACGATCAAACAAGCCATCCTTGGAAGACAGCATGATCACAGGGGTATCACGGAACTTCGCACTCTTCTTGATCAATGCGCACGTTTGATAACCATCGAGACGTGGCATCAAAATATCGCAAAAAATGAGATGTGGGTGCGTATCGTTTATTTTTGCCAGTGCGTCAAATCCATCCTCAGCCAGAACCACTTTATAGCCAACTTGTCCCAGAAAGATTTCCGCAGATCGCCGAATCGTACTACTGTCGTCGATCACCATAATCCTCAAATTTTCGTTACCTGTTGTCGTTGACATGAATCTATCTCTGCTCAAAAAGAATAGTTACCACACTGCACTGTAACAAAATTTATCAAGCTTGCACCAATTTTTTAAATCTTTGTTCACTGCGAAACAACAATTCCAAGCATATTCACTAACAGCGAGGAGTATTCATCTGAAAAACTGTTTTTTTTTATTCATGCAATAATTATATTGCAACAATTCTTCAGAGCGGAACCATATCAAAATCTTCTTTTCTCGCACCACACTCAGGACACGACCAATTCAGCGGCACATCTTCCCACCGCGTACCAGGTGGAATACCATCTTCCGGCATACCCATCGCCTCGTCATAAATCCAGCCACAGATCAAACACATCATCGACTTCAATTCCACGCTCAAAATTCCTTTAAGGTTAACGACTCATATTATTGGTTCAGGGTAAAATCCGCGCCAAGCACCCTTTTTCTTCACTAAACTCAGCTCCGTATTCGAGTCGACAATGGAAGCATAAACAAACTTGAGAATTTGATCTACTCCAAAACACCATTCCTTCTTAGATTAAATTCCAATCAGCAACAAGCGTCATGAGAAAAACAAGGAATCGGTGCATTCAATAAACGAGGCACGCCATACCAAACAACAACTTGAACGTATTCGAGCAATTTAACGAGCGCCGACCGCAAAATCTGTAACTGAGGCAAACCTCTAAACCACACACTTTTCTGATTTTTGGATTCTAAATTATGTCAAACAACGAGACTCTCTTTCAACGCGCGCAATTAACAACCCCTGGCGGAGTAAACTCTCCTGTTCGAGCCTTCCGCTCAGTTGGCGGAACACCTAGGTTCATAAAAAGGGCAAATGGTCCATTTTTTTGGGACTCCGATGACAAGCAATACATTGACTATATCGGCTCATGGGGACCAGCAATTTTGGGGCATGCCCATCCACAAGTAATACGAGCAGTCCAAGATGCTGCAGCTCAAGGATTGAGCTTCGGCGCACCGACCGAGGCGGAAATCTTAATGGCTGAAGAGATCTGCAAACTTGTTGAGTCTATCGAACAAGTACGTTTGGTATCTAGCGGTACGGAAGCAACAATGAGCGCATTGCGCCTAGCACGTGGAGCTACAAAAAGAGACAAAATAATCAAGTTCGAAGGCTGCTATCATGGACACGCGGACTCATTGCTAGTCAAGGCCGGAAGTGGCCTCCTCACCTTTGGCAACCCAACTTCCGCGGGAGTACCGCAAGATTTCACAAAGCACACAGTAGTACTCGACTACAACGATTGCAACCAACTAGAAAATGCTTTCAAAGAATTTGGCGATCAAATCGCCTGCGTGATCGTCGAGCCGATCGCCGGCAATATGAACCTCATCAAGGCCACACCAGAGTTTCTCCAATGCATGCGTGATCTTTGCGACCAATATGGCAGCATCCTGATTTTTGACGAAGTGATGTGCGGCTTCCGGGTTGCCCTAGGTGGTGCACAATCACTTTACAACATCCAGCCAGACCTCACAGCACTAGGGAAAGTGATCGGTGGAGGACTTCCTGTTGCTGCCTTCGGTGGGAAATCTTCGATCATGAAGCATCTGGCACCACTAGGTGGCGTTTACCAAGCTGGCACACTTTCTGGCAATCCAGTAGACGTTGCAGCAGGCCTAACGACGTTAAAATTAATTCAACAACCGAATTTCTATAAAGAACTCAGTGCCCAAACCGAAAAACTAATCAACGGCTTGAACAAACTTGCAGCGCAAAGAATGATTAATTTTTGCGCAGATTCAATTGGTGGCATGTTCGGACTGTATTTCACCAACTCCGTCCCGACCAGTTACGCCGACATGATGAAATCCGACAACAACCGTTTTAACCGCTTCTTCCACCTTATGCTTGAAAAAGGCGTCTATTTTGCACCTTCCGCTTTCGAAGCTGGATTTGTGTCAATCACTCATGACGATTCAGTCATCGATGCGACACTTGAGGTTGCCGACAAAGCATTTTCAGCACTAACCATGGACTAAGCAGACATTTCCTCATACAGGTTTGAAAATGGCATCGCAAAAAATGCTGAAACATTCAAAAAGGCTAAGAGGAAAATACGACGTTCGCTCAGCGACATATTCGAAAGCATGCTGATTACACCCAAATTTACAGTAAATTTACACACAACTAACATGTAAACCAATTTATTACACGTAAAGATGGGCTGAATCAGCTTCATAATGCAAAGAAAGAGCGTCAATCAGGGATTGGCATGGACCTTGCTTATTCGACGATCAGCTGAATCCAAGTTATGTTTGTATTGACAATGCAAAAGTACCAAAATCTGTGAATTTTTGCAAAATACCTACTATTGGCTTTAGAACATGCTTTAATTGTCGATAATCTCCTCAAACTAATATCAGAGCAATCAATTACTATGCAAACCAAACTAAAAAAACTAAGCGTTGCAATCAGCCTGATTTCAATATCTTTTACCGCAAATGCTCAGGTTCAAACCTTGCGGGAAGTCACACAAAAGGCAATAACAAGTAATCCTGAGGTTCTTGCCAAATGGCATGCTTTCCAAGCAACGGTTGCAAGTCGCGACGCTGCAAGTGGAGGTTACTTACCGACTATTAATCTTAGCGCGGATGCCGGCCGAGACAATCATGACAACCGCTTCGGCAAGACCGAACTTAGCAAGAAAGCGGCGACCATTAGCCTCAATCAAATGTTGTTCGATGGCTTCTTAACAAGAAATCAAGTCAAGCAACTGGACCACTTAAAACAAGTTCGCTTGTATGAATTGCTCGAAACTTCTGAAAACACTGCATTGGAGGTAATTCGTGCCTACTCCGATGTGCTGCGCTACCGAAAACTAGTTAGCCTATCGGAAGACAATTACGTCCGGCACCGTGCAGTTTTCGAACAAATTCAAGCAAAAGCCAAAGCGGGGGTTAGCCGCCGAGTGGATCTCGAGCAGATTTCGGGACGCCTTGCTCTAGCCGAAGCAAACCTCATAACAGAGACATCAAATCTTCATGATGTGAGCGCCCGATTTCAACGTTTAGTTGGCGTGACCCCAGCAAAGGATTTAGAACCTCTAAGTCTATTGACGGCGAGCGTTCCCAATAACATTTCAAGCGCCCTAAATTCCGCCTACAGCAAAAGTCCAGCGCTATTTGCAGCAACGGAAAATATCGCTGCTGTTTCCAGTACTCTCGAAGCGCGTCGATCCGCCTACCAACCTAGAGTGGATTTCCGTGCTCGCGCGGAACGCGGTAACAATATAGACTATGTTAGTGGAAGAACAAATAACAGCACTGCCGAGGTCGTTTTGTCATGGAATTTGTTTAATGGTGGCAGTGACAAGGCTAAGGCACAAGAGGCGGCAGATCAGGTTAACATCGCCAAAGACTTTCGTGACAAGACCTGTCGAGACGTTCGACAAACACTGTCAATCGCGTTTAACGATACTCGCAAACTTACTGATCAATTAGGTTTTTTAGATCAGCACCAACTCTCGATTGAAAAAGCTAGAGATGCATATCGTCAGCAGTTCGAAATAGGTCAGCGCTCCCTATTGGATTTACTTGACACTGAAAATGAACTCTTTCAGGCGAAACGTGCTTTCGCTAACGCAGAGTTCGATCTCTATTTCGCCTATGCGAGAACCCATGCAGGAATTGGGCAACTACAATCCACACTTGGGCTAGAAAACACACTCGCGAAGAATGAAAAGCTTAGCAATCAATCTGAGTTAGCAGAGTACTCAAGCGTTTGTCCAGCCGAGGCCCCTACTTTGTATGTGGCAAACAAAGAGAACCTCAACCAAAGAGCTGCTGAAATTCTTGGGACCTACGCTACTTCGCCAGTTGAGAAGCAATCGCCCCCA
This sequence comes from uncultured Burkholderiaceae bacterium, assembly GCA_964459555.1. Classification (GTDB taxonomy): domain Bacteria; phylum Pseudomonadota; class Gammaproteobacteria; order Burkholderiales; family Burkholderiaceae_D; genus Undibacterium. The sequence continues at coordinate 194 of CAYWNE010000222.1, read as the reverse complement.
ACCGTGGCCAAAGAGAACACCAGTCCGGTGGTGCCTACGAACGGCCCAAGTGCGAATGAAATTGCAAATGCTCGCACAAGTATCTTGAATGCCCCCAAGGGTTGGCGCGAAGCATGGATAAGCATGGACCCAGACCGTTACTTTAGCTTCTATAGTGCAAAATATGCTTCCCGTGAATCATGGCGCGCAGCGAG
>CAYWNE010000221.1:0-5517 GCA_964459555.1 uncultured Burkholderiaceae bacterium | reverse complement strand
TCGGTATTCCTAGTGTGGTGGCCTTGAATATGACTGACATGGCCGAGCAGCGTGGCTTGCATGTCGATGAGCATGCTTTGTCGAAAGAGCTGGGGGTCCCTGTAGTTCGTACCGTCGGAATTCGCGCTGGCGGTGATAGCGTTTTGAAGGCCCTGTTAGAAAACGGTAGTGCATGGCAGAAGGCACCAAGCAGTGATGCCAGCTTTGATCCGACCAATCAACAACATCAAACGGATCTCGACCATGAGCGTGTGCGTCAGATCTTGCATAAGCTGGGTTTGGAGGCGATGGTGCCGCATGAGCTCAGCGACAAGATTGATCGCGTTGTATTGCACCCAGTGATCGGTCCCGCTTTGCTCGCGGTGATATTATTTTTGGTGTTCCAAGCAGTGTTCGCGTGGGCCACGGTGCCGATGGATGCGATCAAAGCTGGAACCGAAGCGCTCGGTACTTGGGTATCGTCGATTTTGCCAGAAGGGTGGATACAGAGTTTGCTGGTGAACGGCATCATCGCAGGCGCCGGCGGCGTCATCGTATTTCTCCCGCAAATTCTCATTTTGTTTTTCTTCATCTTGGTTTTGGAAGAATCAGGATATTTGCCGCGCGCTGCGTTCTTATTAGATCGTTTAATGGGCGGTGTTGGCTTATCAGGGCGTTCGTTCATCCCCTTGCTGTCGAGTTTTGCCTGTGCAATTCCCGGCATTATGGCCGCTCGCACCATCGCTAATCCACGTGACCGTCTGGTGACGATTATGATTGCACCTTTGATGACCTGTTCTGCACGCCTTCCGGTGTATGCATTATTGATCGGTGCCTTCATTCCCCAGCGAACAGTTGCTGGTATTTTTGAGTTGCAGGGCTTAGTCTTATTTGCACTGTACTGCGCAGGTATTGTCGGTGCATTGGGTGTTGCGTGGGTCTTAAAACGCTTCACTGCACAAGGGCAGGTTCGTACTCTGATGATGGAGCTACCGAGCTACCATTTGCCGACAGTTCGGAATGTGCTGACCGGTCTAAAACAACGCGTTAAGATTTTCTTAGGGCGGGTTGGCGGCATCATTATGTTGTTGACGATTGCCTTGTGGTTCTTGGCGAGTTTTCCCGGCGCTCCAGCGGGAGCAAGTGGACCGCCAATTGAATACAGTATTGCCGGTCATATTGGTAAGTTTCTGGCGGTCGTCTTTGAACCGATAGGATTTAACTGGCAGATTAGTATTGCGCTGGTGCCTGGCATGGCAGCACGTGAAGTGGCCGTGAGCTCCTTGGGCACGGTGTACGCTTTGTCTGCAACTGGCAGTGACACTGCACAAGCTTTGGCGCCCTTAATCGCAACCCACTGGAGTATGGCGACGGCGTTGTCCTTGTTAGCTTGGTACGTGTTCGCCCCACAATGTATCTCCACCATTGCGACAGTGAAGCGCGAAACCGGCGGTTGGCGTATGCCCATCATTATGCTGACTTACTTGTTCGGGCTGGCATATCTCGCGTCGTTCATCACTTATCGATTCGCCTTGGCATTTGGCTTAGGCTAACACCCTGCAGATCTTAAGTTGAATTTAGGACCTAGTGTGTTGTGAATCGAGAGCGATGCGTAAGTTTTCAAGTGCCTTGATCCAGCTATCACGTACGCGATCCTCAAATTCCAACCATACTCCTTGATGGCAAAGCTTAAGCGAACAAGCTTGCCCCGTTTCTTCGAAGAAGATGGAAACACTAGTGTTGTTTTCAGCGTTTGGGCCGAAGTTAAAGCTTAACTCTGTTGGAAAGTCCCACTTGACGTAACGGCCGTAATGTTCTGCATTGATACCATTTCTTTCTTCAATGATTATGAAGCTACCATTGAGCCGCGCGTCTATCTCTACCAGCTTCATTTTGCCATGCTCGGTTTTGAAAAGAAATTTTGCGGCAACTTCAGGTTCCACCCATGCTCGCCAGATCGTTTCGCGATCGTAATCATAAATTTGGCTCACTTCGACCGTGCAGGTTGGAATCGTTTCGATTGTTTTCATTCGTGGGCGTTGGCTATTGCAAGATAGGAACTCAATGATGGAAAAAACGACGCTTTTTAGATTTTGCGATGGAATCGTCGACACTGCAAGTAAAGTGGTGTTTTCACTAGTTTAACTGGAGATCCGCTTTTTTCATTGACTTTTGATTATTGAAAAACTAGTATCTTCTACGCAAAAGTAGGATGCATAAAATAATCTCGGCCTGATCTCAGATGGGCGCACGATTAGTATTGGAATTGTTTCACATCTTGTCGCTCATTTACTGTACAGATTGCATATGTCTTTACCCAAAATTGATCTTAATGTTGGCTCGCCAGATTTTGAAGATGTTGTAGCGGAAGCACAGGCCTCAAATAACTATAAGCCACTTTGGAATCGCCTGGTCAAAACACGCTTTTTTGTGGCAGTGAAACGAGTGGTGAATGATGGGAAAGCCGATTTCCGTTTGGTGCTCGATCCTTCTCGGCCAAATATCGAGATTTCTGAATACAAAGACAGGTTAACCTGCCCACGGGACGCCGAACTTGCATTTCTAACTGGTGGGCAGATAGTGCGACGGGTTCCAAGCGAAGCCGCCCTTCGCATTGTGCTTGTTGAGCGAAACTTAGATGTGGCGCAGCAGCGAGTTGATTGGTTGAAAAGGAGTCTTGAGGCTTCGCGCCAAGCGCTGATCAAGAAGCAAGAAGTGGTAAAACCCAATACTACGTCGGCAGCTTCAGTTGAGAAGTCGGGCGATACACTGCCACCAATTAATGCGATCAGCATGCCTATGCCAGACCAAGAGCAACAAAAGGGGGGCGGGTGGGATTTTCGGGTATCGACTTTGCGAGCTGATACCAATGTTCCAGGCGCACATGCACCAGTTCTAACAGCAACTCCCTCTTTTTCGTATCAGTCTCTCGAGCTTGAACCAACTGGGGCCGCCGTGAATCTGAAGAACACTGCGACTCCATTTGATGGCAGTACAATTAAAAAACGTCACGTGTCACACGCTGGTTTGGGTATTGAGTTGAACGTACCAATGACATGGCAGGAAATTCGCAATGAGAAAGCTCTAAAATTTGTCGAAAGCGAACGCGGAATTATTGTAGAGCTTAATGGCCGGCGACGCGAGGATATGAGCTATTCGAGCTGGCTTGAGATGCGAATCCCTCTGGTAACCCAAGAGCTTCCTGCGCTTAGAAGAATTACTGATCTTGAAGAAGTTCGCGGTCGCAATTGGAAAGGACTTATCAGCGGCAAAGTACTTGAGTTTCAAGGGATGTTCTTTGGTGACGTCGAGGAAAGCGTTTATCGCTTCTATTGTTTGCAAACACCAACGCATTTCATTTCGATCGGAATTCGAGCAAAGGTCTCCCAAATTGAACAGCTTAGACCGTTGTTATCTTGGGTTGTCGAAGGATTAGATGCATACGAGATTCGAGGGCAGGTCAACCCGGAGAGTAGTTCGAATCCATATGAACCAAGCAGTAAAGTTCGACATCGGGTTACTGAAGATGCTCCATCCGTTATATCGATTTCTCTTGCAGGGAGAATTGGACGCATGCGTTTTGTCGCGTATTCTTTGCTCCCTATCTTGCCGCTGGTGATTGCTGGTGTCGCAATTGCAATGAACGTTATGGCTAATGTTGCGATGGCTGCGGGCTTGGTCTTTTTTGTCATACTTTTGATTCGCCCGATGGTACTTCGACTCCATGACCTCGGAATAAGTGGCAAATGGCTGATTGCTTTGGCATTATTACCTGGGACAATCGCCTACGCTACTGGAATGAATCCACATAAGTTTGGACAGATTTTTGGAGCCATTTTGTACTTGGTCTTCGTCTTGATTCCGGGTAGTTCTGACGAAAATGAATATGGTCCGCCAGGCCCTCCGAACTCTACTGCAGTGACGGTCATCGCGAGTATTGTTTTGGTATTGAACGTTGTCGGACAAGTTATAAGTTATAAGTTTCAAGACGGAGCTGCGTTCGCTGGAAGTTCTGCTGAAACTAAAGAAAGTGGGTTCGGATTCTCACCTCCAGATCAGACTTATTCAATTAATTTTCCCAGAAAGCCGGTTGAAGATTTGACGGTGGCGCAAAACGCGAAGGCGCCAGGTCTACGTTCCGCACGTATGTATCATACGTCGCTGCGTAAGCGAGAATACATGGTTCAAGAGCTCGAGCTAGAGCGCGCGCCACCGGATCGAAGTGCGGCACTAGACACTTTCTCAAACTTTTTCTCCCGGAGTATGGGGGAGATTGTATCTTCAGAGAAGACCATGCTTAATGGCTATGCTGGCAGGGCAGTGAAGTTGAGGACAGTTGCGGGAAACTATCAGGTTCTAAGATTTCTATTTGTTGGAAAGAGGATTTTCGTTCTGGGTGTTCAAGCTCCAAACGAGAAAGACGCAGAAAGTGAAGTGGATACATTTTTTGGCTCATTTCAGGCAACACAGAATTGAGGCCTGCAAATGTTCGAGCAACTTCACGTAATGGCACACTTAGATGTCTCCGTGAATCCAAGTCTATATTGATTGCGAATTGATATCATCATTTTCACCGACGCAAAATAAGAACCCCCGTCGCTTACGCTCAGGAGGCTTTTATTGTGAGTTGGTGGAGTCGGCGGGAATTGGCCATCCTCGCCAGCCATTGCGCAAGCATGCGCAATGTCGTTCTCTCACATCAAAGCGTGCACTGGCACGCTGTGATGTCTAAGTTCACCCCGCGTCCATTCTGGCCGCAGATTGAATTCATCGGTTTCATCAACGCGTAATAAAAAACCTCCGTCGCTTTCGCTCGGGAGGCTTTCTATTGTGAGTTGGTGGTGGAACACGGAACCGAACCCGCGTCCGCTCTTAGGAATAGATAGTAACGCATGTCTCCTGAGTCCGTCGATTAGACGATATGACTCAGCCCGCATGTCGCGCGATCCATCGCATTCGGCTGTGCGCAAGCTCTTACATCCCTTCCTATCAAGGCACCCCCTCGATAAGGCGTCGACAGGCGCCATGTCCGCCGGACCCACCTCCCCCTAAGTCTGAACCTGCCGCGCCTGGGGGTACATCCGAAGGGCTATCTTTGGTCTAACTTGTTTGATATAATCATTTTGATGACAATGTTAGGATTGAATCATGATCTTTTAGCATTGCAATACGGTCTGTATCTGAATTTAATTTCTGTCTATTGAGAGCGCTGATGCGGCACGAAGCAATTGAAAGTCTAAGCAATACACAGAGAGAGCGACTGGCTTACGTTGACTTCAGGCTTTACTTCTTCGGTGAGGTGGGACGCCCTGATCTAGCCAGCCGCTTTGGGGTGGCTCCAGCCGGGGCAACCCGCGATTTGGCGCTGTATCGAGAAATCGCACCACAAAACATCGAGTTCGACGGTAGCAACAAGGTCTACCGCATCGGGCAGGCATTTGCCCCTTTGTTTGATCACGCATCCCAGCGAGTGCTGTCGGCGTTGGCGCTGGGCTTCGGCGATGGCGTGAACGGCGCAACGCAGCCGCTGCTGCCGTG
>CAYWNE010000220.1:0-5532 GCA_964459555.1 uncultured Burkholderiaceae bacterium | reverse complement strand
CCGATGATAGTGCTGCAACCAGTGTGAAAGTAGGTCATCGTCAGGCTCTTATCCTGAAAAGCCTCAAGTTCCTTCGAACTTGGGGCTTTTTGCTTTGCGCTAACGACAGTTTTTGAAGTTTTGCAGCGTTCCTTTAGCCTTGGTTGTTGTTTATTTCACCATAAAACACAATATAAATATGTTATAAAACCTAGCTTTTTTGTTATTATTGTTCGCGTAAGTAAAAATCTGAACGTGTGAACAAATGGCTAGTCTATGAAAGTTTCGGAATTAAGAAGTTACGGTTTTACCTTACTTGAATCCTGCATCGTTATCACGATTGTTGGAGTTCTGTGCGCTGTAGCTTTGCCTTCATATCAATCTGTTTTTATTAAGGCGCGTATTTCAAGCGCCGTTAGTGAATTTCACGCTGCATTATTGCTTGCACGCTCAGAAGCATTGAAGCGCGGTGATAACGTCATGATGTGTAGGAGTTCGACAACGATGAGCGAAAATCCGCGGTGTGATGTGAATGGTGGTGCCTTGCCAGGCGACTGGGGAGTTGGTTGGCTGATTTACCAAGATCGTGACAATAATCGACAGTTTGGTGTAGGAGATGAATTGATCTACACACACGCTCGCGTTTTTGATAGTTCGAATGATGGAAGCATACTTTCAAGCCCTCATCGGAATCAGATTCACTTTAGCTCAACTGGCCAAATATTCGGAAATTATATGAGCTTTCACATACAGCGACCAGCTTACGATCCGAACGGAGAGCATGATCGATACGTTTGTGTAGCTTCAGGTGGTCGAGCAAGAGTTGCTACGTCGATCTGTGCTCGATAGCTAACAAAGACCGGAAATCAACTAAGCGCAACCGTTTATCAGTTGTGTATTCTCAAAAGTGTTTCTCTCAGTTACTCTTCTAAGTAACGATGGGGAGCGCTATGAAAAAAAGAAATCATTCGAAAAAACAGAGTGGTGTTACTTTGATAGAACTGATGATAGTGATTGTTATTTCGGTCATCTTAGCGAGCGTCGCGTTTCCGAGTTATAAGACGATGGTGATTGGGAATCGGATTGCCAGCCTCACATCGGATCTTCATAGTAGCCTATTGCTTGCCAGATCCGAAGCCCTGAAACGTGGCAGAACAGTTGCTGTTTGTAAGAGCACTACGCCCAATGATGCGAATCCCAGCTGCAGTGCTGCTGCAAATGATGTTGGTTGGGGGGCTGGGTGGATTGTCTATGTAGATACGGATAACTCAGGGACTCGTGGAGGATCTGAGGAAATAATTATGGTGCGTGGTCCGTATTTTGCGGCATCAACTGAAGGCACAGTAACGACAAATATTGCGTCGGAAAACATTAGTTTTGGTTTTACTGGGCAAACTTTTTCAGCGGCGCAATTTTCGATCTCCGCACCGAGCGGATATACATCAAAGAGCAAAGTAATTTGCGTCGCGATTGGCGGCCGTGCACGTGTTGCAGATGGTACTAGTTGCTAGAGGAGACTAAGGTGAAAGAGAGATTCAATCAAGAAGGAACGACATTAATTGAAATTCTTGTTTCTATCGTTGTCATGGCGATTGGTTTGCTTGGTTTGGCGAGCTTGCAGATGAATGCCATGAAATATCAAAAGATCGCTAGTCAACGGTCAGAGGCGGTGCAAGCTGCATATGACTATGCAGAGAGAATGCGAGCAAATTGGGTAATGACGACGCCTGCTAATTACACGACTGACCGAACCAATAACGAAACTAACTATACGCAAAACACAAACTATGTGACTACGATCGCAACCTCGCATACATCCTTACCCAATAACTGTGCAATCGCTATGGGCACGGCAACTGGGTGCACGGCTGCTCAAATTGCTGCGAACGATAAGGTTCAATGGTTGCGCTCGATAGAAACACGATTGGTCGGAGGCGCGGGCTATGCTGTGCGCGTCGCAGGTACAACTGCCAGCACGTTTGACATTACTGTGATGTGGCGAGAGCAGACTCTCACCGGCACAGATCCTTCTTGCCCTGGGGCTGTGGCTGCTCCAGCTGGCGTTCGTTGTTTTACGTTGAGATATACGATATGAAACGGCTTAACACAAAAACTTCGGTTCGGTCTGAAAACGGTCGTTCAATTGTAGAGGTCTTGATTGCCATGACTATTGGAATGGTGATCCTGATCGCTCTCTCGTCTTTGTTTTACACAAATAAGAAGAGCTTTCGCGCCAACGACGACAAGAGTCGATTGGATGATGAAGGACGTTTGGCCTTGAATCTGATGGCGTTTCATGTGCGCATGGCCGGTTATGGAACGCTCTTGAGTTCAAATGAGAAGGCCGATGATCAAACAAATCCTACCGTGGCTGTTCTACCTGCTGTGTACACAAGCTTTGCGGATAAACAAGGGCAGAGTGTTAATGCAATCCGGGGATGTGTGGGTGGGTTCACTGATTCCTCTGTTGCCTTGGCTTCGATCTCATGTACAGGCACAGCGACTCAGCCAGATTCCTTTTTGGTTCGCTATGTGGTTGATGCTAGTACGACCAATGTAACGTCGGGAGGTATTCCAACAGATTGTTTGGGCGCGGCGATTACACCAGTTGCGATCCCAAGTGATTTCGCGAAGAAGACTGCGGGGGCACCATCGGAGTATATCGTTGAAAATCGTTTCTATATTCAGACAAATAATGGTGTTCCGGAACTTTATTGTCGAGGGAATGGTGGCGTCGCTCCGAACGCTGCTTTGAACGCGGGACAGCCAATTGCCGAGAACGTCGAGAATCTAAAAATTACTTATGGGGTTTCCAGAAATAACACCCAAACGATTGATCGATATCTGACTGCATCTCAACTTTCAGGTACCGACTGGCAACGTGTCGTGTCCGTAAGAATATGCATGGTGGTACGTTCTGCGAACGATAACCTGACCACTGCACCACAGAGCTATATAGATTGCGATGGCACGACGGTAAGGACGCCGACGGATCGTCGATTAAGAAGCGTATTTAGCACGGTTGTGGCAATTCGAAGCCGTGCAGCGGGAGCGACATAATGAAAGTGTATCGAAACCAACGAGGCTTTGTCCTCGCAGTGAGTATGATTTTCTTAGTGGTGATGACGCTATTGGCTATCACAGCGATACGGAAGGCCACGCTGGACGAGAAAGTTGGCGGGAACGTTCGTTCGCAGGAAATGGCATTTGAAGCTGCTGAGCGTGCTTTGAAGTTTTGTGAACGTACGATTGATCTGGCAGCGGGCTCGCGCACGATGTGCCAACAGCGAACAAATACGATTACTCCACGCCCGAACAATAGGGCATTTGTTGAGTCCGATATTTGGCAGAATTTTCCCACAGACTGGAATACAGCCGCGAATTGGGTGGGGCCTTCGAAGATCGCTACTGCAGTCAGCGGAGTGGATACGATGAGTGGGGTCGCAGAACAACCTTCATGTTTGATTGAGCGATGGCCTATGCAGGGGCGAGATTCGCAATCTTGGCCTTGGGTTATAACGGCGCGAGGAGTTGGTGCGGTTAGTACCTCTGTCGTTTGGTTGCAAGAAATCGTACGTTGTGGAAATTACTAGTCGAGGATGATCATGTTGAGTTCAATAACATTCAAGAAATCGTGCGTGGCCGCATTGATCGCGGCGCAGATTTTGATGCCTCTCCGCGCAATCGCTGATATTTCTCAATTGCCGCCCATGGTCAAACCTAATGTTCCACCAAACATTATGTTTACGCTCGATGATTCCGGATCAATGTTATTTGAATACATGCCAGATGATTTGGTACCAGGAATCAGTTATATGGTTGGTTTTCCCGCCCCGATCGGAGTCTATAAGGGTAACTCTTCTGTCGTCGCAAATGCGGTTGTGATGGGTTTCGGCGATGGCTCGGGTCAGAATGCCATGAGTATTAAAGTGGCACGTTTTCGGTCACCAGACGTGAATCAAATTTATTACGATCCTGCCGTGAAGTATGAGCCCTGGAAAAACGCGGACGGAACCTCGATGGCCCAAGCTAATCCGACTGCGGCCAGGTTCAATCCGGTTGCACCATCGGATGGTGTTCTTGTGACGACGATTAACCTTACCACTAATGCACAATCTGGCGTGTGGGGTGAGAAAGATTGGTTGAATCGGACGAATAACGGAACCACCACTGAGGCACGTAATTTTTATCCTGCTACTTATTTTAAGTATATTGGTGGGGCGGGATGTGGTTCACCGACAACAGCAACGAGTACCTCTTGTTTTTCACGTGTGGAAATCAAACCTGCGAACGCACCGTTTCCTAAGATGTCGTCGGATCGCACAGAGTGTGCAGCTGGTGGCTGCACATACGACCAAGAAATGCAGAATTTCGCCAATTGGTTCCAATATTGGCGCTCTCGTCTTCTGATGGCTCGTGGCGGTGTTGGCACAGCGTTCAGTAAGCAAGCGAGCAATCTGCGTGTTGGCTTTGCCGCCATTAACGCTGCAGACAACAACATCAATGGAGTAAATACCGACATCATTGTTTCGGGCGTGAGCAATAATTTTTCCGGAACGAATCGCTCAAACTTTTTCAATCAACTGTACAGATACCCTGTGACGTCAAAGGGGACGCCACTAAGGTATGCAATGGACGTAGTAGGTCAATATTTTCAACGTACTGATATCGGTGGACCGTGGCAAAACACCATCAACTCTGGAAGTGCAAGCACTGATCAAGCTAGTTGTCGGCAAAATTATCACATCATGATGACCGATGGCACATGGAATGGCTCTGGCGCCAGTGGAGGTGCTGCTGCCAATGTCGATGGCACGAATGGTTCGACGATGACTGCTGCAGATGGAAGAACGTATCGTTATAGAACGACCGGTTCAGATTATAGTGGACCTAGCGGATCTTACACCGTGAACGAAAGGCAATACGCTGATAATAATTCTGATACGCTCGCAGACGTCGCCATGTATTACTGGGTGAATGACTTGCGTCCCTTATGGCCCACATCGAAGAAAAATGTACCGACGAACGCATCAGACCCTGCATTCTGGCAGCACCTAGTGACCTATACCGTGGGACTAGGAGTCGTTGGTACATTGGATCCTGAAGTGGACCTCCCAGCATTGAAAGCCGGTACAAAATCGTGGAGTACACCATCGGCGAATAATATCAACAATGTCGATGATCTCTGGCACGCAGCAGTCAACGGTCATGGACAGTACTTCAGCGCGCAAAATCCACGTCAATTCGCAGAAGGCTTAACAAAGTCTTTGCAAGATATTGCTAGTCGCGTTGGCAGTGCGGCCGCTGTTGCGACCTCAAACAATACACTTGGAGCGAATGTTAAGCTCTATACGTCTTCCTACCGTACCGATAACTGGTCCGGCAAGCTCGAACAAAAGGCGATTGACCAAAACACTGGTGCAGTTGCGAGCACCAATGATTGGGACACAGATAATTGGACAGTTAATGCTAGCACGCGAAGAGTCTTCACTTACGATACTGTCGGCGCCTCAGGAATCGCTTTCAGGTATGCGAAACTGCGACCTACGGAAA
>CAYWNE010000219.1:0-5574 GCA_964459555.1 uncultured Burkholderiaceae bacterium | reverse complement strand
TGAATGCGAATGCTAGTGCGGCTAAATTTCTAAATATTTGTTGAGCGTAGATTAATGTGTGACGCCATCACGCTTAATTACTTTGAAAAAGGTCAGGAACAAAATCTTGATATCCAAGAACAGAGACTGATGCTGCAAATAATAAGCATCAAGTTCGACTTTTTGCGGAATCGGCAATTCGTCACGACCATTGATTTGCGCCCAACCAGTGAGACCGGGCACGATGGTGTGCACATTTTTTTCGGTACGCAAGGCAATCAAATCATCTTGATTGTAGAGGGCAGGGCGCGGGCCGACAAAACTCATATCACCAACCAAGATACTCCACAATTGCGGCAATTCATCGAGACTGGATTTGCGTAGGAATGAACCGACCGGTGTCAGGTATTGATCAGGATTACTCAACAAATGGGTGGCCACCGCAGGTGTATCTACGCGCATAGTACGAAACTTCGGCATGCGGAAAATTTTGTTATAGCGACCGACACGATTCGACCAATAAATCACAGGACCAGTTGAAGTAAAGCGCACCATCAAAGCGACGATGATGAAAGGAATTGATAGTATGGTGGCTGCGATCAGAGCGAGGATAAGGTCGGCAAGTCGTTTCATTTGGTGCTCTTCATTTTTTCTGAATTCAATTTTAAGTGAGGCTGTCGATTCTTTTGTCTTGTTTTGTCCTGACTTTGTTTTCAGCTTTGGACACTATCCCGCAAACCATCTTCGACTGGGTAGGGCGGTTTCCACTGTAGTTCCTTTTTCGCTTTGCTGATATCGACTTGTAGAGAACCACAGAGTCGATCTGCGATGGCACGCTTGCCAATCAAGCTGGCGCCGAAATACAGCAAGGCGCTCGGGACTGGAAGCAGGCGTGCCGGACAATTTTGTGCTTTGGCCGCCGCTTTTAACAAGTCGGTGGTCGACAGGTCGTGATCATCTGAGATCAAGAAGCATTGTTGAGCCGCGGCCTGATTACCAATGCAGTGCCGAATAAAGTCGACCAAATTGCCAACGTAGATCAGACTGCGAGCATTCTTAATGGCGCCGAGTGGCAATGGAATTCCTTTGCGTACCCAACGCAGCATGCTACGGAAATTGGCGGCCACGCCTTCGCCATAGACCAATGGCGGGCGGACGATGGTCACTGCCATCCCTGTACGCGCTCCGAGTTCCAGCAAAGCCAGTTCGGCTTCGTATTTAGAAATGCCATAAGGATCGCTCGGTGCTGGCGTATCGGTTTCGCGGAAAGGATGTCCTGCGTGCGTTTGCTCGCCGTTAACTTTGACCGAGCTCAGGTAGATGAATTGCTTCACCCCAGCCGCTGCCGCTTGTTGCGCCAATTGCAAACTGAGGTCACGATTCACTGCGCGAAATGCAGCAAGCGGATCGGCCGCTGTATCGTTCATCACGTGCACCCGCGCGGCACAGTGGATGACGACATCGGGTGCCTGCGAATTTTCTTGCAAGACGCTGCTCCAGTCGCTTTGCGCAGTGAAGTCGCCAAGGCTGTGATAACTAATCTCGGACTTCGATTCGGAATTGTTGGCAGGTTTGGGCTCATACAGAGACCATGCACGACGTGTGCATAAGCGCAAAGGAAATCCATGCTCATGCAAGTGCAGGCTGAGGCGGCGGCCAACAAAGCCGTTGGCGCCCGTGATCATGATGACCGGTTTTTGGCTTGCCGATGGTTGAAGCTGATTCATCTTAATCTTCGCCTCTGGTTTGCTGATTGCGTTTTGGATAGGCGGCAGACCATCGCAAATAACGGCGCACTAAGAAGCTGAAAAAACTCTGGAAAAACCATTTCGCGTGCTGCGAAAACAGTTGTCGATTCTTATGTTGGGCTAAGTGAACCGCTTTCAGCTTGGGATAAAAATAAACGTTTTGCTTGAGATAACGACGTGAACGATAGCAAATGTCGACATCTTCAAAATACATGAAGTAGGCGGGATCAAAACCACCAAGCTGCCGAAAATGCGCTGGCTCGAAACCAAGGAAGGCCCCCGACGCCCATTCGACCGCAAAGCTATCAATGCGCTCCATCTTCTGCTTATCGTAGGTTTCGCTAAACGAATTGACGATCGGCATTTTGATAATGGAGAGAATGCCGGGAAAATGTCGGATATTGCTGTCGGTAGTACGAAACTCTGTATCTCGATACAAATTGAGCGTGGCGATCTGATGGCCTTGCTGTTTCATTTGTTGAGTGAATGCATCGATTGTCGCCGCCTCGATCGTGATGTCAGGGTTCATGACGATAAAGGTGTCGTGTTCTTGAAACCCCTGTTCACGTTCAATTTGTGCGAACAGAAAATTATTGTTTTCGCCGAAACCCAAGCCAGGTTGGGCATCGTTGTAGTGAACACGCTGAGTATGATGCTGTTCACAATAGGCTTTTAGTTTGGCCGATGGACGATTGTCTTTGATCCACAGCGTGCAATCATCAGCGCCAAGCAAGCCGCCGAGCTTGCTATTGATAAGCAAGTCCTCGTGACCGTGACTGATGATGGCGATATGCTTCATGGGTTCTCTACTTTGTTGGTTTGCTGCTTCGAAACTTGCTTTGTTATTGTTTTTTGTTGAGCGCTGCTTTGTTCCACCACAGACGCACAAATGCGAAGCCAATTTTCCAGTTCGGACGACTATGCACCGGCGGGCTAAACAGCGTTTGCGCCTGCCAGATTTTCTCATAAAAATGTGTGTCGACGGGAACTGGATTGTGCCAAGGCGGCGATTGTCGCACTGCTGGGTGGTGTTTGATGTGTACGATACGTTCGGCGACGGTTTCTAAGGCGTGCGCTTGGCGCACTTGGTCTTGCAAGTCGGCAATCTTGTCCTGCACAGTTTGTGGGTTTTCTAGAAACCGTAATACATCCTCAATCATTGTCGTTTGAGACGAGGATTTGAGTTGATCGGCAGGCGAATAGCCGTGCGCACCAGTCAAAATGCCAAAGCAGGGCACACCTTGCGCCAAGATTTCTGAGAAACTCGTGCCGCCGGTCATGGGAAAGCTGTCAATGTAGGCGGTGGCTTGTCGTATGCAGTTCAGATAGTCTTGATACTGGAGCTTGCCGGTGAACCAGAGTTGAGAACCCATTTTGCGGCGGAGTCGCCACCACCACCAATCGCGTCGCGGATTGGGGCCGACCAAGACCATGCTCAAGCCAGAGCGCTGGCATAGTTCGGCTGCCGCTTGGGGGAACGAGAAACCCTGACTTGGCTTGAATTTATAGGCCGAGCCAGAACTGGCAAAATATTTCTCCGTGCTTGAGGGTGATGCCGCCGCTTGTTCTGGTAAATGCAAAGGAATACCGACAAAGTGAGCAATATGCTGTGTGCCTCGACGCTCGCTCAAAGTCCATCCAAAATAACTCAGTTCGAGACTGTGATCGGCGCAAGCGTAGCCGTAAGAGAAAACATGATCGGCGTGGTTGTAGAACAAAATTTGAGTGCCGAACCAGCGTTTTGCTAAGTTGGCGGCGAATGCACTTTCGATATCGTTGGGGTGAATGTGCAAGATGACGGTTTCGGTTTCGGCGAATTTCTTCAGCAAACGCAGCACTTTCTCTTCCGCCCTCAGTTTTGTCGGAAACACTTCTAAACCCAAGGCTGCTGTGGCCAAGCGTTTCCTCGTATTGTCTTGTGCTTTCTCCGTCACTACGACAGCCGATTGTTTCAGTGCTTGGCTAGCAATAAAGCGTTCGACGACTTTGGTGTGACCGCCCGTGTCATAAGCTTTGGTCAAGACGTGGAGGTAAGTCGTCTTCGCTTTTGCCGCAGACTCACTTTTGAATGTTGTGGCATGGCTTTCAAACCGATGCGCAAAACGCTCGACTAGTTCATTCTCTAAGTCGACCAGTTGGTAACAACCGATACTATTCTTCCAGCAGAGTTCACCCAGAAAACGCGCAGCCCGCATGGCTTCCTCGAAGCTGGTGCAGCGCTGAACGGCTTTTATGGATGCGGAGAGAAATTGATCGAGCATCGTTTTGTCTTGTATTGTTTTAGATGGTGGGAACAGATTTTTCTGATTTCGAGGTATCTATTGAGCCTGTTTGTGCTCGATGCCTCGGAGATCTAGGCGCGCGACTATGACGGCGGTACAGATCCAGTACAAAACATAATTGAGAGCAAAGGCAAGCACCGAGCCCAACATGCCGAATCTTGGCGTCAACAAATAGGTCAAGGCAACAAGGCTTGCAGCGAAGATGATTTCGGTCCACACATAGGCCTTGGTCATGGCACGAGCCAGCATCACAAAGCCTAAGATCCAGCTGCCGATCTTGATTACGTCGCCGATCAATTGCCATGCCAATAAATCGCGCATGGCGTTGAACTCTTGGGTGAACAACAGTGTGACGATCCAATCGCGGAGCAGATACACCAGCAAGGCGCCGAACGCGGTCAGTGGCAAAATAAAGCGATAGACTTTACGAATCTCAGCGTAAAGCTCTTGCTTGCTGTTGAGCTCAGATAGACGCGGCAAGTAGTACACGGTGAGTGTGGTGGTAATCAGCATCAAATAGACGTCACTCATGCGTGTCACCGCCTGCCACATGCCCGTGGCTTGCCAACCAAAGTCATGCACCAGATGGTTACGAATCAAAATTTGGCTGAGGGGAACGACGATGGCGGTCACCATCGCCATCAAGCCGTAGGCGGCTAATTTCTTCGCCAGCTCACGATCAAATTGGCCAAACAGGAAATTGATTTTGAACCACGCCTGCCGCCAACACAAAACCAGCGTGATGAAGAAGACCACCGATTGATTAATGCAAAGTGCAATCAGCGCACCCATCAGCCCCCAGAATTGCGCCAAGGCCCAAGTGGCGATGAGAGTCGCGATGCTCGTGCTGATATTGGCGCTCACATACAAAGCGACTTCTTTCTTACCATTGAGGATGGCCATCAACAGCGTATTCAGAACGAATAACACCAAGCTCGCCGCCAGCCACAAAAACACGGGGCCTAGGCTAGCGTCTTTCAAGATCCAAGCCGCAAGCTCAGTGTGAAAAAGGGCGATCACAAAGGCCGCTACAGCAGAGCAGCTGATAGAAATGCTGCCAGCGGTACGCCACAAAGATTCTTGACGCGCAGAGTCGGCATGAAATTCAGCGGTGTACTTGGTCACGCCCGTATTGATGGCGCCACTAGCGAAAGTATTGATGACGGTGACCGCATTTTGAAACTGTCCGAAGAGCGCATAGCCTGCAGGGCCGACTAAGACTGCGAGAATCTTATTGAGGCCCAGCATCGCGAGCATGCGGATGCCGACAGCGATCGCGTTGAGCAGGCTGGTGCGAACTAAGGACATGTCAGCGTCTCAATCATCGTTGTCAAAAGCAAAGTTCCGGCCTTAAGCGGCAAATGACTTGACTGCAGCAGCGACTTGCTTCACCTGTTCCACACTTAAATAAGGATCGAGTGGCAAACTAATGACCTGTTGATGGATGCGTTCCGAAATCGGGAAACGACCCTCAGATAAATTCAGCTCGGCATACGCTTCTTGTAAATGCGGTGGAATCGGGTAGTGAATCACGGTGCCAATACCAGCGGCTTGCAAGTGTTTTT
>CAYWNE010000218.1:0-5655 GCA_964459555.1 uncultured Burkholderiaceae bacterium | reverse complement strand
CGTTTTCCAATGGGCTATTAGTCAACAAGTTTTTCATTTTCCACTTGTAAGTGAAGCCAGTACGGCTAGAGCCGTTGACGTCAGAACGTAGAACGATGAAAGGTTTGCCATCAACCATAATGATATTGCCGACGCGGACTTCTTTTGCTGGTTTCATAATGTATAGAAATTAAAAAAGGTGGTTGCTTAAAAAATATCTGCCGCCTGCTTCCTATACAAAAATACAGTCCTGCAAGCTCAGGTTTAAATAGATCAATTACGATAGACGCTAAATTCTAAGGTGGCGGCCTTGGTTGTGATGAACTAAGTAATCTTGGGTTAGCAAAGACTCACTTTGAACATGGCGCCACGCGATGTAATTCGCGAAAATCCTAATACCTCAAAAAAGTAACCGCATATTTTACCGCATTTCAGAGCGATTTTTCTCTGATCTCCTGTGCAAAACGCAATAAATTTGCACTTAAGTCGCCGTTTAAGCGTTTTTCTCGCGCCCATTTTTGCGATTCCATTTTGATTTGTGCATGCTCGGCATAAATTTCATTCCAAATTCGAGGCCAGTCAGGAGTTGGTATCACCTCATTCCATGCGAGGAAAAGCTCACGTAGTGCCTCGGTGCCCGGTTCGTAAATGCTGAGAAATGCGCGCAACTTTTTGTGATGCAAATTTTCATCTTGCGGATAAATGTGCCAAATGAAGGGTGCGGTCGCCCATTGCGCACGTACAAAAGAGTCTTCCCCGCGCACAAAGTTAAAATCGCAGGCCCATAACAAACGATCGTAGTCATCCTGGGCGATGAAAGGGAAACTGCGAGCACGCAAATTGCCGCGTTGTGCGGTGGATGATGGACTTAGCTCGTGCCCAAAGAATGCAGTCAAGCTGGCATTCGCAACACCTTCTGGCACAAGTAAGAAGATTTCTTGATCACTACTTGCCCAAGTCTCAAGTAGCGCTTGGATCGGTGCATGCGGATAACAGAACAAAGAAATCTTGAAGGCGTCGAGATCCTGTTCTTCCGCCCCGAGTCGGCGCAGAAAATCTTGAGTGCTCGAAGGCGATGAAATAAAAGATTGGCGCGCTGCTTCCAATCCCGCTTCGAACATTAAGCCGCCGGTTTTTTGATTGAACCCAGGGAAGAAAAAATATTTGGTCAGTGGCAAGCGCGGATGGGACGAAGGTAAACGGTGGCAGCCTTCCACCCAATCTTCGGCCGTTAAGCCTTCTAAGTTGAACCAAACAGGGCGTGGTTCGCACTGACTCATGGCGGTGATATAGTCGGGCGGAATGTCGCAGGCAAAAAACTCGATCACGATGTCGGCGATGTCAGCCGGTGTGAAAGCCAGATCTTGACTGTTCCACCAGCGTACTTCGACCCCTTGAATTTTTTGCTGCTCGAGTGCAATCTCTACCTCAGGGCAGATACGCTGGAAACTCTTTAAGTCGTCAACCCATAATTGCACTTGGATTTGGTGCTCATGCTGCAGCTGGCGGGCCAGTCGCCAGCAAATGCCGATATCGCCATAGTTATCGACGACCTTGCAAAAAAGAGCCAGAGTGCTCAGGCTTGTCGGTTTGTTGTACTTACTCATAGAGCCTAAAAAGTCTGTTACTTGAAATGAAGATAGCGCAAGTATCGTAAAGATCGTTGGCGTTTTTATGCACGGAAGTGATTCTTCCACTCTCGAATTGCGGCGAACACAGCGATGTCGTCGGCAGCTTCAGCGATCTTTTGCAGTCGTATTAGCTCTTGACGAATCTTTGTTTCACTCGAGCGTAAGAAAGGATTTGTTTCACGTTCGATGGCGATAGTACTTGGCACTGTCGCGAGTCCTTGTTGACGTTGCTGTTGGACTAGCTCGAAGCGTCGCTTTAACTTTGGGTTTTCGGGATCGACCGCAAGTGCAAATTGGAGATTCGATAAAGTGTATTCATGTGCACAATATACCGATGTTTCATCAGGTAAGGCCGCTAGCTTGTGCAGTGATGCATGCATCTGTGCTGCAGTCCCTTCGAAAATGCGCCCGCATCCGCCTGCAAACAAAGTGTCGCCGCAAAACAGCATGGCATGCTCTTCGTTGTAGTAAGCGATATGACTGCGGGTGTGGCCGGGCACGCTGAGTACTTCGAAGCTTAAATTCAATTCAGCGATGGAAATTGCTTGCGGGTGCTCTGAAAGGGGAAGGCGCTGCGTCAGCGCTGTGATTCTCGCGTCATCGGGGCCAAAAACAGGGACTTTAAAAAGCGTTCGCAAGAATGCGACGCCACCGATATGATCAGCATGGTGATGTGTGATCAAAATCGCGACTAAATTCAAACTTAGCTCTTGCAAACGACGGGTGATGACCTCACCATCACCGGGGTCGATCACAATGGCATCGCGGCCATTGTGTACAATCCAGAGATAATTGTCGTCAAAAGCGGGTACAGCCAATATACTGAGCGGCATCGACTTCATGCTTGGGCAATCAAGGAAAAATGTGGAATTGAAAGATGCAATGGAAGCGCCCATTATAGACTTAGGCAGCTGGTTAGAGCAGCCCGCAGGAAGTTATGTGCGCGCATGGGAAGAAGCGCAGTTCAATCGCTTAACTGCCGATATCTTCGGTTTTCATGCGCTGCAAATCGGTTTGCCACAAATTCACGCCTTAGCGGCCAGCCGTATGCCACACCAATGGCAGACCGATAGCGTGATGCCAGCGCCGAACGTGTTATCCAAAAATCAGGTGGTGCTGGTGCACGATTTCCGCGAATTGCCTTTTGAAACACAAAGTATCGACTTGGTGATTCTGCCGCATGTTCTGGAATTCGCTGAAGAACCACATCAAATTTTACGTGAGGTCGATCGTATTCTGATTCCCGAAGGACGGGTCATTATTAGTGGCCTTAATCGTGCAAGCTTGTGGGGCGCGCGTCAGATGATAGGCCGTAGTTTTCTACCCAAAGAAGGTGAATTCATCAGTGCTCATCGTTTGAAAGATTGGTTGAAGCTACTGAGTATGGAAGTCAGTCAGACTAGTTTTGGGTGCTACGCCATGCCTGTCAACAATGAACAATGGCTCAGTAATTCCGGCATGGTGGAAAAATTCGGACAACGTTGGTGGCCTTACTTTGGCGCCGTGTATATGTTCGAGGCGATTAAGCGGGTTCGTGGTATGCATTTGGTTGGGCCCGCCTTACAACGCAAGAAAATTCGTCAAGTCAATGCAGTACCCGCTGCCAACAAATTAAAAGAACATGAGCAAAGTTAAGATTTATACCGATGGCGCTTGTAAAGGTAACCCTGGCAGTGGAGGGTGGGGCGCTTTACTGATCTCGGGCAAACACGAAAAAGAACTGTTCGGTGGTGAAGCCGAAACTACAAATAATCGTATGGAGTTGATGGCGGTAATTCAAGCCTTGGGCGCCCTTAAACGCCCCTGCGAAATTGAACTGCACACCGACAGTCAATACGTTTTAAAGGGCATCACCGAATGGCTAGAGGGCTGGAAAGCGAAAGGTTGGAAAACTGCCGGTAAGACGCCAGTGAAGAATGTTGATTTGTGGCAGACGCTTGATGAGGCCTGCCGCAAACATCAGATCGAGTGGATTTGGGTCAAAGGTCACGCTGGAGACCCCGGTAACGAAAGAGCTGATGCTTTGGCGAACAAAGGCGTTGAGTCACTGTTTAGTTGAATGCGACTGCATTTAAGTGGTTTTCAGCGGTTAGTAGCTCACCTTTACGGCATGCTGCTAATAGTATTTCTTTTGAATTTGTTAATGATCGTTGCGTTTTTGCGCAATTCCCTCATCTCGCTGCCATTCCGAAGTTTCTAATGGTAAATTTTCGTTGGGGCGATTCCATATCGTGATCTTGTTAGCGCTGCATGCGCCGTGCTTAGCGTTGATGCCTCGTGCATCGCTGAGTAACCGACTATGCGATATTTCGATTTCCATACGCTCGTTTGTCAGTTCATAAAAATGCGGTACCTCAGGTGGCGGAGGTGGTGATGCAGATTCGAGGTTTCTGTCAACGATGTTCTTGGTTCGACGCCAAGATGCCTCTTCTTTTTTCGCGCTTCTTCGTTGTACTTGCGCTCAGCATTCAATCATTAGGCGTTCATGCACAGCTAAGCGATCTAGGCGCACCGCTGATACAAAACTACGACGCGAAAATTTATAAAGCGCATAGCCAAAATTGGGCCGCGTTACAGGACCAACGAGGCGTCATGTATTTCGGGAATTCACAAGGTATCTTGGAATTCGATGGTCAGCATTGGCGCAGTTTGACAACCACTGGCAATCCTATGGTGCGCTCTCTGCATATGGCGAGTGACGGCACTATTTTTTATGGTGCGATTGGTGATTTTGGTTACCTCGAGGCCAATGCGCAGGGCAAGCTGATCGCCAAGTCGATTAAAGATATGCTGCCGCAAGAGGAGCGTGTATTTAACGATGTGTGGCAAATTGCCTCGACCGCGCAAGGCGTGTATTTTCTCACTCGGAGTCGCATCTTCCGTCTGCACGCAGGCAAGCTCACTAGCCTCCCAGGTAAATTTGCCTCTTCTCAAGCGACGGTACTGAACGATCATCTATTTTATGTTGATAGTGAACGTGGCATATGTTTGCTAGACGCTGACCAGATCAAGCCGATTCCGCAACTCAGCACTTTGTTAAATGGCCGACGTATGGTGATGGCGGTGGCGGGGCCGCATCAAATTCTTGTGGGGCGGACTACAGGTGATTTCAAACTGATCGACTTCGCACAGCAATGGAATGCGCAAACTAAGCGTTACGTATTTGATGCGAACTCAGTGCCAATCGTTAGCAATTTTCCGACCGAGATCGATCATTTGCTCGATGAAGATCATGCTTACATGTATAAATTGTTGAGCCTTGGGAACGATCAATTTGCAATCAGTTCGGTACGCGCTGGAGTAATGATTTTTAATCGCCAAGGTAAGCTGCTAAGAGTAATTAATAAGAATAGCGGCTTGCAAGACAACACCGTCGCCGGAATCATGCAAGATCGTGACGGCAATCTTTGGGCTGCGACGAATTCAGGCATTTCACACGTGGAACTGGCGGCACCACAATCCCAATTTGGGACGCGAAATGGCCTAGAAGGTATCAGCATTTCAGCGGTGAACTATCAGGGGCGTATGTATGTTGGTGGTTTTCAAAATACCTATGTCAAATTGCCGTTCAAATTTGAACTCGCTAATGATGTTCCGCGCTTTCAAGCGATTGATGGAGGCTTGAGTGAGGTCTGGCAATTTCTTGAGGTCTCGGGGGATTTGTTAGCAGCGTCGGGGCGGGGGCTATATCGTGTTTCAGGAACAAAGGCTGAAAAGCTACCTAATTCCTCGGGGAATGCCTATTGCCTTGGATTTTCTCCGGCCTGGCCTGATCATGTTTTTGTCGGATTGATGGGTGGGGTTGAGGTTTTTCGTAAGCGGGAAGGTGCGTGGATTTTGCAAGGGCGTTTGCAAGGCGTGAAAGAAAACGTTCGACGTATCAGCACTGATGCCCGTGGAGATTTGTGGTTAAACACCGAGGTCGGTGGCCTATTGCGGGTGCACTTCAACAGTGAGCGTGTGACGGACATTAGCACCAGCCGAATTGGTCTTGAACATGGTATCCAGGATCTGATCGCAAGCCGGACCTCGGTATTGGATGGGG
>CAYWNE010000217.1:0-5681 GCA_964459555.1 uncultured Burkholderiaceae bacterium | reverse complement strand
ACATCAAAATCGATAGGGGCATCCACTGATTAGGTCACCAACTAGTACCGCGGCGTTTCCGATCAAGGCAGCACCTCAAAAGACATCGGCAATAGATTCAAGAGAGCGACGGTTCTATGCGAGTTTTCCACGCTAGCACGGGGACTTATCGTAAAATGGCGGGTTTTGGTCATCTAATAATAAACGCGTGGCCTCATTGTTATCGGCAGCCATCTCAGCAGCCGCGAATGAGCGAAACAAAAGAAATGGATCGATTATGATTTTAGTCACTGGCGGTGCGGGTTTTATCGGCTCAAACTTCGTCCTCAATTGGTTAGCCACTCAAACCGAGAGCATAGTGAATCTCGACAAACTAACTTATGCTGGCAATCTCAATAATTTGGCGAGTATTCAAAACGATACGCGTCATATTTTTGTGCATGCCGACATCAATGACAGCGACACGCTCAACAAACTGTTCCAACAGCATCAACCACGCGCCGTAGTGCATTTCGCCGCCGAGAGCCATGTCGATCGTTCCATCCACGGTCCGGCAGCATTTATTGAAACCAACGTCAACGGCACCTTCCGCTTACTCGAGGCGACACGCGCTTATTGGCAAAATTTGGATGAGACGAAAAAAACCAATTTCCGCTTCTTACATGTCTCCACCGACGAGGTGTATGGAAGCCTAGAAAAAGACGATCCGCCATTTTCTGAAACTACGGCGTATGCACCAAACAGCCCCTACTCGGCTTCGAAAGCAGCCTCTGATCACTTGGTGCGCGCTTACCATCACACCTACGGCATTCCAACACTGACCACCAATTGCTCAAACAATTATGGGCCTTACCACTTCCCCGAAAAGTTGATTCCGCTAGTGATTACCAATGCCCGTGCTGGCAAGCCGCTCCCGATTTACGGCGATGGTAGCCAAGTGCGCGACTGGCTGTTCGTCGCCGACCATTGCGCCGCAATAAGTCGAGTTTTGGAAGCAGGACGTCCTGGCGAAACCTATAACATCGGTGGCTGGAACGAGAAAACCAATCTCAACGTTGTTCACACCATTTGTGATCTGCTCGATGAATTGCAACCGAAACAGAGCGGTAGTTATCGCGATCAAATTACGCATGTGAAGGACCGCCCAGGCCACGATAAACGCTACGCCATCGATGCTCGCAAGATCGAAAAAGAACTCGGCTGGAAACCGGTCGAGACCTTTGAGACTGGTTTGCGTAAAACCGTGGAGTGGTACCTGCAAAACGACGCTTGGACCTCACAGGTCTTGTCGGGCGATTATAAGAACTGGGTCGCCCTTCAATATCAACAACAATAAATCATTCATTAGTTCATCAGGCATACCCCTTAGTGTAAGGCGCAAGATGAATGGAGACACTATGACAAATAATATCAATCGTAAAGGCATTATTCTCGCAGGCGGATCAGGTACGAGACTATATCCAGTGACCAAGGCAGTCTCAAAACAACTGCTGCCCGTGTACGATAAACCCATGATTTATTACCCGCTCACCACTTTAATGTTGGCGGGTATTCGCGAGATTTTGATCATTTCGACGCCACAAGATACGCCACGCTTTGAAGAGCTACTGGGTGATGGTTCACAATGGGGAATCAGTATTCAATATGCAGTACAGCCATCCCCTGATGGCTTGGCGCAGGCTTTCATTATCGGCAAAGAATTTGTAGGCGATGCGCCTTCTGCACTCATCCTAGGCGACAATATTTACTACGGCCATACCTTCGAGGCACAACTTACTGCGGCAAACCGCAATACCAATGGTGCAACCGTGTTCGCCTATCATGTGAATGACCCTGAGCGCTATGGTGTGGTGGAGTTTGACAACGATAATAATGCCGTTAGCATTGAAGAAAAACCGTTGAAGCCGAAATCAAATTACGCGGTCACTGGTTTGTATTTTTACGATCATCAGATCTGTGACATCGCCGCCAATATCAAACCTTCAGCGCGTGGCGAGCTTGAAATCACCGATGTGAACAATGTCTATCTCAAGCAGAATCAGCTCAAAGTACAACTCATGGGCCGTGGCATGGCATGGCTAGATACTGGTACACATGAATCGTTGTTGGAAGCGGGCCAGTTCATCGCCACCATTGAAAAGCGTCAAGGCTTAAAGGTTGCGTGCCCAGAGGAAATCGCCTTTCACAAGGGCTACATCGATGCTAAACAACTTGAGCAATTAGCGCAGCCTTTAAAGAAAAACGAATACGGTCAATACCTTTTGCGCTTGATTGGTCAGTAGAACTAAAGAGTGCAAAACGCAGCAACGTGTGCTGTACAAGCAAAAGAAATATATGAAGATTAAAGAAACTAATTTACAGGGCGTCTTGATCATTGAACCCACCGTATTTGGTGATGATCGCGGTTTTTTCTACGAGAGCTTCAACGAAAACAAATTCGAGCAATTGACGGGCCTTCGTCCACGCTTCGTTCAGGATAACCATTCGAAGTCGGCCGCCAACGTATTGCGCGGCATGCACTATCAAATCAAACAAGCACAGGGAAAACTGGTACGCGTTGTAGCGGGTGAAGTGTTCGATGTTGCTGTGGACTTACGCAAGAATTCTCCGACTTTTGGACAATGGACAGGCGCCTTCCTTTCCGCACAAAATCGCTTGCAAATGTGGATCCCTGAAGGCTTCGCCCACGGCTTTGTGGTAACAAGCGAGAGTGCCGAGTTCCTGTATAAGACGACTGATTTTTGGGCGCCTGAGCACGAGCGTTGTCTGCAATGGAACGACCCGAAAGTCAACATCGCTTGGCCTTTACAAGGCGAGCCCGTGCTCTCAGCAAAGGACATGATCGGTAAAGCTTTGGCCGACGCAGAGGTTTTCGAATGAAAATCCTGATCACAGGAACTTCAGGACAAGTTGGTCGCGCTGTCTTCGACTTACTGCGTATCGAAGAGCCGAACTTCACACTCTTGACGCCGCAACGCGATACGCTAGACCTCAAGGATACCGATCACATCAAACTGTATGTTGAGCAGCAGCGGCCTGATTTGATCATCAATCCAGCCGCCTATACCGCGGTCGATTTAGCGGAAGATGATCGCGACAATGCATTCCGCATCAATGCTGATGCCCCACGCGCCTTTGCAGCAGTCGCTGCGCGCTTGGATATTCCCTTGATTCATTTCTCGACCGACTATGTGTTTAACGGGGAGAAACGCAATCCACAAGGCGACCTGTGTGCCTACGAAGAAAACGATGCGTGCGATCCGATTGGGGTCTATGGCGCAAGCAAACGTGCGGGCGAAGTTGCCATCACCGAACTAGCGGGTCGTCATCTTATTTTGCGAACCAGTTGGGTTTATTCGGACTTTGGCAAAAACTTCATGCTGACAATGTTGCGGTTAGCGAAAGAACGCGAACAACTCAGTATCGTCAATGATCAGTGGGGCGCCCCTACTTCGGCGTTGTGGATCGCCAAGGTCACACTTGAGATCATCAAGCAAGCGATTGCCGCAGGCAATTCACGGGAATGGTGGAAGGAACATGGCGGCATTGTGCATCTAACGCCAAGCAATTGGACTAACTGGCATGGATTTGCTAGTGCGATTATGGAAAAGGCCGTGACACTTAAATTGCTAGCGAAAGCACCGCAAGTTAACGGCATTCCTGCAAGCGCCTACCCCACCCGCGCGAAACGGCCGACGAACTCGATGCTGAGCACCCAAAAACTGGCGTCACGTTTCGGGATTCGTGTCCCTCAATGGGAAGAAGGCTTGCGCGAATGCCTCGCCAAATTGGGCGAACAACAAAGTCTTGCAGCCGTGAATATGCCTGCGTTGGCAAATAAAGGAAGCACCGTGAGCCAATCCAGTATTCCCCATCACAACCCTGATTTCCGCTTACTTGGCGACGAACGCGGTAGCTTGATCGCCGTCGAGGCGAACAAAGATGTGCCGTTCCCGATTGCCCGTGTCTACTATATTTTCGCGACCAAAGAAGGGGTCGAACGCGGCTTCCACGCGCACAAAGCCTTGAAGCAAGTCGCCGTTGCCGTGCGTGGCTCCTGCATCATGCAGCTCGACAATGGTAAAGAGAAAATCGACATCTTGATGAACGATCCAGCCAAGAGCGTTTATATTGCCCCCATGGTTTGGCATGAGATGCGCGAGTTTAGCGAGGACTGCGTTTTACTCGTGTTCGCCGATCAAGCCTATGACGAAAGCGATTACATCCGTAACTACGATGCGTTTCTGGCCGCGCTTGAGCAACATTTTGTTTCTTTGTAGAGCACACCCTAACTAAGCTGAGAGATATTCAGACATGAGTACAATTCATCCGAGTAGCGATGTACAAGCCAAAGTCATCGGTGAAGGCACGCGTGTTTGGCAGTACGTCGTGATCTTGCCGCAGGCGCAGATTGGGGCCGATTGCAATATTTGTTCGCATTGCCTGATAGAGAACGACGTCATCGTGGGCGATCGCGTCACGGTGAAAAGTGGCGTGCAACTGTGGGACGGTCTGCGCATTGCCGATGATGTCTTCATCGGTCCGAATGTCACCTTCAGCAATGATCGCTTCCCGCGCTCTAAACAATATCCAGAATCATTTCCGCAAACACTGGTGAAACGCGGCGCTTCGATTGGCGCCAATGCGACCATCCTGCCCGGCATTACGATTGGCGAACATGCCATGATCGGTGCTGGTAGTGTCGTCACTAAAGATGTTCCCGATCATGCGCTAGTGCTTGGCAATCCAGCACGCGTGGTCCGTTTTTTGAATGAATCCTTATGAATACTCCTGCACATCCTCCGATTCCTTTTCTCGACCTTAAGAAACCGCATCAAGATTTGCGCGATGAATTGACGTCGGCATTTCACGCCGTGCTCGATAGTGGTTGGTTCATTCAAGGCCAACAGTTGATCGATTTCGAAAACGAATACGCAGCCTATTGCGGTAGCAAACATTGCGTCGGTGTTGGCAATGGTCTCGACGCCTTGCATTTGATTTTGCGTGCTTATGGCATCGGCGAAGGTGACGAAGTGATCGTACCTTCCAACACCTATATTGCGACTTGGCTAGCCGCCTCCTTCGCAGGTGCAACGCCGGTCCCAGTCGAGCCTGATCCGCAGACATATAACATCGATCCTCGCTTGATCGAAGCAGCCATCACACCGCGCACCAAAGCGATTATGGCTGTCCATCTTTACGGTCAAACGGCGGACATGGAACCGATCAATGCCATCGCCAAAAAGTATGGCATTAAGGTGATCGAAGACGCCGCCCAAGCGCAAGGCGCCCTTTATCGTGACAAACGTGCTGGTGCCTTGGGCGATGCCGCAGGACATAGCTTTTATCCAGGCAAAAATTTTGGTGCGCTCGGCGACGCTGGTGCTGTTACCACCGACGACGATGAACTCGCCCATAAGCTGCGTGTATTGCGCAACTATGGTTCGCAAATCAAATACAAGAACGAAGTCAAAGGATTCAATTCGCGCCTCGATGAATTGCAAGCAGCCTTGTTGCGCGTCAAGCTGCCTAAACTCGATGCTTGGAATCAACAACGTCGCACGCTTGCCGCCGTCTATCTCGAAGAGTTAAGAGACATCCCCAACCTGATACTCCCTAGTGTTGCTGAACACAATGAACATGTATGGCATGTATTTGTTGTTATGCATCCGCAACGCGATGCACTACAAAAACACTTGCAA
>CAYWNE010000216.1:0-5734 GCA_964459555.1 uncultured Burkholderiaceae bacterium | reverse complement strand
AGCCGAAGGCCAGCTGCGCCTGCGTCGCCTTCTTTTGCTTACTTTTCTTGGCGAAGCAAGAAAAGTGAGTGGCCGCCGGGCCACCCCCGGCCAGCAAACGTCGTGAACGATTACAGGAAAATTGCTCTGTAAATCGGTTTGGCGAGCCCAACAAAATCAATTTAAATGATGACACTATGTTGGGCTTCACTTTGTTCAGTCCAACCTACATATCTGCCTCGCACAATTGGAAGCCCAAAGGGCGGCGATACCAG
This sequence comes from uncultured Burkholderiaceae bacterium, assembly GCA_964459555.1. Classification (GTDB taxonomy): domain Bacteria; phylum Pseudomonadota; class Gammaproteobacteria; order Burkholderiales; family Burkholderiaceae_D; genus Undibacterium. The sequence goes on along the minus strand of CAYWNE010000216.1, from coordinate 5,480 downwards.
CGCCGCCTTCTTTTGCTTACTTTTCTTGGCGAAGCAAAGAAAGTGAGTGGCCGCCGGGTCACTCCCGGCCAGTGCACGTGGAGCATCCGTATGCGCGTTTAAGTGTTGGAAGCGAGTTCTACAAGGAACATACTCCCCACAACCCCTCCAGAATAGTTTACTATTACTGCTTATTTATACAGTATGAAAGCCCAGCATGATAGGTCGTATCGCCGGAACCCTCATAGAAAAGAATCCTCCGCAAATCATGGTTGATTGCCAAGGCGTTGGCTATGAGATCGATGTACCGATGAGTACTTTTTATAACTTGCCTGCACTGGGCGAAAAGGTGGCTTTGTTGACACATTTGGCAATCCGTGAAGATGCGCATGTCTTGTTTGGTTTTGGTACTGCGGAAGAACGAGCTACGTTTCGGCAGTTGATTAAGATTAGCGGTGTTGGTGCCCGTACCGCTTTGTCGATTTTGTCTGGGATGTCAGTGGCCGATCTGGCACAGGCGATTACTTTGCAAGAAGCGGGGCGTTTGACGCGGGTGCCTGGGATAGGCAAGAAAACCGCCGAGCGCCTGCTGCTGGAATTGAAAGGCAAACTCGGCGCCGATCTGGGTTCTGCAGGCGCGGCAGCCGCTGCCGGTGACCATAGTGCGGATATCTTGAATGCGCTGTTGGCCTTGGGTTATTCCGACAAAGAAGCGCTCGCCGCGTTGAAATTGGTGCCTGCCGGTTCGGGTGTGTCGGATGGGATTAAAGCAGCTTTGAAGGCTTTGTCGAAGAGTTAGAGCGGTAAATGATTCGATACCTTTGCTGTCATTCCCGCGAAGGCGGGAATCCAGTGGCTTGATCGGGCACGACGCTGGGCTCCTGCCTGCGCAGGAGCGACATGATGCGATGTGCATTTTGCTGGAGTGATTCGTGACACCGTGGTAGTGATTATGTGTAGAAAAGAAAAATATGAGCATACAAACCGATAACCTCTCCACCCAACTCGCCGACACGCGCATCATCAGCGCGACGCCCTCATCGCCCAATGAAGAGGCGATCGAGCGTGCTTTGCGGCCTAAGCAGCTTGATGAGTATGTGGGGCAGGAAAAGATTCGTGATCAGTTAGAGATCTTCATTGGCGCGGCGCGTCAGCGTAAAGAAGCGCTTGATCACACTTTGTTGTTTGGTCCACCGGGTTTAGGTAAGACGACCTTGGCGCATATCATTGCGCGTGAGATGGGGGTTAATTTGCGTCAGACTTCGGGGCCTGTGCTTGAACGTGCTGGCGACTTGGCAGCCTTGCTGACGAATCTTGAAGCGAATGATGTGCTGGTTCGCGTCGAGATCCATCGTCTATCGCCGGTGGTCGAAGAGATTTTGTATCCTGCTTTGGAAGACTACCAAATTGATATCATGATCGGCGAAGGTCCGGCGGCAAGCTCAGTCAAACTCGATTTGCAACCATTTACCTTGGTTGGCGCGACAACGCGTGCCGGCATGTTGACCAATCCATTGCGTGATCGCTTTGGGATTGTTGCACGCTTGGAGTTTTATACTTCTGAAGAATTGGCGCGCATCGTAACGCGCTCTGCCAATTTGCTGGAAGTGCCAATACGTGAAGAAGGCGCATTTGAAATCGCCCGCCGTGCTCGTGGCACACCGCGTATTGCTAATCGCCTCTTGCGCCGTGTGCGCGATTATGCGCAGGTGAAAGGCAATGGCGAGATCACCAAAGGTGCAGCCGATGCCGCCTTGAAAATGTTGGACGTGGATGCGGTCGGTTTCGACCTCATGGATAGAAAACTGCTCGAAGCAATCTTGTTCAAATTCGGTGGTGGCCCGGTCGGCCTCGACAATGTCGCCGCAGCGATTGGTGAAGAACGCGACACGATTGAAGACGTGCTCGAACCCTACTTGATCCAACAAGGCTATCTACAACGTACACCACGTGGCCGCATCGCCACCGCCAGCGCGTACGAACATTTCGGACTCACCGCACCACGCGCAAATCCTACTGGGGATTTGTGGGGGAGTTGATTCCTTTTTTTAACCGATACAAAGGTCTAGTCGCGACGCATCACGCAAAATCGATTGGCCACGTTCCCTTCTCCCGCGAGCGGGAGAAGGGCTGGGGATGAGGGGCGTCGAGCGGCGCAAGACATACTTGTGCGGTGCATCTTTGGGAATGACGCGGTACTGAATTGACTTTGCGTTAAGCTGAATCACCCTCATCCTATCCTTCTCCCGCTTGCGGGAGAAGGAGTATTTTTCGAGCGACCACCCGTGCCGACTCCGATATTAGATAGATGCAGACGCGGTCGAAGAAAGCTCGTCCCCCGGTTTCAGCCGTCCCAGAGCAAAATTCACGGCGTATCAAATTTAATACATCGTATCCAATTTCATACATATGCCAAATTCCGATCCTCACAGAGAGAAAAAATATTTTCTCCAAGCTTAATCAATCGTTATTGTATTTATTTCGATACACTCTATTCTGGTAAAATCGCTTGCGCACGCGCTAAGTGCTTGATTTTCCGTCCTTCGACGTTTTCTGCGGTCATGGCACGCGCTTTGCTATTCAACGTGGGTTGATGTTTTGTCGAGGTGTTTTATGTTGCAAGAAGCTGGACGTGCTGGTGCTTTGTTGACGATCGATTTGCGGGCTTTGCGTTCGAATTATCGTTATTTGCAGGGGCGTTTGGGAAAAGCTGCCTGTGGCGCTGCGGTGAAAGCCGATGCCTATGGCTTGGGTGCGATTCCTGTTTCCAAGGCGCTGGTCGATGAGGGTTGTCGTCATTTGTTCGTGGCGCAGTTGGAGGAAGCGATTAGTTTGCGTGCGCATATCGCCAAAGACGTGGCGATCTACGTGATGCACGGCTCGCCAGTTGGTTACGAAGCAGAATTCATTGAGTATGCATGTACACCTGTGTTGAACAGCCTCGAGCAGATCGCTGCGTGGCGCAAGTTGGCGCAAGAGCGCAATCAAGCCTTGCCTGCCGTGATTCAAATCGATACGGGCATGGCGCGCATGGGTTTGTCACAAGCCGAGTTGATGACCTGGCTCAATGATTTTTCGATTACGGATGGCATCGATGTGCGCTACGCCATGAGCCACTTAGCCTGCGCCGAGGATCAACTTGATCCTATGAATCAAATGCAGCTGCAAGCGTTTCAAAATTTGTTGCAGCAATTACGTAAACACTATGTCGGTTTGAAAGCGAGCTTCGCTAATTCTTCGGGCATCTTTCTCGGCCCTGATTTCCATTTTGATTTGGCGCGTCCCGGCGCTGCTTTGTATGGCGTCGCGCCGGTGGCGGGGCAAGCGAGCCCTATGCATTCGGTGGTGCAATTGCAAGGGCGGATTATCCAAGTGCGCGAAATCCCTATGGGCGCCAGCGTGGGTTACAGCAAAACCTGGCGTGCGACCCAGCCTTCGCGCATTGCCACGGTCTCGGTTGGTTATGCCGATGGATGGTTGCGTAGTTTGAGTAACTGCGGTGTCGCGCATATTGCCGGCGTCGAAGTGCCTATGGTCGGTAATGTGTCGATGGATACCATCACCTTGAACGTCAGCCACGTTGATACTGATCTCTTGTATCCCGGTGCTTTGGTTGATTTGATTTGCCCGAACAATACGGTCGATCAAGTAGCGCGCCAAGCGGGCACGATTGGTTATGAAATTTTGACGAGCTTGGGACCGCGTTATCAGCGTCACTATGTAGATAACTGAGTAGATCGCTGAGTAGATGACGGAGTAGATAAAACGTAGATGCAGCGTAGAAGCCAGTATCAAGCAAGACAAGTAAAGATTCAAACGAATTAGCAAGATTCAATATTTAAGCTCAATGAGCAACATTGTGATTAGGAAGAAAAAATGAAGATAGTCATCTTGGGCGCAGGTGTGATTGGCACAGCGAGCGCGTATTACTTAGCCAAAGCCGGTCACGAGGTGACAGTGATTGAGCGCCAACCGGGTGCTGCGCTGGAAACCAGTTTCGCTAACGCCGGTGAAGTCTCTCCCGGTTACTCCGCGCCGTGGGCAGGCCCTGGTGTGCCTTTGAAGGCGATCAAATGGTTGATGATGGAGCACAGCCCTTTAGCGATTCGCCCGAGCACTGATCCTGCGATGTGGCGTTGGGTGTTTCAGATGTTGATGAACTGTACGACTAAGCGTTACGAGATCAACAAAGGTCGCATGCTGCGTATGGCGCAGTATAGTCGCGACGTGTTGCAGCAATTGCGCGAAGACACAGGCATTGCTTATGACGAGCGTACGCAAGGCACCTTGCAACTGTTCCGTAACCAACAACAACTCGATGCGTCGCAAGCCGATATCGATATCTTGAAACGTTATGGTGTGCCTTACGAATCCTTGAACGGCGACGAATGCTTACGCGTCGAGCCAGCGCTGAAAAACGTACGTGAAAAATTCGTAGGTGCTTTGCGTTTGCCTGGCGATGAAACCGGTGACTGCTTCAAGTTCACACAAAATTTAGCCAAGTTGGCAGAAGGTCTTGGCGTCAAATTTGAATATGGCGTCAGCATTGAACGCGTGATCGCGGAAGGCGATCAGGTGAAGGGCGTGCAAACATCGAAAGGCTTGTTCACAGCAGACCGCTTCGTGTTGGCGCTCGGTAGTTATTCACCGATCATGTTGCGCGAGTTGGGTATCAAGATTCCGGTCTACCCGATCAAAGGTTACTCCATCACCGTGCCGATTACCGATGCAGCTGGTGCGCCAGAATCAACAGTAATGGATGAGACATACAAAGTCGCGATTACGCGTTTGGGCGATCGTATTCGTGTTGGCGGCACGGCAGAAATCACCGGCTACGATTTGCGTTTGCGCGAATCACGTCGCAAAACTTTGGTCCATTCCGTCACAGATTTGTTCCCACATGGCGGCGATGTCAGCAAAGCTGAATTCTGGACTGGCTTGCGCCCAATGACACCAGATGGCACGCCAGTGATCGGCCCTACACCCTACCGCAATCTGTTCTTGAATACCGGTCACGGCACTTTGGGCTGGACCATGGCCTGTGGCTCGGGTCAATTCTTGGCTGATTTGGTATCGGGTAAGAAGCCGGCGATTTCGACCGAAGGCTTATACATGGATCGCTATGGCCGTATGAATCGTCCGATTGCGGTTTAATCTTCTAATTGAGTTCGTTCCATGCGCGTCAATATTCCTTTCGAAGATCGAGTCGGTATCGCCCACGAAATCCTCGCGGTATTGGCGCGGCAGGGTCTCAATGTGCAGGCGGTGGAGGTTGATCCGCCGAATATCTATATCGACATCCCCGAGTTGAAGCAATCCATGTTACCCGCTCTGCAGGCGGACTGTGATCAAGTGCCCGGCGTCGGCACGATCGAAGTGGTCGACATTTTGCCCGGCATGCGTCGTAGTCTGAATCTCGATACGATTATGGCGGTGATGGAAGACCCGGTGATTGCGATTGACGCGCTCGGTCGCATCGTGATTGCCAATGCAGCGGCGGC
>CAYWNE010000215.1:1834-5800 GCA_964459555.1 uncultured Burkholderiaceae bacterium | reverse complement strand
AGGCAATGGAGATTATTCTGCGCAACCTCGATACCTCAGCGCAATTGGTTTCGAGCTTCAAACAAATTTCAACCGATCAAACTTCGAACCAACGTCGTCAATTCCGATTGCACACGGTGTGTGAAGAAATTAGTATGACCTTGGCCGCCCGCCTACGCCGCGAGCAACACCATCTAGAGATTGATGTCGACACCGATATTATGATGAATAGCTACCCCGGAGCTTTGGGGCAAGTCATCAGCAATTTGATTATCAATGCCATTGTGCATGGCTTTGATGGTGTACCCGGAGGAGAGATTCGAATTAGCGGCAAGCGCATCAACGAACATAAAATCAGTTTGCGCGTTAAAGATAACGGCAAAGGCATCGCGGCCAAAAATCTCAACCGCATTTTTGAACCTTTCTTCACCACGCGCTTAGGTCAAGGCGGCAGCGGCCTAGGTCTACACATCAGCTACAACATCGTCACTTCGGTGCTGGGAGGGAGCATCCGCGTCGCTAGTGTTGAAGGCGACGGTGCTATTTTCAATCTTGAACTACCGGTCGACGCTCCAAAGCTTCAAGAAGCTGGGATCGACGAATCGGGCAAACCCAAATCAAGTTGAGCTGGTACTTGAACCACACGTAATTCGGGAACGCGCCCAACAAAAACTTCTCGCTCATGCCAGCCATTGGTTTTGACTGGCACCAACCAATAGCCATCGGCATCATGCGCGATCCAATAAGGTGGTTGCTCCATGTATTCATAAAAAACGATCATGCCTGCCTCCTTGGATCGCCAGCCCGCTTACATCCGAAGTACGACCAAGCCTAGCAAAGAAAACACCGGGTAGCGGCGCCATTCTGGTTCATGGTAGCGCTTGCCATTTGCGAATATAAAATCAAGCACCGCAGTTTGATCAGTGAGCAACTCAGGATGCGCTTGCTTCCACACCTCAAATTTCGCCGCGAGTTCAGGTTCGGTTTGCAGCATGTCATAAGCGCTATCTTCGAACACATAATCAGAATAAGCTTCTTTCTTTTCCAATACGCTGTTAAAGAATCCCCAGCGGAAGAAACTATCATGCGCTTGCGGCTCAAGTGTTTCTACCGCATAGCGCGCATTCGCTTGATTCAGATAGACAATCACATCACCGGCGCGAGCATGGATCAGCTCTTCACGTTTTTCGAGCTCGACATGGTCATGGTACATATGACCTTCGTAAGCATTCACGCGGCTCTTCACATCGCGAATCATGTAGGATTGCACATTGAGGCTCTGGTCTTCCGTCAAGACTGTTAGCTCGACACCATTCCAGCGCAAACGTTCAATCGCTTCACGCCAAGCTCGTGGAATCAAGTAGGCTTTCGGTGTTTGCACCGTGATGTCGGCGACGAAGTGATCATAGTAAGCAATATCCTTCTCCCAGGGCTTACTGCGGTCGTATGAGAGACGCGTATAGTTACCAATTTTGCTTGGCGAATACGCGGCTTCGTAGCCTTTGAAACGGAAGCTTGAAGGACGGCTATGATCGGCTTTCCAGGTCACTGGCCATGCACTTTTTGTCTTCGCAGCCTCACGCGCTTGAGCTCGCAACGTTTGGATCTGAGCTGCATTTGCGATCGTGAATTCCAACACCACTTCCACCAGCGCTCGCATCGACTGGTAGCGATCAGCGTAGGGTTTCAACATATGTGTCTCAGGCATGAAACCTATCGTGTGATGAAGCGCTGCAAAGCCGGTTGAAAAGCGAGGCACCTCAAGGAAGTCTTCAATACCATCGTCCGGAGTTACTTTAACAGGATTTACATACGGACAAGTTGGCCATCCACGTTGCTCCATGTTCTGATAAATCTCTGGCAGCATAGTGTCACGCAAGAATGGACCTAGGCCATCTCCCAGCTTATCGGCCTGCGTTTGAATCAAGGTCATGGTGTAGGTGTAGTCAGCGCCATTCGAGGTATGGGTATCGACCATCACATCAGGATCCCATTCCGTGAAGAAACGATTAAACACCGCCGCAGCCAAGCTATCGCATTTAATGAAGTCGCGGTTCAAATCAAGGTTGCGACCATTGGCGCGGAAACCAAATAGCTCAGGGCCATCTTGATTAACGCGAGAGGTATTTTGACGATTCAAACTACCATCGACGTTATACAGTGGAATGAATAAAAAGACGGTCTTACCTAAGGCGGCGCGGCGCTCTGCTTGCAGGCAGAAATCACGCACCAAAGCCATACAGGAATCGATGCCTTCAGGCTCACCTGGATGTATGCCATTATTGTTGAAGAAAACGGGGCGCCCTTCTGCCTTCAATTGAGCGCGATCAAACACCCCATCAGCGGTAATGACACCCGCATGCATAGGCACACCGCCATCCGACACACCAATTTGAAAAAATTTCAGTACACCGGGAAAATCAAGTGCAAGGCGCTGGTAATAGGCAATGCAATCAGCCCAAGTCGTCGTTTGATTTTGATTCCCGAGTTCATACGGTGTAGGATAGGCGCTAGGATTCGCTGTAGTCATGATCCAAATGCTTTCAATAGTAATATTGCAGATTGACAGATTTAAGTGCCAGCGATTGTAGCACCGTCCCCTCTAAATTTTGAACGCAATAATCCCCCGACAACCGAAGCTTCCTATGCAAGGCCAAGATCTACTCTTACTCGTGACCCGCAAAATGCCTTATGGAAAATATGAAGGCCGCCTCATCGCTGATCTGCCCGGCCATTATCTAGGATGGTTCGCACGAGAAGGATTTCCCCAAGGTGAAATTGGTCGCCTGTTGGCCATCATGTACGAGATCGATCACAACAACCTGAGGGATTTGTTACTTCCCCTGCGATCGCAAGCATCGTCCTAGCGACTCAAAATTTTCTAAATCCTTCTTCGCGCCACTATCGCAATTCCTCAAACATGCAGCGTATGTAGCGGCCTGGTACTGCCATACGCGCCCCATCACATCATCTGACTATCCCTTTGATTCTCTTTTTGAAATTCGGGCGCTCGACAGAGAAACTGCGCCTCAGATTGCAGCACACCTGACAAGCAATGCGGCAATCCTCCAATTCACAACAAGGAAAGAGAACACCATGCTTTCAATCAAACGCACATTCACCGCAACGCTGGCAATCGCCGCCTCGATCACAGCCCTGAGCATTAGTGCTAGCGCGCATGCCGACACCACAATCGGCGCCGCTTGGGCCGTAAGAACCAATTCCGATCTTAATTGTGCAGTTGGTGGCGCCTGCGAACGTGCAAGCAAGAGTAGCGGAAAGATTTACGAGGCATATAACTTCTCGGTGACACCTTACAACGGTTTTAGCATCACCCAAAGTGTTGAAGGCATGCTATACCGTATCGGCGATACCAAGGCGAGTTTCAATACAAACTCAGGCATAAAGAATGGCATTGGACGTTCGAGTGGTGCTGGTATTTTCTATAAAGTCGACTTAGGCACTGACGAATTTGGCGTCGTCGCACGCATCGGTAGCAATTTCTCACGTGGCTCAGTTGACTACGTTGGCGGTGGCTCAGACTCAGATAAATCATGGTTCGCACCTGCAGGAGGCTTAGGCTTACGCTATAACCTCAACAAAAACTGGAGCCTCACTGCGGACTGGGATCGCTTACCAACTAAATACAATAGCACCGCAAGTAAGTCCAAGAACGATATGTACTCCTTAGGCGTGGCGTACAAGTTCTAAGTAAATTCGATTGAGGCTATGAAGCAAACTGCAAAGTCGGGATGCAGCGCTAGGTGCCTCCCGCAGACATACGCGAGTATGGCAAGGACAAGCAACAACGCGATGCGCCAAAATCGATGAAGCAAACTGCATAGTCGGGATGCAGCGCTAGGCGCTTCCCGCAGCAATACTTGAGTATTGCGAGGACAAGCAACAACGCGATGCGCCCGTATGATGACGACGCAAACTGCATAGTCGGGATGCAGCGCTAGGCGCTTCCCGCAGCAATACTTGAGT
>CAYWNE010000215.1:0-1734 GCA_964459555.1 uncultured Burkholderiaceae bacterium | reverse complement strand
ATTGCGAGGACAAGCAACAACGCGATGCGCCCGAATATGCAGTTTGCATGAAGGAACCGCTGAAGCACAGAGCCACACACCTACCTGTGACTCTCAGGATACTCCCCTCCATCCTGAAGTCGTGTGGACTCTGTGCCGAGGTGGCTATTAAAAACAAGCAAAGCACGTCTCCGCTTTTTTTATGCACACCAATCTCACTAAGCAAGTGCACGCAAACGTTGCCTTACGAAATTGATGTGGCTACGCAAGCCATATAACTCATCAGCGAACGCTAGCGGAATCGAAATTTGATTGACTTTCTCTTCGATTTCATCGAGACGTCGCAGCTGTACACTTAGCACTTCATCGCGCTGGGCATGATCCACTTGATCCAAGGCCATTTCCACAGCGCGTAACTGACCATACCAACGATATACCCGAGAGCGAATCCGCCAGCGATACAAAGGCGGGATTACTTTCGATAAGGGCAGAGCCAAAGCGCCAAAAGTCAACAGTACCACCCACATGCGTTCGAGGAAATTCGCCATCCAAAAACTGAGGTAACGTTGTAGAAATGGTGGCCCGTTACGATAGAATTTTTCCGCCTGTGGCGCTACCGGAATTTCACTATACCGATCAGACGGGAACTCCGCTTGATCGCTGAACCAATTGGCATTGCCGTGAATTTTCTTTGCGGCCTGTAGGAATAAACTGACCAGCGCCGGATGCAAGCTCTCATGAGCGACCAAAGTTGCAGTCGGTGCTAACAAATGATAATCACGTGCTGGAAGATCTTTACCGATATCGACGATGCCGCGCGGCAGTACCACGTGTGATAAGAAAGGGAGACGCCGTGTATAGGCTTCCGCTTGTGCGAAATCGAAGAGCCGTACGCCTGGTGTTTGCAAAAGCATTTGCACCAATAAAGAATCCGATGCCGCGCTCATGATGAGCACATCGACCTTGCCGTCGAGGAAAGCCGCAGTACCCTGCGAATTTTCGAGCTGACTCAATTCGAAATCGCTATCAGCAAGATTATTCACCGCGATAATTTGCGAAAACAGTTTGTGCACACCATAGCCATCTGGCCCTAAGTTGACGCGCTGTCCTTTAAATTGTGCGATTGAGTCAAACTCTTTCTTGGAGCGATAAAAAATCCAGATCGGCTCGTAAAACAAACTGCCCAAAGAAATCAAACCGCGAGCTTCTGCTTCCTCTTGATTTGTTGAGCCGCTTTGTACGAAACCGATATCAATCACGGAATCAGCGTCGCGGATCTCCTGCATGTTCTGCAGCGAACCCTGGGAATGATGCACCGTGACATCAATCTGATTCTTGGCGAGCTCTTTCGCATATAACTGTGCAAAATGATCGTAGGCGCTATTTTCTTGGCCACCGATGAAATCGATCTTTTTACTCGGTGCTGGCTCCACAAAATACACGGCTGCGGCAAGCAAACACAAGACCAATACGCTCATAGGCCCGAAGGCCAACAACGCATCTTTCACCGAGAACAATGTGAATCGTAGTTTCTTCATGCGGCCCTCCACTAAATCATTGCGATGATTCGAGAATCGTCGCAACATCTCAAGGTCTCAATCACTAGAGATCTTGCTTGTTGCTCGCCTACTCTGCCGCGACAGTATTTTGATATTCCATGTGAAAGCCATCGAGCACTTCCAACATCTCTGCAAAAGCCGCTTGTACTTGATCAGGACGGCCTTTGACGCCGAGTTCAATGTGGCGTCGAATATT
>CAYWNE010000214.1:0-5803 GCA_964459555.1 uncultured Burkholderiaceae bacterium | reverse complement strand
TTTCACGGCCGAGCGCACGATCGGCAGGTTGGCTTCGAAATCGAGTTCAAACACGCGCAGTGGTTGCTTAACATAAGTCGATGGCGTAGCAATCGCGACCAAAGGCAAGATCACATCACATTTCTTCACGTGGTATTCAACCCACTCTTTATTGATCGTGATGTCGCCTTCAAAAAAGTGCATGCGTGGATGGTTAATCAACTCGCCCAAACGCTCGGTTTGCATATCCATACCGTAGACTTCCCAATCCGTGGTTTCGAGAATGCGTTTGGAGAGGTGGTGACCGATAAAACCGTTCACGCCGAGGATGAGGACTTTTTTCATAGTAGTTTCTCTTTTATAGATAGCTTAAGGATTAGGCAAAGTGTGGAGTGCTCATCGAGTCACCGAATATTTGCTGACGGTCGGTCGCAAATCAGGCGAAAAGGGCCTTAATCTCATCAACACTTAAAGTTTTATTATCGCTTTGTAGCGCGAGAATGCGTATTGCTTGTCCATCGCCACAAATGCCAAAAACAGTATTATCCACTACAGATATGCCTTGGGGCAAATTTGACGCTAGTTTAAAGTCACTAGCCTGCACCATTCGTGCCTTTTCAATAACAAATCTCTTGCCGGCGTGGTCGAAAAAAGCCCCCGGATAGGGAGGCGCGACGGCTCGATGCAAGTTATAAACCTGCTGCGCCGGTTTGAACCAGTCGATTCTGCCATCTTCTGGTTTGCGTCCACCGAAATAGCTGCCCTTGCTTAATTCATTCGCGATACGATTGGGAATGCCTGACAAAATGCCTGGCAATGCCTGCCATAAAGTTTGCTCTGCAGCTACGGTCAGTTTTCCAAACACTTCAAAGGCAGTATCGTCTGGCAAAATCGGGACGGCAACTTGTGCAATGATTGCGCCAGCATCGGGCTTCACGGTCATTTCGTGCAGTGTCGCTCCGGTCTCGGTCTCACCATGCAACACAGCCCAATTGCCCGGCACGCGGCCACGATATTTCGGCAGCAGTGAGCCATGCAAATTATACGCACCGCGTCGCGCCAACATCAAAACCTCTTCGGATAACATATTTCTATAGTAAAAACTAAAGAAAAAATCCGCATTCAGCTCACGTAGTTGCGCAATAAATTCAGGCGTATTCGGGTTTTCTGGCGTGACACGCGGAATGCCATGCTCAGCGCAGAGAGCCGCGACAGATTCAAACCAAATGGCTTCATTTGGGTTGTCTTCGTGACTCACCACCAACTTGATATCGACGCCTTTGGCCAATAAGGTCTTGATGCCGCGAACACCGACGCTGTGATAAGCAAAAACGATGGCGCTAGGATTAGTCATGTTTGCTCGCAGCAGGGTCTTCGGATTCTTGCTCCAAAATGGTTTGCACCACAAAGCGCGGGCGTCCTTGCACTTGCTGGTAGATACGCCCAACGTATTCGCCAAGCAGGCCAATCCCAAACAAGATCACGCCCATCATGAAGAAGGCGATGGCAAACAAGGTGAAAAGACCTTCCGCTTCAGCACCGAGGAAGAAGCGGCGAATCAACAGCAAAACAACGAGCGCCCCAGACAATCCAGAAATCGCCATGCCCAGCATCGAAAAGATCTGCAGAGGCATGATGGAAAAACCGGTCATCAGATCGAAGTTCAAGCGTATCAAACTATAGAATGAATATTTCGATTCACCTGCGGTACGCTCTTCATGTTCCACCACAATTTCCGTCGGCTTACGCGCGAAGGTATAGGCCAAGGCTGGTACAAAAGTATTCACCTCTGAGCATTGATTAATCAAGTCAATCACGTTGCGGCCATAGGCGCGCAGCATATTTCCTTGATCGGTGATTTTGATGCGTGTGATTTTTTCGCGGATGCGATTCATCGCCTTCGACAAATAGGTACGCCATGCTGCATCCTGACGTTTGCGACGAATCGAACCGACATAATCGTAACCCTCGTGCATTTTGTCGACCAAAGCGCCGATTTCTTCCGGAGGGTTTTGCAAATCGGCGTCGAGGGTCACAACGATATTACCGCGACTCGCTTTAAAGCCAGCCAAGATCGCCATGTGCTGGCCATAATTGCCATTGAATAGAACCACCCGAGTCACATCAGGACGGGCACGAAATTGGTCTGACAAGATTTCAGCGGAACGATCGCGACTGCCATCATTGACGAAGACAATTTCGTAAGAGATACCGCGAGTGGCGAGTGCATCAAGCGCCGGGTAAAGGCGCGCAAATAGCTTGGAAAGTCCAGCTTCTTCGTTGTAAACAGGAATGACGACAGAGAGTTCTGGTTGCATTTTGGTCTACGTTATGAGGATGAAAGGCAGGATTTTACCTCAGTCACGACACGCTCAACGTCGTTTTCTGTCATGCTTGGGAACAAAGGCAAAGTCACAATTTGTTTTCCTATGCGTTCTGCAACAGGGAACATACCGTCAGTGAAACCGCGCTGGCGATACAAGGTGAACAGATGGATCGCGCGATAGTGATAGCCGAGACCGATGCCGCGGTCTAACATGTTCTGCATGAATTGTGCTCGTTCTACACGTTCTGGTAGAACAAGGTGGAACATATGCCAATTGGAGTTTTCGAAATCAGCAACAGGAAGTTCTGCGCCTGTTTGTGCTTCAAACTCGGTGCCAAATTGTTGGAAATAGTGACGAGCTAAAGCCGCACGTTTTGCATTAAATTCGTCTAGACGCTTCATTTGCCCGAGACCAATTGCTGCTGCAATGTCAGTCATATTGTATTTGCCGCCCAAAACATCCACATCGATGCCATCAAGCCCAGAGCGCACAACACCTTGCAAACGATATTTTTCAGCAAGTTTGGCTTCTTCTTCATTGTTCAAGACGAGGCAGCCACCTTCACCGGTCATGATGTTTTTGTTGACTTGGAAACTGAAGGACGCAAAATCACCAAACGCGCCGATACGTTGACCTTTCCAAGTCGAACCAATCGCCTGTGCCGCATCTTCGACCACGCGCAAGTTGTGTTTTTTTGCGAGGGCATACAACTGATCCATATCACAAGGTAGACCGCACATATGCACTGGAATAATCGCTTTTGTGCGGGGTGTAATTGCCGCTTCGAGCTTGTTCAAATCAATATTGTGCGTCTTCGGATCAATATCGACAAAGACCGGGGTCGCACCGGTTTCGATGACCACATTTGCAGTCGCAACCCAAGAATTCGGCGTGGTAATGACCTCATCTCCAGCGCCGATACCGGCTATACGCAAAGCAATTTCCATGGTGCAGGTGCCTGAGTTAAAAGTACGAACAGGACGACCACCAAAATACTCACTCAGTTGCGCCTCGAATTCTTTAACGCGAGGGCCACTTGTGAGCCAGCCAGAACGAAGTACATCAGCTACCGCACTGATGGTCTCTTCGTCGACTGTCGGCTTAGTAAAGGGTAAAAAATTCGGTGTAGCACTCATATTTTTGCTCTCGTTTAATCGTAGAAATAAGGTTTTGCGCTTACTATTGATTAGCGTTGCGCAGCGGCTTGCGCCTTCAATGGTAAAGCGATCACGATGCGTTTCGGATCCTCACCAATCACTCGCATCGGCACTTGCTGCTGTATAAATTCTTGATAGATTTCAGGGCGAACAAACGCCACAGCTGATCCATTCTGAGCGGCGATTGCACGCCACTTTGCAACAAAATCCTCTCGCTTAGGAATCCACAGCTCAGGCTGAATACCCAAACCGAATTCCATTTCATCTGGATGCTCCACAAGAATAGTCGTGCGACGCAAGTAAAACGGTAGTGATTGTTCATAGCGTCCAACCGCAAATATAGGCGTGCTCTCTTTGAGTTCGCCTTTAATCGCGTCAAGATGGTAGACACCAGCACTGTATTTGCCCCATTGATCGTGACCGATAAATACTACTTGCCCAGCAAAATAGGCCGATAGTGCCAATACTAGAATACTGAGGTCTCGTTTGCGAGAAACAAATGCGAACGCAATGATTCCTCCAACCAGAGCTATTACCGCGGAGGCCGTCGCCCAAGGCACCATCGCTGCGTATAACTCGTTCTCATAGACATGTTTGGCTAAGTTCGCGATCTTGGGTGCAAATACCAGCGCTGCAAGACCAATCAAGATCAGCAATCCAGCGTTAATGCGCAGATGGATCACTTTTAGTTGTTCGAGGCTACAAGCAATCAAAATCGCTAGTGCTGGAAAAATTGGCAAAATATAAGAGGGCAACTTTGACCCGGAAATACTAAAGAAAAAGAAAATGAAACTAGCCCATAGCAAGAGCATTTTCTGTGCTTGAAATTTCGTTTTTTCCTTTTCGATAGCTTTGCTCGCACTTTGTAAGAGCACTCCCAGCCAAGGCACAATGCCGATCACCAATAGCGGGAAGAAGTAATACCAAGCACCGCCGCGTTTATGCACCGTGCTGGTAAAACGTTGGAAATGTTCATGAATAAAAAAGAAGTGCGGATGTTCTGGATTTGCTTGCCATACCAAGATAAACCAGGGCACGGTGATAGCAAAGAAGAGTAGTAAACCTTTGCCCATATGGAGGCGCAACCATAAGCCAAAATCACGCGTCCAAGCCGTGTAGAGAACCAAAACTGCGCCCGGCAAAACAAATCCAATCAAACCTTTCGACATCGTTGCTAAGGCCATGCCGGCCCAACACAGCAACATGTAATTGCGTCGTTCAGCCTCCGAGGCATCGTCGCGTTGGGCGATGATGAGGCTACACAGCGCAACCGTCATCATTCCAGATAAACCCATATCGAGGGTGTTGATGTGTCCCATCGCAGCCCAATAGAAACTCGATCCAAGTACGAGTCCGCTGATGATGGCGATGCGGCGGCCATACAGCTTGAACGCAGCAAGAGTTGTAAACAATATGCCGATCAAACCACACAAACCCGTCCATAGGCGAGCTTGCCAATCACCCAAACCAAATACCGTGAAAGTGATCGCATTCATCCAGTTCTGTAGGGGTGGTTTTTCAAAGTACTTAATGCCGTTAAGACGCAAGGTAATCCAATCACCTGAAGCAACCATTTCACGCGCCATTTCGGCATAACGTCCTTCATCTGTCGGCACTAGAGTTCGAACTCCCAGCATGTAGAACCAGACCGCCAAGAAAGCAATGAGGACAGTCCACATTAGCTTTTTTGAGTCAAACGGAGAACTCGTGAAGGATTGATTCATACTTTTTCCAGGATCAAAGCCAAAGCAACCTTACGTCCTTCGGCCATTAAAATGTTATAGGTACGGCAAGCCGCTTGATTGTCCATGCATTCCACGCCTTTGTGTTGTGCGGTCAACTTTGAAATCAATCGTGGATGAATGAAACGTTGGCGTTTTCCCGTTCCCAAAATAACAACGTCAGGCTGTTGAGAGTCAATCGCATCGAAATGTTCTACAGTGAGGGAGTCAAAAGATTGAACCGGCCAAACAAGCGGCGTCACCTCGGGTAAAACGATGAGGCTGTGCTCATAGCGAATAAGATTAAATTCGACGCCATCGTCGTCGTAGGCTGTCACGGTTTGATATTGCTGGGTGTTCGTCGAATGCAGTTTCATGTAGTGACGGGAAGAATAGAAGTCGCGGCATTGTAGCGTTTTTCGCGCGTTTCCTCAAAACATCAGCAAGCACTTTCCAGCAAATCACAAAGTGGATTTGCTGCGGCGATTTGTGATTTTTGCTCGCATTAATTGTGCGCTTGACGATGCAAGTCCTGACGAAACTGTATCACAGGTCAAAAAGTCCTAAAAAAATTTGGCGAAACTCGTTGATAAAACGGCAGGCTTTGGGCACAATGGAC
>CAYWNE010000213.1:0-5824 GCA_964459555.1 uncultured Burkholderiaceae bacterium | reverse complement strand
ATATCGTGCTCACCATAGGTAATGAAAATCTTCGTACCGAAAATTTTGTAAGTACCATCATCTTGTGGCACTGCACGTGTACGTACCATGGCTAAATCAGAACCAGCTTGCGGCTCGGTCAAATTCATCGTACCGGTCCATTTGCCGGAAACAAGGTTTTCGAGGTAAGTCGCTTTGTCCGCATCGCTGCCTGCAGTCAGCAATGCCTCGATCGCGCCATCGGTCAACAATGGGCACAGTGCAAAAGAGAGGTTCGCTGCATGCAGCATTTCCATACATGGCGTCGCCACCAATTTTGGCAAGCCTTGACCACCAAATTCTGCAGGATGCTGCACACCTTGCCAGCCAGATTCTGCGAAGGTTTTGAAGGCTTCTTTAAAGCCCTTGGTTGTAAAAACCTGGCCGTCTTTCCAGTAGCTTGGCTCTTGATCACCAGCCCAGTTCAAAGGCGCGATGACTTCACTGGTGAACTTAGCATTCTCTTCCAACACCGCTTCCACCGTTTCAGGTGTGGCGTCTTCGCAGCCAGGCAAGGCGTTGACTTCATTCAAGCCAGCCAATTCGTTCATGACGAACAGCATGTCTTTAATAGGCGCTACGTAACTCATACAATCTCCGAATAATTAGATCAGTTGGTTCGCGCAGAAACACAAACAAAGCGCAGAGAAAGCGATGTATTCTCTGCGCCTTTTGCGCTACTGCGGTTCACGTTTTTGACGTTGAAGCATTACCGCATTTCTACAAATTGCGTGGAATCAGATTAGCCCAATTCAGTAACCAATTGCGGCACGATTTCGAACAAATCGCCAACGATGCCGTAGTCAGCCACGGAGAAAATCGGGGCTTCAGGATCTTTGTTGATCGCCACGATGGTTTTGGAATCCTTCATACCAGCCAAATGCTGGATCGCGCCGGAAATACCGACGGCGATGTACAAACTTGGAGCAACGATCTTACCTGTTTGACCAACTTGCCAATCGTTAGGAACGTAGCCTGCGTCAACCGCTGCACGCGATGCGCCCATGGCTGCTCCGAGTTTGTCTGCCAAGGGTTCCAAGACTTTAAATGCTTCTGCAGAACCCATACCACGGCCACCGGAAACGATGACTTTGGCAGCTGTCAATTCTGGACGATCAGATTTTGCAACTTCGCGCGATACGAAAGCGGACTTGCCGCTATCAGCAACTGCAGCCACTGATTCCACCGCAGCAGAACCACCAGTTGCCGCTGCGTCGAAACCTGTCGTGCGCACTGTGATCACTTTGATGGCGTCGCTCGATTGCACAGTAGCGATAGCGTTACCAGCGTAGATAGGACGCTCGAACGTGTCGGCAGACTCAACCTTAGTGATTTCAGAGATTTGCGCAACGTCGAGTTTTGCAGCAACGCGTGGCAAGATGTTTTTACCGTAGGCTGTCGCTGGCGCCAAGATGTGGCTATAGCTAGAAGCGATAGTCAACACTTGTTCGGCAACATTTTCTGCCAAGCCTTCAGCAAAGTGCGCCGCATCAGCGTGCAATACTTTAGTTACGCCAGCGATTTGTGCTGCAGCGTGTGCTGCTGCGCCTGCATTGTGGCCAGCAACCAATACGTGTACGTCACCACCGCATTTCACAGCAGCAGTAACAGTATTCAATGTGCTTCCCTTCAAAGAAGCGTTATCGTGTTCAGCGATGACGAGTGTAGTCATGATGTTTTCCACTTTATTTGAAATGAGCTGCGCTTTACTCGCGCACCTCAAAAAATATCAATCAAAAAACCGCGCCCTGCTTAGTCCTAACTTTGCTTTGGGCTTGGCAATCAAAAGGTCGACGCTTAGCCGATCACTTTCGCTTCTGTTTTCAATTTGCTGACCAAAGTCGCGACGTCAGGAACGATCACGCCAGCAGAACGTTTTGCAGGTTCAGCTACTTTCAAAGTCTTGATACGTGAAGTCACGTCAACACCGAGGTCGGCTGGTTTCACGTTGTCCAATGGCTTTTTCTTCGCTTTCATGATGTTCGGCAATGTCACATAACGTGGCTCATTTAAACGCAAATCCGTGGTCACGATCGCTGGCAAGGTCAAACTCAAACTTTCCAAACCACCGTCAACTTCGCGCGTGACAGTAGCTTTACCATCAGCGACAACGACTTTGGAAGCGAAAGTCGCTTGTGGCCAGCCCAACAAAGCCGCCAACATTTGACCGGTTTGATTGCAGTCATCATCAATCGCTTGCTTACCCAAGATAATCAATTGTGGTTGCTCTTTATCAGCCAAGGCTTTGAGCAATTTTGCCACTGCCAATGGTTGCAATTCTTCGTCTGTTTCAACCAACACACCGCGATCGGCACCGATTGCCATTGCAGTACGCAAGGTTTCTTGGCATTGCGCCACGCCGCAAGATACGGCAACGATTTCTGTCACTGCGCCAGCTTCTTTCAAGCGAGTCGCTTCTTCAACCGCGATTTCGTCGAAAGGATTCATCGACATTTTCACATTGGCGATATCAACGCCAGAACCATCGGACTTCACGCGAACTTTCACGTTGTAGTCAACCACGCGCTTAACTGGTACTAAGACTTTCATAGGTTTGCCTTTACTATGGTGTACTGATAAGAGAAAAATAAAACAAAATCCTGCAGACGCTTACAAAATTACTGGGCAAATCACGTTTTGAACAAACAATGCTCCGCGTAAATTGACGTAAACGTAAAGTAAATGATTATAGATGTTAACAGGAAACCAGTCGCGTGTTTTAGAACGTTCGTTCTTTTTTCTAAAAACCGATGAAATCCTCTATGAAAACGGCCCGCTTTGATAAAAAAAAACCACAAAAATCTTTGTGGTTTTTTAATATTATTCTGCAATTAACACTTCAATCTGTGCGCGCTAGTCGACTTCGGAGGCCATACACCTCTCCACGCCAACACAAATCACTTACGCTTCAAGAAATACTCAAATTCGTTACTGGCTTCCAAATGCGACAAGAGTTCATTGCCAGTTTGCTTGGAGAACGCTTTGAAATCGCGGACTGAGCCCGGATCGGTAGCGATAACGCGTAAGACTTCGCCAGTGATCATTTCGGCTAAAGCTTTTTTCGCTTTGAGGATAGGCAATGGGCAGCTGAGGCCACGCGCATCCACTTCTCGATTGAATTGCATGATTTTCCTTGGGGAAGAAAAGTTCAGTATAGCTCTATTGTTCACGCATCTAAGGGTTTTTTTCGCCCCGTTTCATGCTGAATCTTTATGCAGGAAATTCTACCGCATATTGTCCAAACTTGTGCAACGCAACAAGCAAAAAATTGGTGGAAATCGCTGCCTTGCACTGTTTTGAGGCCGTTTATGCAACATTCAAGTGCAAAAAACTTCCGTGCTGCAACAAGACTCTATTTTTTAGACAACATCATTAGAATAAAGCGCGAACAAAAACGCATAAAAAAAGACCCAAAGCGGACTTTGGGTCTTTGTCTTTTACAGGCTTTGCGCCAAATAAATCAGCAGCTAGCTTTCGTGAAGTTTAGATTAGTTCAGCTTAGTTGAGCTTAGCGCCAACCCACTCAGCAACACTCGCCAAAGCAGCTGGCAAAGCTTCAGGATTAGTACCACCAGCCTGTGCCATATCTGGGCGACCACCTCCCTTACCGCCGACTTGCTGCGCGACGAAGTTAACCAATTCCCCTGCTTTCACTTTCGCCACTGCGTCTGGCGAAACACCTGCGGCCAAACTGACTTTGCCGTCGATCACGGAAGCCAACACCACCACCGCAGATTTCAATTGATCACGCAGGTTGATCACAGAATCACGCAAAGCCGTGCCGTCCGCGCCTTCCAAGCTGGCTGCCAACAACTTCACGCCATTGATGTCGATGGCTTGAGAAACCAAAGCGCCGGCTTGATTCGCTGCCAATTTCGATTTCAAAGCTGCGACTTCTTTTTCCAGGGCTTTCATTTGATCTTGCCACTGCACCAAGCGATTACCGATTTCTTCAGGCTGCGTCTTCAACACAGCGGCTGCTTGGCTGATGCGGCTATTCATGTCTTGGACCAAGTTGAATGCGACTTCACCAGTCACAGCTTCAACGCGGCGGATACCTGCCGCAATACCGCCTTCACCGACGATCTTGAAGAGCCCGATATCACCAGTGCGACTAACGTGCGTACCGCCGCACAATTCGCGTGACGTACCGATATCCAAAACGCGAACTTCATCGCCATATTTTTCGCCGAACAAAGCCATCGCGCCATGCTTTACTGCATCGTCAAAAGACATCAATTGCGCTTGCGTTGCTACGTTCGCCAAAATTTCGCGATTAACAATGACTTCCACTTGGCGAATTTCCTCTGCCGTCATCGGCGCATTGTGGCTGAAGTCGAAACGCGTTTTTTCCGCATCAACTAAAGAGCCTTTTTGCGCCACGTGCGCACCCAAGACTTCACGCAAAGCTTTGTGCATCAAGTGTGTCGCTGAGTGATTGCGAATCGTATGCGCACGCAAGACCTTGTTGACTTGTGCGCTGACCGCATCGCCAACAGACAAGGAACCCGCACTCAAAGTACCGTGGTGGCCGAATACATCAGCTTGAATTTTCTGAGTATCGGCAACCTCAAAACTCACACCATTCGCCGCTTGCAAAACACCAGCATCGCCACACTGACCGCCGGATTCGGCGTAGAACGGCGTCACATCCAAGACCACAATCGCAGCTTGACCCGCTTCAATCTTCTGCACCGCTGCGCCATCGACATACAAAGCAATCACTTTACTGTCATAGCTCAATTGCTCGTAACCGACAAACTTCGACTTCGCGCCGTTGTATTTGATCGCCGTGTTCATTTTGAACTTACCGGCTGCGCGCGCCATTTGTTTTTGATTCGCCATCGCTGCATCGAAGCCGGCTTCATCGAGAACGACGCCGCGTTCACGGCAGATATCGGCCGTCAAATCTAATGGGAAGCCGTAGGTATCGTAGAGCGTGAAAGCCGTCGTACCATCGAGGTTTTTGCTGTCTTTTGCGAGCGCAGCTTCGAGGATTTTCATACCGTGTTCCAGCGTCTCGCCGAAACGTTCTTCTTCTTGCTTGATGACTTGCGCAACGCGTTCGCCAGCTTCGGCCAATTCAGGATAAGCGACGCCCATTTCTTTGACCAAATCCGCCACCAATTTGTAGAAGAATGGTTTGGTTTGGCCGAGCTTATGGCCATGGCGCAAAGCGCGACGCGTGATACGACGCAAAACATAGCCACGACCTTCATTACCAGGAATGATGCCGTCAACGATCAAGAAACCTGCGCAGCGAATGTGATCAGCGATCACTTTCAGAGAGTTGTTATTCAAATCTGTGCAGCCGGTTTCACGCGCAGCGGCTTTGATCAGATTTTGGAAAGTATCGATTTCGTAGTTGGAATGAACATGCTGCAAAACCGCGGCAATACGTTCCAAGCCCATACCCGTGTCTACACATGGTTTTGGCAGTGGATGCAAAACGCCTTGCTCGTCCTTGTTGAACTGCATGAAAACGAGGTTCCACACTTCGATGAAACGGTCTCCGTTTTCCTCAGGAGAGCCTGGAGGACCACCCCAGATTTCTGGACCGTGGTCATAGAAAATTTCACTGCACGGACCGCAAGGCCCAGAGTCCGCCATTTGCCAGAAGTTGTCCGATGCGTAGCGCGCACCTTTGTTGTCGCCGATACGAATGATGCGCTCGACCGGCACACCAATTTCATTTTTCCAAATATCGTACGCTTCGTCGTCTTCTTGGTAGACAGTCACCGTCAACTTATCTTTCGGCAAACCATAAACGCTAGTCAACAATTCCCATGCGTAGTGAATCGCATCA
>CAYWNE010000212.1:0-5840 GCA_964459555.1 uncultured Burkholderiaceae bacterium | reverse complement strand
ACCTCGACTTGAACAAAAGCCGGAAAAATAAAGATGGCATGAAACACAATCAAAATAGTCGGAAGCAACCATGTCGGATGCGGCGAAGCGTTCGTAGGCCAAATCAATCGCTGTAAATAAATGGCAATGAGACCTGCCATCAATGCACCAAACAGCCCGACAGTTGCTCGGAGTAGGGTTGACTGGATACCAGACTGCTTTCTCAAAAAACTTTGCCAGAATTGGGACAGGACCACGCAAACAACAATCGCTGCAAAGTCCGCACTGATTGGAGAAGAGAATCCCAATTCGGCGGCAACCACAATACCCACAACAAGTATGCCCTGCAGCCATGCAAATTCGCGCTTCAGCAAATCAGTAGCGGACTTCGCATTCATGGCACTATTCCCCTACTGTGATAGCTCTAGGATTGAGGGCTTGAACTTCAACGGGTGTTCGCGCAACACTTGAGAGAGATGTGCGTTCCTCATTTGAAAAACTCACAGCCAAAGGCATGAGCGTCAGGTTTCTAATTTCAAACCGTCCCTTTCCTTGTTGTCCAAATCCAATTTCCATCTTGCGTGCATTCATCGGAACGCGGAACTGGGACATCACCGGTACCCATTCATGTTCAGGGCTCTTCTCAGCCGCCTCCAAAGGTAGGTCAAATTGCGTTAACTGTATTTGACCATTTTGATCAAAGAAGCGGACCCAGGCATCTTTCTTCTGCACTCCACCTTCTTGTTTAAAGAAGAACGTAAAATGAAAAACGTTGTTTTGGTATTTGCTCACGTCGCTGGGATAGCTAACGACTGCTCGATCACGATCGCTCGCTGTGGGAAGCGAAACAATGGAAAAGACCGAGTCGAATTTCTCGCCAACTCTCACATGCGAGAACAAGGCGGTCATGGCGCCAAGGGTGGGTTCTGTTCTTTGTTCTGTTAAGAAGTGGCGACCAAAGTCGCCACTAGCAACCCAGCCGCGTGGCACGGCAACGTCGCTAGGTGCAGCTAAAGAAAAGTTGAGTACAACAGCGGTCGTCGCAGCGGCAAGTAGGTATTTCCAAGAATTCATAATCTCATCTCCAAAGGTTCGTTGAACAATGGAGCGGAGTCTAGACATGGATATTCCTCAGTGACAGCGTAGTGCGATTAATCAAGGGGTTTTGGGAATGAACAATGGCCTCGTTGCGATGAATGATCACCACGAGGCCATTATAGAAGGAGCGGTAGCGCCCATGCACTTCCTTGAATCTGAAATTTAATCTCGAATACTTTCCAAAGCACTAGGCAAGAATTTAGCAATGGTTGCGAGCAATTCATCCTCAACCACAGGTTTGCTGAGGTAGGCATTACAGCCGGACCAGCTTCCGCGGAATTTGTCGATCATAGAAGATTTGCTCGTCAACATGACGACAGCGGTTGACTTCGTTTTTGCATTGCCTTTGATGCGTTTACAGACCTCGTAACCATCGATACCGGGCATCATGATGTCCAAGAAAATACAGGTGTATTTCTTCTCATTGGCTTTGACAATCGCTTCTTCGCCCGTCTCAGCAAAGTCGACATCAAACTGAAATGGGGACAGTTTGATGCGCATAAACGCACGCACCGTTGCACTATCATCGACAACAAGCACCGATTCGCGGTGGGCGACTGGTTCTACAACTGGCACTGGCTTTCGCTTCTGATCGCTTGAACGGCGCATACTGGTACCGTCCCACTGACCACCTGTTTGCTGGGCACGACGATCACGCTCCTTCAAGGCATGCTCCATCACTTCGTCGAGCTTTTCAAACAAACGCATCCAATGAATCGGCTTAGGAACAAAAGGCCAAGGAGTCTCTACCGCCGTTCTACCGACGACTACTGCCGGAGAATGTGCATTCGGCACGCCAATATCACGTCGCGATAATTCTTCCAAAGCATCTGGATTGTCTGCATTGATGAGATAAATGTCGGCACGTACATCACCAGCTTCCGGCTCAACGTATGCCATTGCACGACGGCTAGTAAGACGAAAGGTGGAGGTCAGCATACTCTTCTCTGCCTCCGAGAAGCCACGCATCTCCAGTATGAAACGATGGCTGCCTTTGGCTGCCGCCACCATAGAGCTTGTTTGAGTCATTATGATCGTTTAGGTCTTATTATTGTCATCTCTGGACATTCAAGCCGGATATTCAACGCTGAAACACCAAACTACAGCTCTCATTATTTCAACGAATATCAGGTGAACAAACCAAAGTCTTCGCGCACCATTTCCCAATTGAAACTTTCGATGCGCATCATGTTGTCTATGACAAGATCATACCTGAAAGACACTTTACATGAAAAAATTTGCTCGCAAATACCGCGCTTTTTTTACAATTTTCAATGTATTCGTACCATTCAAACCAGTTTTCGCAACACCAAAGTGGTCTTAACACTTGTTTTTTATTTAAACAGAGAAACAAATTGCCTCGCTGCATCGTTTGTATTGGCATGGTTGTACACACTACTGATCGCTGCGACGAGATCCGCACCACGCTCAACCAAAGGGAGAGCCAACTCCACCGTCATACCACCAATCACAACTATTGGAAGTGGTATTAGCAATCGCGCCTCGCGCACGAGATCAAGTGGTGTCGTCACAGGATATTTCTTCACCACCGACGGGTAGAATCCACCGAAGGCCACATAACTGGCACCTTGCGCTTGCGCCATCTGCGCCAATGACAAGTCGCCATAACAAGAGGCACCAACTATCTTCTGTTTTCCAAGAAGCATGCGAGCTTGCGCGACACTCAAATCTGTACCACCAACATGTACGCCATCGGCGTCAAGTTGCGCCGCTAACTCGACGTGGTCGTTGATCACAAATGCCGTTTGATATCGCCGACACAAGGCTTGTAAAGCACTCGCTTGTCGCAAGCGCAACTCGGGATCAGCGGTCTTGTGGCGATACTGTAGCAAGGCCACGCCCGCTTGCAAAGCCTGTTCAGTCGACCGCAACAACTGCTCCGTATCATCCCAATTCGGCGTGATTAAATACAAGCCTCTTTGCCATGACTTAGTTTGCATAAAAATCCAATCTCATGTCGAATCACGATTTTTTTAAAGACAACGAAAACGATTAGGCATCAATTGCCCTTCGCCGACACTGTAGGCTGACTGCAAGGCGGACTGCGTATAAGACTGCGCCCGCAACAAACTTTGTTCGAGTGGTCTACAAAATGCCAATTGACCCGCAATCGCTGCTGCTAAGGTGCACCCACTTCCATGAAAGCTCCCGACAAGGCGACGCCAACTCCATTGTTTCTCCTCACCAGGAAAATCAACAGAAAACCATCGATTGATCACTGCCTCGTCATCGGCATGCCCGCCTTTCACTAGCACATCGCAAACTGTCCCGCCTAAGAGTGATTGCGCTCTTTGTGCCGTGCTGGAACCGAAACTTGCCAAACGCGCCAATTCTGGAAGATTCGGCGTCACCAGACTTGCCACCTCAAGCAAAGGTTGAATCGCGGCGCAAGCCTCATCCACGGCTAATCGCTGACCAGCACCGCTGGCCAAGACCGGATCGAGGACGACGGGAAGGTTTGTACCAGCTTGCTCGGGCAATGCTGCACGACTCGCCAACACTTCACGAACGAGCTCGGCAATCGCCTCAGCATTTTGACGGCTGCCGACGATACCAAATTTGATGGCGTGTATCGGCATCGCAGAAAGCAATGCGCGTGCTTGTGCCACGATAATCTCTGGCGCGACAGGATAAACGCTATACACCCGATTATGGTCCTGTACGGTCAATGCAGTAATGATAGGCAAGGCATGCGCACCTTGCGCCGATATCGCTTCGATGTCAGCTTGTATGCCAGCACCGCCACTAGGATCATGTCCGGCAAACACCAAGACGCAGGGGCGCCTCGTCTGCGTATTGTCCGCAGTTCGATCACTCATGGTCATTGCACCTAGTTTGCCCATCACACAACGCGTCCCGCCATCGGCGACGATGGCGATGCAGCAAATTTGCGTGCAATCCTGCCGGCGAGGAAAGCCTCACGCCCCGCTTCGACGGCCAAGCCCATCGCACGCGCCATACGAATCGGATCTTGCGCACCAGCGATGGCCGTATTCATCAAAACACCATCGCAGCCAAGCTCCATTGCGATCGCTGCATCCGATGCGGTGCCGACGCCAGCATCAACGATGATAGGCACCTTGGCTTGCTCGATGATCAGTGAAAGATTCCATGGATTCAAAATCCCCATCCCAGAACCAATCAGAGAGGCAAGCGGCATCACAGCAACGCAACCGATATCTTCCAACATGCGTGCTTGAATAGGGTCATCACTGCAATACACCATCACATCAAAACCATCTTTGACCAATACCTTCGCGGCCTCTAGCGTTTCAGGCATATTCGGGAACAAAGTTTTTTCATCACCGAGCACTTCCAACTTGCACAGCTTATGACCACCCAACAATTCGCGTCCCAGTTGCAAAGTGTAGATCGCATCTTTGGCGTTATAGCAGCCAGCGGTGTTCGGCAAGATCGTGTACTTTGATGGCGGCACCACATCAAGCAAACTCGGTGCATTGGGATCTTGCCCGATGTTCACACGACGGATCGCTACTGTGATGATTTCGGCACCACTGGCTTCGGTCGCCAGTTTGGTTTGCTCAAGGTCTTTGTATTTACCGCTGCCGACCAGCAAGCGAGACTTATAAGTTTTGCCTGCGATAGTCAGGCTGTTTGGTTTAGTTTCTGTTGTCATGATTTTTTGGTTGTTTAGTTTTTGATGTACAACTCACTATCTTTGTAAGGAGGGTCATGTCCTTTACATCCTGATGCGTGTGAGGCACTTCGAGTGTTTGACACTGCACTAGCTCAAGAAACCTAATTTTGGGGATGCAGTGCTAGAAGCAAAACGGAGCAATACGCCGGTATTGCGAGTATTTGCGCGTATTTACAACATCGCAATGCGCCCCACAATGAGGTTTATTGAGTTGGTGACTAGCCTCCGCCAATCGCCCGCACTACATCAATCGAATCGCCAGAGCGCACGACATAATCAGCCCACTGCGCACGGCTCACCACGGTACGATTCACTGCCACTGCGATCGCTTGATTGCCGATGTTTAATTCAGCAATCAAACTCTGCAAATTGAGTTCGTTTGAATAAGTTCTAGCTTCGCCATTGACTTGTATTTCCATCGTCAACTCCTAAGACTTTTTGTAGATCTCAGCACCAGTTTTTACGAACTCAATCGCTTTCACTTGCATGCCTTTTTGCAGAGCTTCAGTTTCACTGAGCCCTTGACTACTGGCAAAATCACGGACTTCTTGGGTGATCTTCATCGAGCAAAAATGCGGGCCGCACATGGAACAGAAATGGGCGACTTTGGCCGAATCTTTCGGTAGTGTTTCATCGTGAAATTCCCGAGCACGATCAGGATCTAAACCGAGGTTAAATTGATCTTCCCACCGGAATTCAAAACGTGCTTTGGATAAAGCATTGTCACGAATCTGCGCACCCGGATGTCCCTTCGCCAAGTCGGCGGCGTGGGCAGCGATTTTGTAGGTGATGATGCCTTCTTTGACGTCGGCTTTATTTGGCAAACCCAAGTGCTCTTTCGGTGTGACGTAACAAAGCATGGCCGTACCGTACCAGCCAATCTGTGCGGCACCGATGCCGGATGTGATGTGATCGTAACCTGGAGCGATGTCCGTCGTCAGCGGGCCCAGCGTATAGAACGGTGCTTCATAACATTGCTCCAATTGCAGATCCATGTTCTCTTTGATCATATGCATAGGCACATGACCTGGGCCTTCGATCATCACTTGCACATCGTGCTTCCACGCGATTTGGGTTAACTCAC
>CAYWNE010000211.1:0-5931 GCA_964459555.1 uncultured Burkholderiaceae bacterium | reverse complement strand
TTTATAGACGCGGACTTTTTTGCCATCCACAACTTTAAAACCTACACGGTCTGCTTTACCAGATGCAGCGTTGAACAACGCAACATTGGAAACATGAATCGGCATCAATTTATCAACGATACCACCAACTGCTCCAGTCATTGGGTTAGGCTTAGTCGCTTTTTTAGCAACATTAACGCCAGCAACAATAACGTAATCGCCATCGATGCATTGCTGCACTTGACCGCGCTTACCTTTGTCTTTACCCGTCAAGACGATGACTTCGTCGTTTTTACGAATCTTATTCATCACGACCCCTTACAGCACTTCAGGAGCAAGGGAAACGATCTTCATGAAACGCTCAGTACGCAATTCGCGTGTCACTGGGCCGAAAATACGTGTTCCGATTGGCTCGAGCTTTGCATTTAACAACACTGCAGCGTTGCCGTCGAACTTCACCAAAGAGCCATCTTGACGACGAACGCCTTTGGCAGTACGCACTACAACTGCATTGTAAATTTCACCTTTTTTCACGCGACCGCGTGGAGCAGCGGATTTCACTGTGACTTTAATAACGTCACCGATCCCTGCATAACGACGCTTAGAACCGCCCAATACCTTAATGCACAAAACTTCGCGCGCACCAGTATTGTCAGCCACTTCTAGCCGGCTTTCTGTTTGAATCATATTGTTCTCTTTCCCAACTTAATCCACACAATCCGCACATTGCAAATTTGTAGTCAGTCTTGGTCCTGCCAGCCAACCCACTAATTGTTGGACGCTTGTATTGCACAAGCAACAATGTACGAGTCAACCGATTAGGTGGACGATTTTTTAACCACTCTCGCAAGAGGCTTACGCGAGAGACATTTGAGCTGTCATTCGCATGCTTTGCAAATGACAGCCCATCATTATTACATCAAAAAACGATTACTGCAACAACTTTATACGACTTGAGCAACTTGAATTACGCGAGTCAGTGTCCAAGCTTTCGTTTTAGAGATTGGACGACCTTCTTGAATCTCAACTGTGTCGCCAGCTTTTGCTTGGTTCGCTTCATCGTGTGCATGGTATTTAGCCGTGCGAACAATGATCTTACCGTACAAAGGATGTTTGACGTGACGTTCTACCAATACTGTCACAGTCTTGTCCATCTTGTCGGAGACAACTTTGCCAATCAATGTGCGCTTCAGTGCAACTTTAACTTGATCGTTCATTATTTGGCATCCTTCTGATTCATGACTGTTTTAACTCTGGCGATGTCACGGCGTACTTTTTTGAGCTGCGCTGTGTTAGTCAGTTGTTGTGTTGCGCTTTGCATACGCAAACTAAACTGAGCTTTCAACAGCTCATTCAATTCTTTCGTCAACGCGGCTTGATCTTTGCCTTGGAGTTCAGAGACTTTCATTTACAACTCCTCTTATTGACCGACTTGACGTACTACGAAAGTCGTCGAGAGCGGCAGTTTGGCAGCAGCCAAGCGGAATGCTTCACGTGCCAAAGATTCATCTACGCCATCCATTTCGTACAACATTTTGCCTGGTTGGATCTCGGCAACATAGTACTCAGGATTACCCTTACCATTACCCATACGAACTTCAGCAGGTTTTTGGGAAATTGGTTTGTCTGGGAAAACACGAATCCAGATACGGCCACCACGTTTGATATGACGAGTCATAGCACGACGTGCAGCTTCGATTTGGCGCGCAGTAATGCGACCACGGCCAACCGCTTTCAAACCAAATTCACCGAAAGAGACTGCTGTACCGCGCTCATGGGAAATACCCTTGTTGCGGCCTTTTTGTTCCTTACGATATTTTCTGCGTGCTGGTTGCAGCATGATTATTCTCCTGCTTTCTCAGCCGATGCTGCATCTGCTGCTTTCGTGCGTACACGTTTAGCTGCTGGTGCTGCACCAGTTGGAGTTTGACCTTCAGAGCGCTTTGCACGAGGACGGCTTGCTGGCTTACCATCTTCGCGACGTGGGCCACGACGTTTCTTATCGTCTTCTGGTGCTGTTTCGATTACTGGAGCGTCGCCATTTGCAAGACGGTCACCTTTGTAAACCCAAACCTTAACACCGATGATACCGTACGTCGTAGACGCTTCACTTGTACCGTAGTCGATGTCAGCGCGCAATGTATGCAGAGGCACGCGGCCTTCGCGATACCATTCTTTACGAGCGATTTCGATACCATTCAAACGACCACTTGACATGATCTTGATACCCTTAGCACCCAAACGCATTGCGTTTTGCATCGCACGTTTCATCGCGCGACGGAACATAATACGTTTTTCCAATTGCTGAGAGATCGAATCAGCGATCAATTGAGCGTCGATTTCTGGCTTACGAATTTCTTCGATATTTACGTGCACTGGCACGCCCATGATCTTGCCCAAGTCGGCTTTCAATGTTTCGATATCTTCGCCTTTTTTACCAATCACAACACCTGGACGGCTGCTGAAAATAGTAATACGAGCGTTTTTCGCTGGGCGTTCGATCAAAATGCGACCAACAGACGCAGCTTTCAATTTCTTCTTCAAGTACTCACGTACTTTCAGGTCTTCACCGAGCATAGTGGCAAAATTTGTGTTGCCAGCATACCAGCGGGAAGCCCAGTTACGAGTAACCGCAAGGCGGAAACCGGTTGGATGTATCTTCTGTCCCATCGTGACTCCTTAGTTACCAACAGTCACGTAAATGTGACAGGATTGTTTAGAGATACGATCACCACGACCTTTTGCGCGTGCTGTGAAACGCTTCAAAATCGCACCTTTTTCGACATAGATAGTCTTCACTTTCAATTCGTCGATATCAGCACCATCGTTGTGCTCGGCGTTTGCAATTGCAGACTCCAACACTTTCTTGATGATCGCTGCACCTTTCTTTGGACTGAAAGCCAAGATGTTCAATGCTTGATCTACTTTTTTACCGCGAATCATATCTGCAACCAAGCGACCTTTTTGCTCGGACAGACGTACGCCACGGAGAATTGCTTTGGTTTCCATATTATCTCTTCGCTTTCTTATCCGCGATATGGCCCTTGAATGTGCGAGTCAATGCGAATTCGCCCAATTTGTGACCTACCATGTTTTCAGAAACGTACACCGGTACGTGTTGCTTACCATTGTGTACAGCGATAGTCAGACCAATGAAATCAGGCATGATTGTCGAACGACGGGACCAAGTTTTAATTGGCTTTTTGTCTTTAGATGCTTGCGCAGCTTCGACTTTCTTTACCAAATGGGCGTCACAAAACGGCCCTTTTTTAGCTGAACGTGTCATGTGTTACCCCTTATTTCTTTCCACGGCGTGAAACGATCATGGAAGTCGTACGCTTATTGCGACGAGTCTTCTTACCCTTAGTTTGCTGACCCCATGGAGAAACTGGATGACGGCCCGCTGCTGTCTTACCTTCACCACCACCGTGAGGATGGTCGATCGGATTCATGACAACACCGCGAACTGTCGGACGCACACCGCGCCAACGCATTGCACCAGCTTTACCAATCTTGCGGAGGTTGTGTTCGCCATTACCTACTTCGCCAACTGTTGCACGGCATTCGATATGGATACGACGCACTTCACCAGAACGCAAACGAACTTGAGCGTAAGTACCTTCACGCGCCATCAAAACAACACCAGCACCTGCTGTACGTGCAATCTGCGCACCCTTGCCTGGCAACATTTCTACGCAGTGCATAGTTGTACCAACTGGGATATTGCGGATTGGCAAGCAGTTACCAGATTTGATAGGAGCTTGGGAACCGTTCATCACTTGGTCGCCAGCAGCCATACCTTTAGAAGCGATGATGTACGCACGTTCACCGTCGGCGTAGCACAACAAAGCGATGTGCGCTGTACGGTTAGGATCGTATTCAATACGTTCTACAGTTGCTGGGATACCGTCTTTATTGCGCTTGAAGTCAACGACACGATAGTGCTGCTTGTGACCACCGCCGATATGACGAGTTGTGATGTGACCGTTGTTGTTACGACCAGCAGTTTTCTTTTTCGTTTCCAACAGAGCAGCAAACGGACGGCCTTTATACAAGCCTTCAGTTACCACTTTAACCATGCCGCGACGGCCTGGTGAGGTTGGCTTCATCTTAACGAGTGCCATGCTTATGCCCCCTCGGTAAAGTTGATTTCTTGACCTGGCTTCAAGCATACAAACGCACGTTTTGTATGATTGCGGCGGCCATTAAATCGACCAGTACGTTTTTGTTTACCCAAGCGGTTAGCCACTTGTACAGATTCAACTTGAACCTTGAACAGCAACTCAACTGCAGCCTTGATTTCTGGCTTCGTTGCATCTGGTGTCACCAGGAATACAACCTGCTCGTTTTTCTCTGCAACCATCGTTGCTTTTTCAGAGATTACCGGAGCCAGCAACACCTTCATCAGGCGTTCTTCGTTATGCTTGATAGTCGCACTCATGCCAGCATCTCCTCAATCTTTGCCAATGCTGCTTTAGTGATCAAGACTTTCTTGAAGAACACCAAAGAAACTGGATCTGCATAGCGTGGCTCAACTACCAATACGTTTGGCAAGTTACGCGCAGCCAACATCAAGTTTTCATTGAAATCTTCGTTGATCAACAACACGGAATCCAATACACCCATTGCCTTCAATTTATCAGACAACAATTTAGTCTTTGGTGCATCAACAGCCAAGCTGTCAACCACATTCAAACGACCTTCACGAGCCAATTGAGAGAGGATGGAGCAGATACCTGCGCGATACATCTTCTTATTGACTTTGTGTGTAAAGTTTTCATCAGGAGAGTTAGGGAACGCACGACCACCACCACGCCACAATGGGGAAGACGACATACCAGCACGAGCACGACCCGTACCTTTTTGACGCCATGGTTTTTTAGTTGTGTGCTTAACTTCGTCACGACCCAATTGCTTACGGTTACCACCGCGTGCATTTGCTTGGTACGCAACAACTACTTGATGAATCAACGCTTCGTTGTAATCGCGGCCGAAAATTGTATCTGGCGCAGCGACGTTAGAAGCAGCTTGACCTTCAGCGTTTAGGAGCTTCAGTTCCATAGATTAAGCCCCCTTCTTTGCTTTAACTTTAACAGCTGGTGAAACAATCACCTGACCGTTTTTCGCACCAGGAACCGCGCCCTTCACCAACAACAATTGGCGCTCAGCGTCGACACGTGCGATAACAAGATTTTGCACAGTACGATTCACGTCACCCATGTGACCTGTCATGCGCTTACCTGGGAAAACGCGACCAGGATCTTGCGCCATACCGATAGAACCAGGCACATTATGGGAACGGGAGTTACCGTGTGTTTGACGACCGGAAGCGAAGTTGTGACGCTTGATGGTACCGGCATAACCTTTACCAATCGTTACGCCCTGAACGTCTACTTTTTGACCAGCTTCGAACAAACCGACAGGCACAACATCGCCTGCCTTGAGTTCAGCAGCTTTAGCAGCATCAACACGGAATTCTTTTAAGACTGTACCAGCTTCAACACCTGCTTTTGCGAGGTGACCTGCAGCCGCTTTAGTTACGCGGGATGCACGGCGCTGACCGAAAGTTACCTGAACAGCGGAATAGCCATCTGTTTCAGGAGTTTTGATTTGTGTCACGCGGTTGTTGGACACATCCAATACTGTAACTGGAATCGAATCCCCGTCATCAGTAAAGATGCGCATCATGCCAACCTTGCGACCAACTAGGCCCAAGCTCATTGTTTTCTCCATTCTCACCTACGATTGGGTGAGGCTGATTTAAAAAAACTTAAAAAATAGGCAGGCACAAGCCTAACTATATCTAAGGTCTCGATTGTAACCCGAATTTTTTTCAATCACA
Source organism: uncultured Burkholderiaceae bacterium (assembly GCA_964459555.1). Classification (GTDB taxonomy): domain Bacteria; phylum Pseudomonadota; class Gammaproteobacteria; order Burkholderiales; family Burkholderiaceae_D; genus Undibacterium. The sequence goes on along the minus strand of CAYWNE010000211.1, from coordinate 110 downwards.
AGACAAAATTGTTTGAAAATCGAAAAAATTATGGTATGTCAGCTTTTCTGACAAATTAATTAATTTTAGAAATGTCGTCAAATTAATTACTTCGCCCAGAAAGCTAGTTT
>CAYWNE010000210.1:0-5983 GCA_964459555.1 uncultured Burkholderiaceae bacterium | reverse complement strand
CGTGCAGATATGCTGGCATTAAAACTCGAATTAGAACAACAGCGCATGCTGGCGCTCAAGGCTCAACTCGAACCGCACTTTATGTTTAACGCGCTCAATGCAATCAGCGCCTTGGTGATGCAGGACAGTAAAGACAATGCTTTAGACGGCATTAACGGCTTAAGTGAATTGCTACGCTACGCTCTCACGGCTTCTGAGAAAACTTGGGTGAAATTCGCGGACGAAATGCAGTTTGTCGAAGATTATCTACAACTTCAAACGCTACGATACGGCTCACGGCTACACTTTAGCTGCGAGGGATTTACGTCAGAGATTGCACAAATCGCCTGCCCACCGCTTTTGCTACAACCAATGGTTGAAAACGCCATTCGACACGATCTCGACACCCATCATGAAAACAGTGACATTCGCCTAAGCTTCGCTATTTCTGATGGCATGTTAAGGATTACACTCAGCAATCCACTTCACCATCAAGGCCAAAGCCCTAACCCCGGCGCTGGCTTGGGACTACGTAACACGCGTGATCGCTTGAATATGCTGTACGAAAACACTGCAAGCCTTACCACCGAATTGAAAGATCAACGATTCTGGGTATCGCTTGTATTGCCACTCCAAGACAGCGATCGCGACTAAAATAACAGGTGCATACTCAGCTATCATTTGCTCCTTAGATGTTTCCGCTTGAAGATGATGACAAATTCCACAACCCACCGCACCATTTTGGTCGACGATGAAGATCCAGGTCGTATCACTTTACGTTATGCACTAAGCAAACATGCGAGCTGGGAAATCGTCGATGAGTTCTCGAATGCCGCTAGCGCCCGAGAATTTTTACAGGACAATCAGGTCGATGTTGTGTTTCTAGACATTCAAATGCCGAAGGAAAACGGCATCAGTTTGGCGCGCAGCATCAGCACCATGCCCGATCCTCCTTTGATCATTTTCGTCACCGCCTATAATGCCCATGCGGTGGATGCTTTTGAAGTTCACGCACTTGATTACCTGCTGAAGCCGTTTAATCCGCGTCGATTCGCTGAGGCACTCAAGCGCGCCGAAGAAATGTTAGAACAGCGTCGTGGCTATCACGAAGCACTTAAAATTTTCGTCGCCAATTCGGAAAAGCTTGAGACCAACTTAAACGGCACGCCGACCAACAGCGAATCGAGTCACACAGCCCCAGAATATCTGGAACAAGTCATCGTTCGCTCGGTCGGTGAAATGGAGTGTGTCAAACTTAGCGATGTACTTTGGATCTCAAGCGCCAGCAATTATGTAGAACTACATCTCCCGAAACGCGTCGTTTTACACCGTATTACCCTCACCGAACTCGAAAAACGCATTAACCCCAAAGAGTTCATGCGAGTCCACCGTACGGCCATCGTCCGTACTAATCAAATGCATCAAGTCCGGGTCGCCGGTGATGGCGTGTATCAACTCGCCCTCTTCAATGGTGATGAAGTACCAGTCAGCGAGCGATATATTGCGCAAGTCAGAGCGCATTTTGCCTAGAAAATCAATGAAATCCTGTATCTCGACTACCCCTTCTTTCGGGGCGGATTCAACACGTCAAGAAATGGCTTTCGAAATTTGCAAAAATTACTCTCACTGGTCGACAAGTATGCGCACATTCCTTCTGCTGGCAATAATCATCAATCTTTGCCTGTGCCTTCATGCACGAGCTGAGAATCGGTCGCAAAACCCAGCAAAGCCGCAGACCTTCAGTTTCGGCGGTTTCCGGCTGATGATGAGTGAGGCCGATCAAAAGAAAGCCTTTCCAAACTCGGTGATTCAGCCTAGCGATTATAGTGACTACATTACAGTCGCGCCTCAGGACAGAAAAGATCTCGTCACCGCCGGTTCGATCTTCAAACAAAAGAATCAGCCTGAAGTCGCCCAATTAGACTTCTCGTACGACATCGACCCGAACAAACCAGCCGACTATTATCGTGACGAATTCAAACAATATCCGAGATGCGAAACAGTGCTCAAACCCCTTATCCAACGCTATGGCGCCCCCATTCGTCCAGCCGACGAGCAAGAGGAAGGATTAATCTACTCCCACTATCTGTGGGAAACCGATAAAGAAAAATTGGTCCTCTTTTGTGCACGCTATATCGCCAGCAAAGGCAAAAAGACCTTTGCTTCAGCCGTGCAAATTAGTCGCAACTTGCCAAGCTCTGGTTGCAAACGTCGCACCTGTATCGACCCGCTTCCCTAATGATTCATGACAGCGATGCACCCATGCTGGCATGTTTTTGCAAAAAAGCTGAAAACAAAGCTTGACCCTCACACTACGTCAGGCTTTATAGTGCATTCCAAGATCAATCAAGGAGTTGGCAATGCACTTAAAAATCGGTGAATTAGCAAAACGTACAGGCATCACGGTGCGCACCCTGCACCATTACGATGACCTCGGATTGCTACGCCCATCCGAACGCTCAGACGCTGGATATCGACTTTACAATCGCGAAGATATCGCGCGCTTACACCGCATTCAAGCCTTGCGTCGTTTGAATTTAAGCCTGCAAGAAATCGGCGAGATTATTGACGCCCAAGGGCTAGAATTGAGCTTCGTCATCGAACAGCAAATTCGTGGTCTCGAACTCCAGATTAAGCAGCAAGAAGAACTGCGTGATCGTCTTTGCGAGCTACAAACCAAGATGCAAAACAATGCGGGCCCTAGCCTCGACTTTTGGTTATCGACCTTAGAAATGATGAGCGTGCAGGGTAAGTATCTCTCCAAGTCGGATCTGGACTATCTCAAGCATCAAACCAAATTGCACACGGGTGATTTGGATCGTACCCTGCAAGGCCTCGCGGCGCAGATTCGTCGCTTAATTCAGAACAAAATTCCAGCCAACGATAGCACCGCGCTCGAAATCGCCAAGCAATGGATGAAAGCCGTCAGCACAGCGATCCCACATCCTGGCGTGCTCAAAAAAATCGTCGCCATGCACGAGCAAGAACCAGCAATACAAGCCATGAGTGGCGTCGATCAAGAAGTCATGGACTATCTCAATCAAAGCGCGATCGAGATACGTTATCAGTTCTATCGTAGCTTCTTGAGTGAAGAAGAATGCCAATACATGCGCCCCGCCTTTTTGCGTAACTCAGATCGTTGGCTTGCCCTATTCGCCGACTTGAAGGTGCTCATCGATCAAGGTGTAGCACCCAGCGATCCACGGGTGCAATTAAAGCTAGTCGATTGGCGCCAAATGTTTTTTGAAGCGTGGGGGAATGATATGGACGTGATTCAAAAAATTCGCCTTCACCATCAAAAAGAACCACCGATTACGCTTGGTGGCGGTTTGACGCAAGAAGTCTTGGACTATGCGCTCACTGGCCTCCGACACATGGAAACAATAAGCCGTTATCAATAGGCTTTCGGCCTTCCTTTTCAATCATTTCTTGATCCCTGCGACATCGCCAAAAGGCATGTCGCAAGGCCAGTTTTACTCTGGAGTTTTTATGACACAGTCTCATTCTAAGACCGATAGACCCAGCAATCCCCTGTTCAAAGATCGTAACTTTGTGTGGATGCTGATCGGCGGGATCACTTCCATGTTGGGCGACCAATTCACCATGATCGCCCTGCCATGGTTGGTACTACAACTGAGCAACGACGCAGCACAACTGGGCCTATCTTTGGCGCTGCTCGGCGTGCCGCGTGCCGTCCTGATCTTGCTCGGTGGCGCGGTTGTCGATCGCTATTCCCCTAAGAAGGTTTTGATGCTGACGAAGCATATCAACACCCTACTATTGGCGATCTCAATCGCGGCGATTCTCAGTCAACACATTGAACTTTGGATGCTGCATAGCACCGCGCTGTTACTCGGTATTTCAACAGCTTTCAGTATTCCATCGGGTTCTTCGATGTTGCCACGCGTAGTCGCCCCAGAACACCTACAAAGCGCCAATGGCATGATGCTGGGCCTACGTCAAATCACCTTCTTCTTAGGGCCCTTGATGGCGGGTGGCTTGATTGCTTTGTTTGATAGCGGCTCTACGACGGCTGCATCAAGCAATCTCAATCACTACGGTTTGGCTGCCGCGTTTTTTGTCGATTGCTTTAGCTATGCGTTCTCAGCATGGACCTTGTCGCGCGTCAAAGTGCGCGATGTTGCCCCAGCTTCCGACCAAACAACAAACACTGAAACCTCAGCCGCACAAACAAGTTGGTTAGCCAGCATCATGGCCTCCACCATCGAAGGTTTACGCTACTGCTGGAACGATGTCCTGCTACGCACCTGCTTCTTATACTGGTCAGCCATCGCCTTGTTCGTCATGGGTCCGCTACAAATCGCCATGCCTTTGCTTGCTCAACACATCAACAACAGCGCCTCAACGCTAGGCTTCTTGGGCGGCGCGCACGGCGCAGGCACCTTGGCAGGCATGGTCTTCGCAAGCGTTTTCCCACGCCTCAGACTAGGCAACTTGGGCCGTACTTTGTTATTGATCGACGCCATCATCGCCGTGCTCTTCGCACCGCTAGGCTTGGTCGATGTCAGCTGGCAAGCAGCTATCCTATTGTTCACCATCGGCACCCTAGGCGGTTTCTTGCATGTAGCCGTCTTCACCTGGATCCAAAGCCGCGTACAACCCGCCATGCTAGGCCGCACTATGAGCGTCTTCATGTTCATCTTCATGGGCATAGGCCCCATCTCAGCCGCCATCACCGGCCTCTTGATGCAACACGCCACGCTGAAGCAATTGTTTGTGGCCAGCTCGGTGCTGCTACTGATTATCGTCATCATCGCCCTGATTCGAACGCCAATCAAACAAATTGAAGAAACCCCATCCCCATCCCAGCCTTCCCCTTGAAAGGGAAGGAGCAAAAATCAACAGCAACATCCAATACCGTCGCTCCTGCGAAGACCGGAGCCCTACCTCGTCGCAACGACGAACATCCCCTCTCCCGCAAGCGGGAGAGGGTTAGGGTGAGGGTCGACGAGCAACAGCAAAGCGCAAAAAAACCAACACCGCGCAAGCTTCAAATCACGCCCCATCCCAAAACACCAATATCCCTACCTCAACGCCCCTCATCCCCAACCCTTCTCCCGCCCGCGGGAGAAGGGAGCGAAAACCAACAGCAACCTCCATTACCGTCGCTCCTGCGAAGACCGTGCCATCGAATGCCTTAGTCGGGGGCAGGAGCCCAGCGTCGTTGCCTATGCCGTTTCCAATTTCAAAGGCCACTAGATTCCCGCCTTCGCGGGAATGACAAACCTCACTTTAATATCCCCTCTCCCGCAGGCGGGAGAGGGTTAGGGTGAGGGTCGACGAGCAACAGCAAAGTTCAATAAAAACCAAACACAAACACAGCTTCAAATAACGATCTCGCCCCAAAACACCAATATCTCTCCCTCAACGCCCCTCATCCCCAACCCTTCTCCCGCCCGCGGGAGAAGGGAGCGAAAACCAACAGCAACCTCCATTACCGTCGCTCCTGCGAAGGCAGGAGCCCAGGGTCGTTGCCTTTGAAGTTGCCTTTGAAGTGGCTTTTGGTGTTGCCTTTGAAGTTGCCTTTGAAGTTGCCTTTGAAGTGGCTTTTGGTGTTGCCTTTGAAGTTGCTTTTGAAATTGCCGTTGTCCTTAATCCGCTTCTACGTCGCCAATGATGCAAGACAGAAAATGGAAAAAGAAAGCCTTGTTGTTTGAACGAAGTGAGTTTCAAGGCTTTCCCATTTTTTGTCTTGCAGCATTGGGAACCCGCAGGGAGACGTAGTGCGGTCGCCTTCTTTTGCTTACTTTTCTTGGCGAGACAAGAAAAGTGAGTGGCTGTCGGGCCACCCCCGACCTACAGACGCAATTAACCTCAACGAGCTCAAAAACAAACGCCACTAGATTCCCGCCTTCGCGGGAATGACGCTCCCCCTTTTTTCGCCCGTTACCGCCACGCCCCCCCAATCAAGTGAGCCAAGGTCATCCCCTCTCCCGCAGGCGGGAGAGGGTTAGGGTGAGGGACGACGAACAACAGCAAAGTT
>CAYWNE010000209.1:0-5995 GCA_964459555.1 uncultured Burkholderiaceae bacterium | reverse complement strand
TCGCACAATTGGGCACCCGAAGGGCAGTGGCAGCGTGGTCGCCTTTCTTTGCTTACTTTCTTTGGCGAAGCAAAGAAAGTAAGTGGCCGCCGGGCCACTCCCGGCCTGTGAAGGTTGGGCATGGATATCGTTTAACGTGAGTAAAAACAGAAAGACACTGGATTCCTGCCTTCGCAGGAATGACAACACATAAGCGCAAGGTTCGCTTAGATTCCAGATTCCTCATCACTCAACGCCACTCAAACTCCACAAAAAATATCGTCCCACCTTCAGGATTAGGCATAAACCCAATCGCACCATCCATCTTCTCCACCATCTCTTTGGCAATCGCCAAACCAAGTCCTGTGCCATCTTTGGCGCGGGTGTCGGAGGCATCTGCTTGTGAGAACTTTTGGAAGATCCGTTCAGCAAACTGTGCAGGGATGCCGGGGCCACGGTCGACCACTTCTAAACGCACTCGATGTTCGCCTTGCGGTACCGTGCGCAAAGTGACGATGCCGCCTTTCGGCGAATACTTGCAAGCATTAGACATAAGATTTGCCATCACCTGTGCGAAGCGATCCGCATCGACGCGCAAATTTGCATTGCTAAACGTGTTTTGCAATTCGAGTTGCACACCAAGCTTCTGAGCGAACGCTTGATTCGATTCGATAACGTCGGCCAATAATTTTTCTAGCGCCAGTTGCTGGAAATTGAAGTCCATCATATTGGCCTCAATTTTCTGCATATCGAGTAGATCATTAATCAAACGTGCAAGGCGCTCTGCATTGCCCAAAGCAATCTGGCCTAGTTTGGCAGCCGCTGGTGGTAACTCGCCGGTGGCGCCACCGACCATCAAGCCGAGACCGCCGCGTATCGCTGTGAGTGGTGTACGCAATTCATGACTGACCGTCGACACAAACTGCGTTTTGAGTTTTTCGACGCGGCGCTGTTCTGTCACATCACGTACGACCAAAATAAATTTGCGCTGTCCCGCATCTGCAAATCCACTGAGCGATAGTTCTGCAATAAACGGCGTTCCATCGGCGCGCTTCAATTGCACTTCTAATTCTGCGTGACCCTTCTCGATAAAATCAGGTGCTTGTATGCCCTGTTGCAATCGCTCACTCAAATCCTCTACGCAGAACTGCAGGAAAGAACGACCATGGATCGCTTCTGCTGAGGCGGCAAAAATCTCGAGGCCTGCCTGATTGCAGGATTCTATGGTCCAATGCTTGTCCGCTGTGAGGATCGCATCAGCAGCATTCTGTAGCACCGCTTGCATCCGTTCTGCATTGTCACGATTGACCTGCTGTTGCGCCAGAAGCTCTTGCAAGCGCACCGCCACCAGAGCTTCAAGTCGTGCTTGATCACGCTTCAAATGTCCCACTCGCCAGAGGTAAGCAAGCCATAACAAGCCCGCACTCAGAACCGCTACCAACCAGCGGAACCATGTGGTCTGATAATACTTAGGAGGAATCGCAATATTGACACTGGTAATACTGTCACTCCACACACCAAGATCATTGGTCGCTTTCACCTGAAATGTATAGTCCCCGGGATTCAGATTTGTGTAGGTGGCATTGCGATGGTCGGCATCGACTTCAACCCAATCACGATCAAATCCGGCCAAGCGATAGGCATAACGATTAGCGCTTGGATTGGTGAAATGTAGCGCCGCAAACTCAATCGAGAATACCGACTCCTGACGTGCAATACTCAATCCCATGGGCGCGGTGACCGAGCCTTGCAAGGCCACGCCATCACTACCTTTGCCTGACTTAAGTGAACGATTAAACACACTGATATCAGTGATCGCCACTTGGGGCGGCACAGTAATGCGTTGCACTTTGTCGGGGTTGACCACAGTCATGCCCTTCGTGCCGCCGAAATACAAAAGACCATCAGCACTTCGATGCGATGGCCCCGCAAAATTATCTGATAAACCATCACTGATATTGTAGCGATAGACGTCGCCATGGTCGGGATCAAAGCCAATCAAACCGTCGACTGTACTCAACCACAGACGCCCTTTGTGATCGCCCTCAATCGCCACAATCTTGGCTCGACCAACGCTATTGGGGCCATCAAAATGACGGAAAGAATATTCTCCTTTTTCCTCAACGAGGAGATTCAATCCATTAATCGTACCAACCCAAATACGCCCTTTATTATCTTGATAGAGCGACGATACATTATCGGCGCTGATACTCGTAGCATCTTGTGCGTGATGTTTAAAATGACGGAACTGACCGGTCGCTAAATCAAGTAAATCGAGACCACCACCGACCCATTCAGCACCCGCCCAAACGCGACCTTGTTTGTCATGCAGAATAACCGTGGTGCCTTTTGCGCTTCGGCTTGTGGGATTTTTCGGATCGGGCGTGTATTTCGTATAGCGATCAGTGTGCGGATCAAAGTGAATCAAGCTATCACCAGTCCCTAACCACAACTTACCTTCGGCTGCTGCTGCAATGACATTGATGTAGTCGTCAGCAATACTGCCAAAGCGAAACAGTCTAAATTCGTCCTTACCGGGATCAAGCCGATTGAGGCCGACCGAGGTTCCAACCCATAAAGGTCCGTCCTTCTCTTGATAAAGGCTATATGCAAGATCATTACTCAAGGCGCCTTTGCGTTTTTTGTCGGCTTGGTAGCGCTTCAATACATCGCCACTAACCGGATCAAACAAGGCAACCCCGCTATTACTACTGAGCCATAATTTGCCATCGCCTTTGCCAACGATGCGCAGTAGCGAATTGTTGGGGCGCGGATTATCAGCATCTGCATCGAAAGGAATAATGCGTCGAAATCCTCGGCTATTCAAATTGGCGAGCGCGATACCATCGGTCAGCGTAGCGACCCACAACATACCACCGCGATCATGCAATACCGCTCGCACATCATCTGAAGGCAAACTATAGGGATCAATCGCTTGTTTCACAAATTGGGTGAAACGTTCCTGTTCGGCATTCCAACGCAAAAGCCCAGCCGACAAAGTGGCAGCCCACATGACGCCATTGCGATCGCGGTACAAGTAATTGACACGGCTCGATGGCGTATCTAGGCGCTTACGAGTACTCCATTCTTGCATGGTATCCCACAAGACCACACCGTTCTCAGTGCCGATCCACAGACGTTTATGATCATCGATGAAGAGCGAACGAACAATATTCAATTTAGAGTCAGGCGCGTTTTCGCTATCAAGGCGATAGTGTTGAAAACTGCTTGAGCCTGGAGCGAGATAATCTAGACCAGCAGGCCAAGTTCCTGCCCATACCCCACCGTCCTGATCAACCACAATGGCGTTCAGATCATTCTTGCCGAGACTATCAGGCCGATTCGGATCATGGGCATAGAGCGTGAATTTTCCCGTGTTGGTGTCGAAGTGTTGTAGACCACCCCAAGTTGCTAACCACAATCCATCTTTGCCGTCTGAGGCAATCACTTTAATGATGCGTTGATTGCTCGGTCCGCCTTCTATTATGTAACGCGTGAAGTTATTGGTCTTGGGATTAAACAAGGCTAAGCCGTTTTGTGTCCCCGCCCATATCCTTCCTTGCTGATCCTCATACAGGGCAGAAATCCTATCGTGGGGAAGACTGTGTGGATCATTGGCTTGGCTTTGATACTTCTCGCTATGGTAACCGTCAAAGCGATAGAGACCAGCATTGTTGGTACCTATCCAAATGAATCCTTGCCTATCCTGCAATAGTGAGAGTGTCGATAACTGATCGGCCCCCAACGCTGACAAGCGCTGAAACCGGAGTTCTGAAGTCGAGGCCGCTTGCGCCTTTAGCACAAGTCCAAGCGCCAAGATCGCCAAACTTAATAGGGCGATACAAAACCAACGCTGGAATTTCTCGACTCTCTTCAATGCCGCACCTTACTTAAGGGATAATAGTGGGATGATGATTCAGATATCTCATCAGAAACTCAAACAACTTTGCCAAGGGAGTTACCTTGTGTCAACAATTTTCCATCAGATTTCACTCTCTGTTATAACTACATCAGCCTGCTAGTTGTTTTTGTGGTGAGGCCATTAGCAAAACAGCAGCGGTTAGAGCGGGTCTGCGACTTGATCCCATTTCAGTCCTCGAAAAATTTCCCTAAATATTGCCCCCCTTTGAATACGAGATACAAGCTATCACCGCAATTCCGCTATCATGTCGGTTTTCTCAAAAAAGCGATAAACCCAATATGAAAATTGATAAAGACACCGTTGTGACCCTACGTTTAACGGTCAGTGAAAGCACAGGCAAAGTACTCGAAAATGGCAAAACACCAGTCGCCTATTTGCACGGCGGCTACGACAACTTGCTGCCGAAAATTGAAGAGGCCATGCAAGGCCAAGAACCAGGCTTTAAAGCCGCCATGACTTTGGCGCCTGAAGACGCCTTTGGCGTGCGTGATGAAAGCCTGTTGCGCACGATTTCTAAGAAAGATTTCCCGCCAGGCGTGAAAGTTGGCGGCGCCATGCAAGGCGTCAATGATCAAGGCGAAGAAACGATTTACACCGTACTCAAGATCAAGGGCGATCAAGTGATGTTAGATGGTAACCATCCATTGGCTGGTAAGACTTTGAAAGTCGGCGTTCACGTGTTGGAAGTGCGTCCAGCAACGCCAGAAGAGATCGCTCATCGTCACGTGCACGGCGAACACGGTCATCACCACTAAGCATTGATAAAGTCGCAGCTGACGCACTGTTAGTAACACCGATGTAAAGAGAGGGTGAAGCAGATCCGTTTGCTTCACCCTCTTCTTTTCGGAATCACGATTCACTGAGCAAAGGCTGCGGGTACCGTTTGCATCAGGTATTGGAGGTGTTGCTATGGTCTTGATGCTCTGCTGCCTTCGATGCTGTCGCACTGACTTTGACCGGATGTTTCCGTGGCCGCCCACGTGCAGCGGGTTCGACGCGGCGCTCGGTTTGTTTCGCCATCTCAGCTTTAAATGTCTCAGAGCCTAAGACCCAAGCCTTATTGGTCGCATTACTAATCGCTTGAAAATGCGCCGACGACAGACCGCGTTCCAACAATTCGCGATAAGCCGCTTCACGTTGGAAAGGCGTATTACCTAAGTCCCAGTACATCGCGTGGTCAGCCACCAAGGGATCAACTCGTAAGCCCAAATGATGCTGGCAGCTCGACCAGCCGTAACTCGCAGGCTCATGCACCAAATGCTGACGCACCGGCATCTCTTCAATCAAAACACAGCAAGGAAGAAAATAATTGGCGGCGTCGATCACGGTCGCTTTAAAACGCCCTTGCCATAGCAAACCAGAACGTTTGTATTTGGCGTTGAAGTAAGGCACGTAATAACGCCCTAACCACTGCATCAACTTACCCAAACCCTCTGCATCACTCGGTGTAGCCAATAAGTGGAAACGATCCGGCAAAATGCAATACGCATGCAAGGCTAGCTTATATTGCTTAACCCCAGCTTTGAGCCAATCGGCAAAAGCTTGAAAGTCGGCGGCGTCGACAAAAAGAATCTTGCCGTCAATGCCTGCTTGCGTAATGTGATGCGCTTGGTGAGGAATCACCAGCCGCGGTAGTCTTGCCATGGTGCTTGCGATCGGAGGGAGTTGGTAACAACTACAGCTTGAAAAATGGGGACATTGTAGTGGAATTCTTTGAAATCACCCACTGTTGTAACGCTACAGACGTTCGATGCGCTGAACCTTTACTGCAAAACCTCTCAACACGGAGGCACAGGAACACAGAAGTGGCTCGGAGAAAAGCAAATCATGGCCGAGATCGATGTAGTGGAATGCGCTCATATCGCCCACTGCAATATCGCCACAGGCGTTCGATGCACCGAACCTTGACTGCAAAACCTTTCAACGCAGAGGCACAGAGAGTAGTGTGAGAGCGGCAAAACTTGAGGGATGTGGAAGTTCTTTGAATGTAAACTCGTCTTAATTGTTGCGCAGGCCGGGTGTGGCCCGGCGGCCACTCACTTTCTTTGCTTCGCCAAAGAAAGTAAGCAAAGAAAGGCGACCACACTGCCACTG
>CAYWNE010000208.1:4217-6076 GCA_964459555.1 uncultured Burkholderiaceae bacterium | reverse complement strand
TCACCACGCTCGACGCAGCTAAGTTCTTGCATGATGGTGGCTTCGATTCAACGGTTTGTTACTTCTTAGTGGCTGCGAATGCCTCGAACAAGATTGCTGTGGACTATACTAAAGAAGACAAAATGGCAGCGATCGTTGATGTCGGCAAGACACCGCATCCAGGCCGCGGCGCTAACTTTGTCCATCCAAATCTTGGCCCCGTATGGGCGACAAGTCACCTCGGCGATGAAAGCATCTCGATGATTGGTACCGACCCGGTTAAACACAAAGATCAGGCGTGGAAAGTGGTCGATACTGTGAAGGGTCAAGGTGGTGGATCATTATTCATCAAGACCCATCCAAAGTCTAAGAACCTATGGGTTGATACGCCATTGCATCCTGACACAAAGATCAGTCAATCGGTTGCTGTATTCGATATCAACAACCTGCAAAAAGGCTTTGTCACCTTACCGATTGGTGAATGGTCAGGCTTAGGCGAAGGCGCAAAACGCATCGTTCAACCTGAATATAACCAAGCGGGTGATGAAGTCTGGTTCTCGGTCTGGAGCGCCAAAGACAAAGAATCTGCCATCGTGATCGTCGACGACAAAACCCGCAAATTGAAAGCTGTGATTCGTGATAAGCGCTTGAACACGCCAACTGGCAAGTTCAATGTCAATAACACGCAACACGATGTCTATTAAGACGGAAGGAAATTGATCATGAAAAAAATTATCACTGCCATCGGCGTCACTGCCTTGCTCGGTCTCGGTACGGCTGCAACGCCCGCCATGGCAAACTCCGGTGCTGAACTGACGCAGAAGAATGGCTGCATGGCCTGCCATGGAGTGGATAAGAAGATCCTCGGTCCTGGCTTTAAGGAGGTCGCCAATAAATACAAAGGCAATGCCCAAGCAGTCAACCTCCTCATCAAGAAAGTGAAAGATGGTGGTAGTGGCGTGTGGGGTCCCGTTCCTATGCCGCCGAACGCGGGAAAGGTCAATGATGCTGACCTTAAAACCATGGTGGAATACATCCTGAGCTTGAACTAGCTGCTCCAGAAAAATTTCATCATGAGGAACGAGTTGAAGTAGTTCCATCTTCGGCGTGCCAGTAAGCCATGGCACGCCTTTTTTTATGACACGACTATTCTCAAACATCATCATTGTTTGCTGCGCTTGGAGTTTAGCCTCACCATCGGTCGCGGCGGAAACTGTGTACAGCCAGAGCTGTGACACGAAAGACCTGATTTTTCAAATCACGCAAGACGGCGCTCGTCTTGAGGTCTACGACAAACATCGGCTCAAAGTCATCGAGAGCACAGAGGTCGAAGACCATCGTCACAACAAGGCGCGTATCGCTTACTTGGTACACGCTATGCCACGCAAGAGCTGTATTGCCGTCCTCAGTACCGGCGATGAGCTATGGGAATTGTCTTATGCGGAAGACAGAGAACCCGTCTACCAAGGCTATGTCCACGACTACAAAATGCGCGAAGGGGTGCAGGATGCCCGGCTTTATCCCGCTCGCATTACCGTCCTCGAAAAAGCATTTCGTTGGTTCCGTTTTGAGCGAAGTTTTCGCTATGTCAGTGTCAGCGACGAAGCTGGATTAACCCAAATCGTTAACCTCGACATTCGCCGTAGAGTGCTCGATCTCCACCTGTCTGATGCAATCGATGTAGGTGTAACGCAACCCTAATCAGCAAGCTCTAAGTCAAGCCAAGAGCTCGCATCTCATTCGCTCTATCCGCTGGTATTCAATCATCACGTCCAATAGAAAAAGGGCGTCCAGACCAGCCCGATACGCCCTAATTCAATGCTGACTAAAAAGTGTCACCAATTGAGGCCCCTTGCACAACTGTAGCGAGCGGCCGAAGT
>CAYWNE010000208.1:0-4117 GCA_964459555.1 uncultured Burkholderiaceae bacterium | reverse complement strand
TTGAGTTGAGAAGCGCACCTGTGCTGGAGCACAGCGAGCATCACAGACTCAAAATTCGGTCGCGCAGTAAGTTAAGTTCCTTGCACAACTGTAGCGAGCGGCCGAAGTTTGAGTTGAGAAGCGCACCTGTGCTGGAGCACAGCGAGCATCACAGACTCAAAATCCGGTCGCGCAGTAAGTTGTGCCGAGGTCTCGCATTAGAAACGCCAATTCAAAGAAGCATGTGCTGCTCGCCCACTTTGAGTATAAGCGTCAACCACAGCCGAGTTTGCCGCTAGACCTTGGACATCGGCCCAATTCCAATACTTCTTATTGCCGAGATTTTCGATCGACACCCGTGCGAGGAGTTGTGCGTTGACGCGGTAACTGAGTTGCATGTCAAGCACGTTGGCGGCGGGAACAGCAAACTGTTTAATGCGTGGCGGCGTGGCAGGTTTCGGTAAGTAAGGGCTATTCATGTCGGCCTCTGTTTTTGCACTGAGGTGGCGCGCATTCAATTGTAGGTCGAGGTCAGCGCTCTTTACACGCAAACCCATAACAACTTTGCTCGGATTAATTGAGTTGAGTGGCAAATGCGTGGTCTCATCCCAGCCCTGTGTATGACCGACAGCAAATGGCGAGCTGATTTCGAATGCCGCAATCCGCCCCCACTGCGCGGTCCCACGCAACTCATAACCTTTGATGATGGCCTTATCGATATTGACGGTTTGGAAGATCGCGGGATCACCTGCCACACCCTTGCCGCCTAGGGGTTTTTTATCGTAGATTAAGTCGCGATATTGGCCGCGGAAAGCAGCGAGATCGAAGTTTATAAAGTCATAGAAGGCGCGCAGACCCACTTCGATATTGCGACTCTTTTCTGGGCGCAAATCAGGATTCGACAACAATACCGCTGGCACCGTCGAGCTATCAAACACACCGTTGATCTGCTGTGCATTGGGGGCGCGGAAACCGCCTGCTCCATTAACATAGAGATTCCAATCGCGATCAAGCTTATAGACCATACCCAATTTCGGCACAGTGGCGCTGCCCGATAAAGATTTAGCTGGTGTTTTCGCTGGTGGTGCAAAGCCTGCTTGCGTCAGAACATCAAGATCGAAGTGATCAAATCGAATGCCAGGTGTAATGATCCATTTGCCCGCAAAGATCTCATCTTGCAAGAATACTGCCTTACTGGAATCTCGTGTATCAGGGAAATATTTACGAGGCACAAAGTCTGCGTTACCCGGATCAACACCGTTGAAAAAGTTACTGACTTTCAGATTGGCGTAATCGAATCCCATACTCCACCGTTGTGCCCACTGTGCGTCGTGTTTGATCAATTTATCGACCATGAGATTGGCTTGCCATCCCCGCTCTTGATAGGACACTAAACGTACGCGGTCGGCCAAGGTGTTTCTATGTGTGACGCCGTTGTCCTGCGCATCGCTATCTTGAAAACTCAAATTAGTTTGAATGTGATCCACCACACTATCGACCAGTTGATAGCGTGAGGTCAACTGCAAACGCTGTCTTTGAAAATCTTTATTAGCATGCTCTCCAGTCACTGACGAGGCAGACGTCAATGGCAGCTTGGCACGACTAGAAAGTAGCTCGATTTCAGAGGTTTTATGCACCCATTCTGCGGTCAGACTATGTTGTTGCAGTGGGTTCGGACGATAAACGAGTTTGAACAAAGCTGCCTGACTATGATAGGACTCAGGATTGGGCGTCGTTCTATCAATATTGGCGACATTATTGCTACCTTGATTGCGTAACTCTGATCCTTGGGTCGTATTCGCTGTGAGCAGCCATGTCCATTCTGGATTAATGCGGCCCACCATCGTTCCGTTCATGACTCGGCTATGATCGTCACCATTCCAACTGAGGCCAAGCGTGCCAGCATAGTCTTGCTGAGCTCCATCCTTGCGAGGCGAAGCTTGGCGCAAAACATCATCAGGATTCATGGTAATAAAATTCACTAAGCCCGCTAGACCGTCAGAGCCGTACAACACCGATGCTGGGCCCCGCGTGATCTCCACTTGCTTGACCAGATCCATCGCCAAAGAATCGCGGCCAAAGGCATTACTACCGTTGACATAGCTGCGTGGTAGGCGCACGCCGTCGATCACCATCAAGACCCGATTGCCATCTCGCCCACGAATACTAAAACCAGCATTAGCATCGCGCCCTGTCGCATTTCCCACACCGGTAATGGTAAAGCGTGCAGGGGCACGTTTTACCTCGATATTGGCCAGATTGCGGGCGATATCTCGAATATCGGCAACACCGTTACGATCAAGCTCTTCACGTCCGATCACGTCAATTGAAAGGGGCACATTTTCAAGCAAAGTTTCATACCGTGTCGCGCTAATCACCACTGTTTGTTTATGATCGATGCTGGCAGCATCGTTCTGTTTGTTTTGCGCCTGAATCGCTGGTGCGAGGCAAATCGTGGCCAATACAAACGCTGATTGCAGTGCTCGCGTAATTGGCTTAAGTGTGATTGGCTTGCGTGATTTTGAACTGAGTGGTAACTGATTTGAGTTGTGCAGAACTTGCCTTGTTGCGAGCATGATGCCTCCAGCGCGAAAAAATAGACGTATGATCAATACGTTGAGTCTATGCTGCGCCACACTGGGGTCAATTCTCTGACTGGATTGGAGACTAGCTAAAAAGAACTAGTCGTATCATCAGACCATCTTATTCTCACTCTGTAGAAGACGAGATCTGTGATGTCTGCGCTGAAAAAGCAATCGCACACAAACTGGCGCTAGATCAAAGCTCGCATGCAACACGATTAATGTCTTCATGCGGCGTGCGAGCTGAACATCACCGGTCTTATCATCATTGCGCTAAGAACTCGGCCAGAATCCGCTGTCCAGCGAGATTCTGGGACGGAGTTCAGTCGCACTTGAATACATAAACAAGGCTAATGCGGAGTGGTACTGAAGTTGATGCCGACATTGAAGCTGAAATTGAAGCTGAATCTGCTCGATTTAACTTGTATAAAAATTCCCATGAAAACAGTGCGGCGTCCAATACGGTAAGCGTGCCAATGCCACAGGCCCCGCCGCCAGATTTTGTGCATCGAACACCGAGGCGAAACTGCTTTGTTCTTGGATGTCAAAACCGACGCCAACTAACCACGCCTCTCCCTCTTTACTCGATCCTGCTTTGGGTACCACGACATGCTCCTCCAAACGCATGCGCTCGCCGAAATGGAAACGATCGACCTTACCGCTTTCGACATCCAAACGCATCACACCATTGAGCGCATTGTATTGAGAGCTGTCGCTGGCATACGGATAAAACACGTAGCGATTGCGTCTGCCAACCACACGGGGATCGACGCGTGGGAACTCTAAAATTTCCGTCCGCTCTGTCATGCTCACGCGTTGTTTCTTCACATCGATTTCCAAGAAAGCCGGTGAAGAAGGATCGCCCGTGACATCTTGTCCTAGCATCATCTTCGGCATCATGCTCTGAAAATTACCCATGTCTTTGCTCTTTACAAAATCAAGGCGAATTTTCTGGCCATCGTCCCAAGCATTCCCAAAATGAAACAGCATCATCGCTGGCAATTCCATCAAATAGGTTTTGCTGAAATCCGTTTTATCAATCACCAAAAGCTTGGTAGCTTCTTGCGCTTTCCATTGCATAGCCTGCACCATACTGACACCATTTTGTACCGATTTCATATCGAGATGGATAGGCGAAAACAAGAAGATCAAATAGCCTTGTGAAGTCACAAAATCGTGCACCATGGCGGAACTCGGTGCATTCATCACATGGTGCTGCACTAACTTGCCTTGCGGAGAAAATTGATAGAGAACCAGCTTACCCATCATGGTGCCGAAGTTCCACATCGTGCCATCCGGTTCGACCTTGGGATGCGCGGAGAATGGCATGCCGGTGAGTTCTGGAGTCCAACTCACAATGCCCTCAGTCGCCAAACTAATCGGATCGAGAGCATGTGCGGAACCGCCTTCCCACAAGGCATACAAGCGATCATTCATCTTGATCACACTGGTGTTGGCGGTGTTCATGCTATCCGAGCTCCGCACCGGCATCTTGGGCTTGATCGCTGTGCCAAAAGCGGGTACGAGAAATTCACCTGCATCCTGCTCGGCGATAA
>CAYWNE010000207.1:0-6082 GCA_964459555.1 uncultured Burkholderiaceae bacterium | reverse complement strand
CGACTAGCGGTACAGACTACGGCACACCAACGTTCTCGAATGGTGTGACACTGTCGGCAGGAAACTTGATTGTTCCAGCCGGTGTAACAAGCTTCACGATCACGGTACCAAGTACGCAAGATACGATTGACGAGCCAAATGAAACCTACAACGTAACAGTTGGTGGTGTGACTGGCGTGGGTACAATCAATGACGATGATCTTGCGCCGACGATCAGCTCTGTGACAAGCGACGCAAAAACTGAAGGCACATCATTGGTCCATACAGTGACCTTGAGTAACGCCTCATCGGTCAGCACAAGTTTTGCGTACACGATAGGAGGTGGTACAGCGACTAGCGGTACAGACTACGGCACACCGACGTTCTCGAATGGTGTGACACTGTCAGCAGGAAACTTGATTGTTCCAGCCGGTGTAACAAGCTTCACGATCACGGTACCAAGTACGCAAGATACGATTGACGAGCCAAATGAAACCTACAACGTAACAGTTGGTGGTGTGACTGGCGTGGGTACAATCAATGATGATGATGCAGCACCAACAATTAGTTCTGTGACGAGTCCTACGGTGGCTGAAGGAAATTCACTGGTCTATACAGTGAATATGACGAACGCATCAAGTGTTGCAACGACCTTCAGTTATACGCTCGGTGGCGGTACCGCTGCAGCTGGAGATTATGGTACGCCGACTTTCTCGAATGGAGTTACGTTGTCCGCAGGTGTTTTGACCGTGCCCGCTGGTGTTACTAGTTTTACGGTGACCTTGCCTACGGTCGATGACACAACGATTGAGAGTAGTGAAACGGTGCCATTGACCGTGGGCGGCGTCACAGGAACCGGCACTATTACCGATAATGATTTTGCGCCAGTCGCAGCGAATGGTAGTGTGTATATTACTGAAGAAGCTGCCTCAGTTGTAACAGGTTCAGGTTCTGTAAATGCAGCAACATACCGGTTCGGTTGGAGCGATTTTGGTATTACAGATGCGAATGCTGGAGATACGCTGAGCGTCAAGATTATGTCGGTACCAGCCGTGGGGACCTTGCAGTACTTTAATGGTAGTGCATGGGTCGCTGTGGTCGCTGGCACAACTACTTTGACTCAAGCTCAGATTGCAGCAAACAACTTGCGTTTTGTGCCGGCTGCAAATCAATCTGGTGACAGTAGTTTTGCAAGCGCTGGTGTTGGAAATTTGAAGAACGACTATGCTACCTTCACTTATCAAGGTGTCGACGCAGCAGGGCATACAAGTACGACCGCAACAATGACGGTCGATGTAAAACCAGTGGCTGACGCACCGACTTTGACAGTTACCAATTTCACTGCATCAACGAAGTTCACAACTTCGTGGGAAGCAGCAGATACCGGTGTAGCTCAAGGAACATTGAACCCAGATACGACTTCAACCTCGTACACAGCGACGACGACGCTTTCGGGTTGGACAAGGATGGATGCTACGACCGGTGGCACTGATCCATTCACTGGCGGTACAAACGCTTTTGAAATTTGGTCTACAGGCGATTCGATGGCTGGTTCGGATGGCAACACATATACCAACATGCAGGCAAAGGCTGGAAATGGTACAAACTGGTTAGAGCTTAATAATGCATCTGGTAACGTACAGACGGTCGGTATTTATCGTGATGTTGCGACAGTCTCTGGACATCTTTATCAGCTTTCGTTTGATTACGCAGGACGTAATGGCTTTGCCAATGACTTTACCATCATGTCGGTCTATGTTGGTGGCGTAAAGGTTGCGAGCTATTCAAACTTGAGTCCACTGACTTCGATGAATTGGCAGAGCCTTAGCTTTAGTTTCGTCGGTAATGGTGCGACGCAGCGTATTAAGATTGTCACTGACGCGGAAAGCTATAACGCGAACGGTCGTGGTGCGATGATCGACAATATCAGCTTAGTCGAAAGTCAAGGTGTACTCGCTGGCAATGCATCCTCAGGAACGAAAACAAACATTGCTTTGTCTTCGTACGTGTCGGCGACAACACCTGATAATGACGGATCAGAGTCGATCAGCTATAGTTTCTCAAGTTTGCCTGCTGGGGCAATTATATTCACTTCTGCAAGTCCATCTGGTATCACGCCAGTCGGTGGGGTCGTGACGGTGCCAGCGGCACAACTTGCTAGTGCAACCTTACAGCTGCCGTCTAGCACAACCGGTGACATTAGCATGTCGGTTATCGCAACGACGACGGAGCCGAATGGAAGTACAGCTAGTTCCGCGGCTCAAAACGTGTCATTCAAGATCTTGGGTGGCATGGGAGCAGACGGTTACGACTATTTCTACGGTGATGCGAACGCCAACACGATTAACGGTGACGTGATCAATAGTACAAGTGGCAGTAAGGATTATATTTCTGCCGCGGCCGGAAATGATACGATCAGTGCAGGTAATGGCGATGATATGATTCTCGGCGGGCAAGGTAGCGATTCGATGACTGGCGGTGCTGGTGCAGATACATTCAAGTGGTCTCTGAATGATAACGGTACCAATGCTGCCCAAGCGATCGATACGATCGCCGACTTTAGTACGGGTACGTTTGCATCAGGTGGTGATCGACTTGATCTCCGTGATTTGTTGTCCGGTGAATCTGCAGCGACGCTCGATAAGTTTATTCACTTTACTTGGAATGGTACGAATACTATTGCGTATATTAGTACCACCGGAGCGTTCACTGCCGGCCATGCGGTTAGTGGAACATTTACTGATGTGACGAACAATAGTGTTCAGCAGATCGTCTTCAGTGGTGTGAACTTAACCACCGGATTCACGACAGACCTGCAAGTCATCAACGATCTAATCTCGAAAGGGAAGTTGGTGACAGACTAAAAAAAGAGGAGCCAAGCTCCTCTTTTTTTTAAATATAGATGTAAGATTTGAACAGGAAATGCAATGGTGTTCTTCGCTTACAAGAATTAAAACGTGCTCGGTTTATTTTATTAGCTTGCCGATATGAGGGCCGGTCATGCCATCAATGTTCAAGCGCACCAAAGTCTTGAATTCTTCTTCGGTTGATAAGCCTTCGCCGAACACCGTTAGGTTCATGCGATGCAAGATTCCGGCAGCTCCACGTAAGAATTCTTGATTGGCTGGAATCGTTTCAATATTTCTGATGAAGCTCACATCGAATTTAACGAAGTCCAGGTTCAAGTCATGCATCAAATTAATCTGTTCGAGGTGGCGACCAAAATGTTCTAAACCGATTTTGCAAGAACACTTTTTAATGACCTGGTGGAAGCTGCGGAAGCTATCAATGTTTGCGAAAGCACCAACCTCTGGTACTTCCAGCCATAGTAAGCGGCATGCTTCTGGTTTCGTGTTCAGTAGGATCCCAAGTTGATCGCGGAAGTCGGTGTCGTTAACAGATTGCGAGGAAATGTTAACCGAGATCTGTTGTTGATTCGATTGAGCTTGTATCTCGGCGAGCGCGAGTTTTACTGCAATCATATCCAATTGACTCGTTAATCCTAAGCGTTCCGCAATTGGAAGGAAGCGGCCTGCTGGAAACCACTCACCGCCGAACATTAGACGTAACGCCGCCTCTTTATGAACGAGATTGAGTTCTTTATCAACCACCGGAAAGTAGTCTAAACGCACCCAGTTCTGGTCGATTGCTCTTTGGATGAGTTTGCTCCACTCTTCGAGTGATTTCGGTGCATGCTCGATATTCAAGGGCGCCGCCTTAAATGCCCCGCTTTGCTTGCTTGCCTCAGCACTGGCCACCGCGGCGTCAACTTGAGAGAGAAGAATGCTTGGAGAGATGCCGTATTCAAAAGTGCCATAGCCAATGAAAGCTTTTATTTCACATTCGGTCTGCGCAAAAAGAGAAGTGATTTGCTCGGTGAGGGTGTTGGCAACCTGATCTATAGACGATTGTCGACTTAAGAGCGCGAAATCGGTTCCGTTGAGCCTAGCTGCGAATCCATCTGGTAGCTCGTATTGATACACGTTGAGAATTTGCCCTAAATTTCTTAGTAAGGAATCGGTTTTTACTCTGCCCAAGATACGATTGGCTTCGATTAATCCATTGATCCGCATCAAAACAAGACTTCCTGGCGGAGCATTCTCTTCCTCCACAGTGATTTGCAGCTGAGATAGGAAATTACTGCGGTTATAGAGTCCAGAAACGGTATCGGTGTTGGCTTGACGTCGAAGCTGTTCCAGACGTTCTGCTTCCTCAGCAAACATCGCCTTCAATAGACTGGTAGTCGAATTCATCGCGACGCTTAATTGTTTCAGCTCAGGTACTTTTGACTCCTCGATTGTAATGAAGCGCCGTTCAACCATAGCTTTCGCTTGTTCAATGACGTCACGCAATGGGCGTTTCAAACGCCTAATAATCATTGAACCAAGGTAGGAGGCAAGCGCGCCAGATAATGCAAGGGCGATGATCATTTCGCGAGTGGTTGTCCAAAGTGTCTGGTAAGCGTCGCCAGTTTGGGAAACAATGGAAATGCTACCTACTTGTATCCAACCATTGCTGATTTGAGCGACACCTGCGGGCGAATTGATTGGGAGTAGCTTGACAAACCAAGTTGGTACGGTGTTTTGCTCTTCTGCAGCTACACGTTCTACTAGGAGTTTTCCCTTAGGGTCGACAATACGTATCGACTGATAGTGGCCGTTGTCGAACAGTGAAGCAACGATGAGCTCAAGTTCAGTGGCGTCAAGATTCTTCTGACTGAGTGAGAGGGCGAGAACTGTCGCATTGTCTGAGTTTTTCATTCTCAGTTGCTCATTGAGGTAGGCGCGCGAACTCATGATTGACGCGAAAAGGCTACCAGCGAGAGCTAACAGTGTGCTGAGCGCGATTGCTAGCCAAAGTTGTCGATACATAGACATTTCAAGTCCCTCATTTGTGATCAAATTTAAAGAGAAAATTCATAAAATACTTGCTTGCTTATTCAAAGCCCTCGCGGTGAGCTTTGTCGAGTAATTCTTGCCAACGTGATAGTCGACTGGTCCCGCCTGGTCCCATTTGCGCGTTGGCAGCTACACCTGCAAAAATTCCTTGGCTGTTAAAACTGAAAACTGGACTTAGGTCAGGTCGGCGTGATGCTGGTCGGATTTCAGATATGAGGTTGTCAAGGATGATTGGTTCGCCATCGACGTTGGGATAGTAGGCGAGCACCATATGTGCTTGTTGAAGCGTACTGTTTGCACCGCCAATTCTAGCCTTTACATAGACCAGGCGAAGTTGGCTATCAGGCACTCCCAAACCTCTAAGACTAAAATATTTGGCAATTACGAAATCTTCACAATCACCCTTTCCTTTTGACATGCTCTCAAGTGGAGTCGCCCAATAATCTGATTGCCCCCAAACTTCGATGTCTTCAAAATATGCGATTTTCTTGTTGAAGAATGCGTTAACTCTTTGTAGCTTGATATCGGTGGCTTGATCACTGACGTTGTTCATCAAACTGGCCCACTCATTAAATGTTTGTTCTCCACTGCCTATTTGTTTGATAGATTGTCGCAACTTATCGAAATTGAGGGATGCATTTACCAATATTGGCAACGCGAGCAGGAAAATGATGGTCAACGCTAGCCGAACTCGGTTGAGATTGCTGTTTAGTCGCATCATAAAGTTTTAGGTGTGGCCGAGTTTTGACGTGAGAAGTAGCGAATCCCGCATCTGATTCATCGATTGAGCCCATTTTACAAGAAAATTTTCTTTTGCCTCTAAGCATTTTTCTGATTTATTGAGGAATGAATAAAAAAACCCACGTCGTATGACATGGGTTTTTGTTGGCTGAAAATTTATGCGTTACCACTGTTTGGCTTTAGGTCCAGAAACGCTTTCGTTCACAATTTGCCATTTGCCATTTATCTCTTCCCAATACAATGTCTTTTGGAGTTCATCTTGATATGTTGCAGACCGATAGGACTGATGGAAACTTGAGATGGCGTGGGTCGAGTCTTGCATCGTAAATTTGATGTCGCTGAGTTCTAGGCTAATCTTCTGGGCGCCCATTAATCGAGCTTTTCTCGCTGCGCGCCATGATTCACGGGAAGCATAATTTGCACTATAGAAGCTAAAGTAACGGTCTGGGTCCCTGCTTATCCAT
>CAYWNE010000206.1:0-6122 GCA_964459555.1 uncultured Burkholderiaceae bacterium | reverse complement strand
CGGGTTGAGTTACTCAAAGTCGAACATCCATTTCAAGTGATCACCTCACGCGCGTTTTCTGAACTCAATAATTTCGTTAATTGGTCGCATCATTTGTTGCGTGACGGGGGACGGTTTTTTGCGATGAAAGGCGTCTCGCCGAAAGATGAAATTGAACGTTTGCCAGAGGGCTGGGAAGTAGAGCGTATCGAAGAATTGAAAGTGCCGGGGTTACACGTGGAACGTCATTTGGTCGTGATACGAAAATGTGAAAATTGAGAACCTCACGAATTCGGAGTGACAGCTTTACTGAGGAGAGGTGTTGGTTACACGTGAAACCGAAAGTACTCGATGAAATGTAATTACATCTCAGTTAAATTTTTCGCATTACCAATTCGAGTTGTAGTAATTATTTAAATAGATAATTTGTATAGTAATTTTAGTTTGCCACAATAACACTTGAGAGACTATGGCTAAAATATTTTGCGTTGCCAATCAAAAAGGTGGTGTAGGAAAAACCACTACAACCGTCAATCTCGCTGCTGGCCTAGCGAAATTGGATCAACGCGTCCTGCTCGTTGACCTTGATCCTCAAGGTAATGCGACGATGGGCGCGGGCATTAATAAGGCCAAACTGCAGTCCTCGGTGTATCAAGTTTTGTTGGGCATGGCAGATGTAAAAACAGCCCGTGTACGCTCCGAATCGGGAGGCTTCGATGTCTTACCAGCCAACCGTGAACTGGCGGGTGCCGAAGTCGAAATGGTTGAGCTCGAAAACCGCGACAAGCGTTTGCGCATGGCTTTAAGCGAAGTCGATGCGGAATATGATTTCGTCTTGATCGACTGCCCACCAGCCTTATCGATGTTGACCTTGAATGGCCTCTGCGCAGCACACGGGGTCGTCATTCCTATGCAGTGCGAATACTATGCGCTCGAAGGTCTGTCAGATTTGGCAAACACAATCAAGAAAGTTGCGGCGAATTTGAATCCTGATCTGAAGATCGTTGGTTTGTTACGGGTCATGTTTGATCCGCGTATGACCTTGTCGCAGCAAGTCTCTGATCAGTTGGAGCGTCACTTTGGTGACAAGGTCTTTAAGACTTTGATTCCACGTAATGTGCGTCTCGCGGAGGCGCCTTCATACGGAATTCCGGGGGTAGTGTTTGATCCCGCGTCGAAAGGTGCGCAGGCCTACATCGCTTTCGGTGCAGAAATGGTTGAACGTATTAAAACTTTGGAAAAGAAATAAGATGATGGCAGCAGCAAAAAAACAAAAAGGTTTGGGTCGTGGTTTGGATGCGCTCTTGGGTGGAGCTGACGACTTTGCAGAGGCAGTACCAACCGTCGCCGGCGCACCGAGCTCACTCCCAGTAACGCAGATGCAGGCAGGTAAATATCAACCTCGTACACGCATGGATGAGGGCGCCTTAGCTGAGTTGGCAGCATCGATTAAAGCACAAGGCTTGATGCAACCGATCTTGGTGCGTCCGATTGGCACTAACAATGGTCAAACACAATACGAGATCATTGCAGGTGAGCGTCGCTTCCGTGCCTCGCAACTCGCGGGGCTGACCGAAGTGCCGGTGCTGGTCAAAGATGTAGACGATCAAGCCGCGGCAGCAATGGCCTTGATCGAAAATATTCAACGCGAAGATTTGAACCCCTTGGAAGAAGCGCAGGGCATTCATCGATTGATTACTGACTTCTCATTTACGCACGAACAGGCGGCGCAGTCTGTAGGGCGTTCGCGCAGCGCAGTCTCGAATCTCTTGCGCTTATTAAACTTGGCGCGTCCGGTGCAAACCATGTTGATGGCAGGCGATATTGATATGGGCCATGCACGCGCCTTGTTAGCAGTTGACTCTGCCACGCAGATCCAATTGGCAAATCAAGTGGTGGCCAAACGCTTGTCGGTACGTGACACGGAAAAACTTGTGACCAAGACAAGCGCGGAATTGAGCAGCCCAAGCAAGCCGCGCGAAAAAGCAGAGAAGTCACGTGATATTACGCGACTGGAAGAAGAGCTCTCGGACTTATTGGCTACCCAAGTGTCTTTGAAGTTGGGCAGCAAAGGGCGCGGGCAAATGATCATCGATTTCGCCGATCTCGATTCGCTGGACGGCATTATTTTGAAGATCCGCGGTCATTAAGCCAAGAAACGGTAATCCAAGGGCGTGCGGCAAAAATTAAGATTTTGGCGCATGCCCCAAATTGGGTAGCATCGAGCACTGATATTGGCTTCAGCTCGGCTGGCAAAATTGCTGGACAGATTTGAAGTCAAACTAACAATTTTTTCTGATTTTTCTTAGAAATCATCGACATACAGCAAAGACAATTAGGGAAAAGTTTTGCAAAGCTAAATATGTTGCAATGCATCAAACGTTTGACGCTGGGTGTAACAAGCACGTATAATTCCGTGGTTTTATTAAACGCGGCTTCGCTCGCGCCTAAAAATGGTGCAAATTGAGGCAGAACTAAGAAGAATAATCGCGTAAATAGAGAAAAAAGAGTGCAAAAATCAGACTGGATCTAACACCCGCAGCACGCTGTGTGCTTCTAAGGTGCAGCTGATAAAACAAAAAAATCAGAGAAGTAAAACTGAACGATTCAAGAATCGAGGGAAGGCATGGCGCGCATTATTCTGTTGCAATTTGCAGCAGCTCTCATCGTCGCGCTGGTGGCTAGTATTGTGTCTGGCCTTTCTGCGGGAATTTCAGCTTTACTTGGTGGCCTGTGTTGCGCCATTCCTAACGCCTTCTTCGCCTTGCGCTTATTAAGGAGCGCGCGAAAACCAGGCGGAAGCCCGATGAACTTTTTCGTCGGCGAGTTTATAAAGATTGCAATGAACATTGCGTTATTTGGCGCAGTGATCATGTTTTACCCCGATTTGAACTGGCTGGCGTTTATCGCTGCGTTTATCGTGGTACTCAAAAGTTATTTAATACTTCTCTTTAGGCAATGATTATGAGCGCAACCGAGCACGCACCAAGCCCGTCAGAGTACATCGGCCATCATCTGGGGCATTTGGCCAACTCCCATGAACAACAAACAGCCTTGGTTGATATGTCCTATATCAACTATGACACAATCATTTGGTCGGTGGTTTGCGGTTTGTTAGCCATCATCTTGATGTTCATGGCTTCTCGCAAAGCTACCTCTGGCGTACCAAGCCGTTTCCAATGTGCGATTGAAATGTTGGTCGAAATGGTTGACGGTCAAGCAAAGAGTATCGTTCACGGTAACGTTTCTTTCATCGCTCCAATGGCTTTAACTGTTTTCATGTGGGTTTCTTTGATGAACTCCATGGACTTCTTGCCAGTTGATTTGTTCTCTGTCTGGTTGTTCCCAGCATTGGGTATCAACCCAGAAATCCACCACCGCGTGGTTCCTACTGCTGATTTGAACGGCACTTTGGGTATCTCTGTTGGCGTGTTCTTCTTGATGATTTACTACTCCTTCAAGATCAAAGGCGTAGGCGGTTTCATTAAAGAATTGTGCACAGCTCCGTTTGGTCCAGCAATGTTGCCATTCAATATCTTGTTGAACTTGGTCGAATTCGCTGCGAAAACCTTCTCTCTCGGTATGCGACTTTTCGGTAACATGTTTGCGGGCGAATTGTTGTTCTTGTTGATCGCATTGCTCGGTGCTTACAGCCATATCGGCGGTATCGGTCAAGTGATTGCTGGTTCGATCTGGGCGATCTTCCATATTTTGATCGTGTTCTTGCAAGCATTTATTTTCATGATGTTGACTTTGGTATACATGGGTCAATCTCACGACGCGCACTAAGCGTCAACGAATTCG
Organism: uncultured Burkholderiaceae bacterium; assembly: GCA_964459555.1. Taxonomy (GTDB): domain Bacteria; phylum Pseudomonadota; class Gammaproteobacteria; order Burkholderiales; family Burkholderiaceae_D; genus Undibacterium. Next base: position 2,339 of record CAYWNE010000206.1, on the reverse strand, counting down.
GAGTTGTGTTAGCAGAGTGTTGGCTGCGAATGCAACTTCAAGTGAAGTAATCAGGTTTTAAATTTGGTTTTGTTTTTTTGGTTTTGGTATTTTAATTTTTAACTTTTAGGAGTTCTCTCATGACTAACGTCGCATTGGTAGCTTTGGCTTGTGGTTTGATCATCGGTTTGGGCGCTTTGGGTGCATGTATCGGTATCGCTATGATGGGTGGTAAGTACTTGGAAGCATCTGCTCGCCAACCAGAATTGATGGACAAATTGCAAGGTAAAATGCTGTTGTTGGCTGGTTTGATCGACGCTGCTTTCATTATCGGTGTTGGTATCGCTATGTTCTTCGCAACAGCTAACCCATTCAAAGGTTAATTGAATTTCCTTCTTCTACCGTGGTGCTGGTCGAAGCGATCAGCATCTGCGGAACGATAATTCAGACAAGGAAACGACATGAATCTTAATCAAACAATGTGGTACCAAGCGGTCGTATTTTTCGTCCTCGCTTGGTTTACCATGAAATTCGTATGGCCACCGTTGATCGGCGCCATCGATGATCGCAGAAAGAAAATCGCTGATGGTTTGGCGGCTGCTGATCAAGGCCAAGCTGCCATGAAAGAAGCTGAGAAGAAAGTTCAGCTCGAATTGGCGACGGCTCGCGAAGAAGGTGTAAAACAAGTTGCTAACGCTGAAAAGCGCGGACAACTGATCATCGAGGAAGCTAAGAATGCTGCCAACGCAGAAGCTGCACGTATCATCGCTGCTGCTCAAGCTGAAGCTGCTAATCAAGTCACTAAAGCACGTGAAGAATTGCGTGACCAAGTCGCTGCTTTGGCAGTGAAAGGCGCAGAGCAAATCTTGAAGCGTGAGGTGAACGCAGCTGCTCACGCAGATTTGCTCAACCAATTGAAGACTGAGCTCTAATCATGGCTGAACTCGCAACGATCGCTCGTCCATACGCAGAAGCGTTGTATCGCGTTGCTAAATCCGGCAACTTGTCCGCTTGGGCGGAACTGGTTGCCGAGATGGCGCAAGCCGCGGCACATCCCGATGTAGTGGCTCTTGCACACAACCCTAAAGTCTCCGCAGCGCAAACTGCTGAGACTTTCTTGTCCGTGTTGAAGTCTCCTGTAACTGCTGAAGCGAAAAACTTCATCAATACTTTGACTGAATACGACCGTTTGACTTTGTTGCCTGAAATCGCGGCGCAATTTCACGCTTTGCAGAACGCCGACGCTGGCGCTGCTGATGCGGAAATCACCAGCGCATTCGATATGACTGCGGCACAAGTTCAAGATTTGACGGCAACATTGGAAAAGAAATTTGGTCGCAAACTGCACCCATCTGTGAAGGTAGATTCTTCATTGATCGGTGGTGTTCGTATCGTGGTTGGTGATCAAGTGCTGGATACTTCGGTTCGTGCCAAGCTGCAACAGATGCACAACGCTTTGACAGCCTAAGCCCTAGTTGGCCGGCTGTTTAAGTACTGAAACAATTTTAGGAGTTTGTATGCAACTCAACCCATCAGAAATCAGCGAGTTGATCAAGAGCCGTATTCAAGGCCTTGGTGACAGCGCTGAGATTCGTAATCAAGGTACGGTTATTTCCGTTACCGACGGCATCTGCCGCATCCACGGTTTGTCCGACGCGATGCAAGGTGAGATGTTGGAATTCCCAGGCAATACATTTGGTCTGGCTTTGAACTTGGAACGTGATTCCGTTGGTGCCGTTATTCTCGGTGACTACGAACACATCTCCGAAGGCGACACAGTGAAATGTACTGGTCGTATTTTGGAAGTACCAATTGGTCCTGAATTGCGTGGCCGCGTGGTTAACGCATTGGGTCAACCAATCGACGGTAAAGGTCCAATCAACACGACATTGTCTGCACCAATCGAAAAGATTGCACCAGGCGTTATTGCTCGTCAATCCGTTTCCCAACCATTGCAAACTGGTTTGAAGTCAATCGACTCCATGGTTCCAGTTGGTCGTGGTCAACGTGAATTGATCATTGGTGACCGTCAAACAGGTAAAACAGCTGTTGCGATTGACGCCATCATCAATCAAAAAGGTCAAGGCGTTACATGTATCTACGTAGCGATTGGTCAAAAAGCGTCTTCCATTAAAAACGTTGTGCGCGCTTTGGAAGCACACGGCGCAATGGAATACACCATCGTTGTGGCAGCGACTGCATCTGAGTCTGCAGCGATGCAATACGTTTCTGCGTACTCTGGTTGCGCAATGGGCGAATACTTCCGTGATCGTGGCGAAGACGCTTTGATCGTGTATGACGATTTGTCCAAGCAAGCGGTTGCATACCGTCAGGTTTCCCTGTTGTTGCGCCGTCCACCA
>CAYWNE010000205.1:0-6125 GCA_964459555.1 uncultured Burkholderiaceae bacterium | reverse complement strand
AACGTGAGTGCTGCGTTAATTGTTTTTGTTGATAGATAAAGAAGAAAATGGAGTAAGTAATGGCCGGCCCCATTCATGTCAATATGAGTAGTTTGCTCCACGTGGTTGAGGTGATTGGGGTATTCGTCTTCGCCAGTTCTGGCTTGGTCGAGGCGCGTCGCAAGAAGATGGATTTGGTCGGCGTGTTCACCGTGGCTTTCATTACAGCTTTTGGCGGTGGTACGGTGCGCGACATCCTCTTGGATCGACGTCCTTTATTCTGGATAGAGAACTACGAATATCCCACGTTGGTATTTGTGTTTTGTATTGTGGTCTCGCCATTCTTTCGGCAACTAAGACAAGTCGTCACTGAGAAAGTGATTGTCTACGCGGATGCCTTGGGGCTAGGCTTATTCAGCGTTGGTGGTGCGTCGCTTGCCTTTGAAATGAAGATGCCATTGTTTGTGTGCGTGATGATGGGCGTCATCACCGGTATCTTTGGCGGCGTTTTGCGCGACATGATTTGCAATGAGATCCCGATGGTATTCCGTCGCGGGCAGCTCTACGCTACTTGCGCGTTTTTGGGATGTTGGGTGTATTTGGGCTTGGCCTTGCTGCAGGTTGCCGAGTTGCCCGCTTTGCTATCGGGTATCGCAGTGACCCTAGTCCTTCGCCTACTCGCTGTACGATTTGATTTGAAGCTTCCTGGTTAGAAGCGGCAAATACTGAATCATGCTTTACGCAGTGGTGGCTTCGCGATCAATCCGGCCAAAACACTATCGATCATGGCTTCGCCGTAGTTGGCGAGGTCATAAGCCTTGGGATCGATCAGCCATTCATGGACCACGCCAATTAAGAAGCTATGAGTGATTTGCACAGCGATCCATGTATCGGTTTCTGGCGGTAGAATTTTTTGTTCGACGGCCTGATCAAAAAGGTCCTGCACTTGGCGCAGGCACTCGCGTTTTCCTTCGCGCTCCTCGATAAAACTCTCCATCTCGGCGGTCTTTTCGCAACGATGAAAAATGATATCGAAAACGCGTGTTTGACGCGTGTTATTACTCGCTTGTTCAATGAAATGGGAGTACAGTTTCTTGATGCTGGCGATCGGGTCATCTGAACTGGCGCTGGAAATCTCATTCAGTAGAATCTCCATCGGCATGAAGGCGCGATCACAGAGGGCATGAAACAATTCTTTTTTGTCTTTGAAGTGCCAATAGATTGCACCACGCGTCATGCCGGCAGCGCTGGCCACATCGTTTAAAGTCGTATTTGAAACACCTTTTTCGCAAAAGATACGCTCTGCCGCGTCGAGCAATGCGTCATAGGTTTGCTGCGTATCTTCTTTCGTTTTTCTGACCATTGCTGCACCCATTGGTGGCGAAGTCTGCGGCAATTTTCATGACTACATGAGCACATGATACCGGCGACGGACTCACCAGATTCCCTTGAAAGGGTCTAATTATTTTGAATTAATTTAAAGTGCAAAGTGACTCGCGAATTTGCAATTTTGCTTCTTTTTTGAGGCGATCTTTTGCTAACTGTAAGCGATAGATCTTTGCACAGCTTTGATTTTACGTAATTTTTCGAGAAAGATCTATACAAACATTCGTGTATGTATATAATGACGCCATGCAATTTTATTTTAGTGAGGAAACTATGGTGAGCAGATCACGTCAACAAGAACAGAGTAAGTTTCTCCCAGTTAATGGTTTTACATGGTCCAAGCTCGGCGCTCTTGGCATTGCGTCGGTGCTGCCGATGATATTGTTGGGTTGCGGTAAGCAGGGTGCAGCTGGCGCTGGAGGGCCGGGCGCGATGCCGCCACCTGAGGTGAGCGTGGTGACGGTCCAAGCCCATGATCTGCCTATCGATTATGAATATGTTGGGCAAACCGCCGGTATCCGCGAAACCGAAGTACGGGCTCGTATTTCCGGTATTTTGGAACGCCGTATGTATGAAGAAGGCGCCAAGGTCAAGGCGGGCCAAGTCTTGTTCCAAATTGATCCGGGTAGCTATCAAACCCAGTTAGCGTCCGCCGAGGCAGCAGCCGGCGTTGCCGAAGCTAAATTCAATCAAGCCAAACGCGAGTTTGCTCGCCTCGCGCCATTAGCGAACGAGAAGGCGATTAGCCAACGTGAATTTGATGATGCTAAATCGAACTTGGAAATGGCCGAAGCGACATTGAAACAAGTGCGCGCCCAAGTCAATGAAGCGCGATTGAATTTGAGCTATACCAAAGTTGTCGCACCGATTGCCGGCGTTACGAGTGTCGCCGCCAAACCGAATGGCAGCTTGGTCACGCCGAGCGATAGCTTGCTGACGACCATTGTGCAGACCGATCCGCTCTACGTGAATTTCAGCGTGACCGAAGCTGACTTCCTCAAAATGAATGCGGATGTGACGAGCGGTAAATTGAATTTGCCGGGTAAGCGGGGCAATAACGGTAGCTTGCCATTCGCAGTCAAATTGAAGTTGGCGGATGGTAGCCTCCATCCGGTCACAGGCAAGATGATTTTTACTAGCGAAAAAGTGAATACAGCCACAGGTGGTTTTGATGCCCGTGCTGAGATCCCAAATGCCGACGGTGCCTTGCGTCCGGGTCAATTCGTGCGCGTCTTGCTACAAGGCGGTACGCGTAGCGCGGCGATTGCCGTACCTCAGCGCGCCGTGATTGATAGTCCTATGGGCAAAATGGTATTTGCCGTCAGTCCTGATAATAAGCTTGTGCCACATCCGGTGGAGTTGGATGGTTGGTCACGTGGCGATTGGGTGGTGAGCAAAGGCTTGCAATCGGGTGAGCGCGTACTGGTCGATGGCTTCATTAAAGCCCATGACCCAGGCATGACGGTCACGCCCGTGCCACTCGGTGCTGCTCCAGCAGGCCAGACCAAAGGCGCAGCTGCCAGCGCAGCCGCGAGCAGTAATTCAGCACCAGTCAATAAAGCTGCTACAAGCAATGCAGCAAGCTCGGCACACTAATTGAAATCGATGCATGCCTTCCATTTGCAGGCATTTGATCGATAGACTGAATTAAGGATTTTTATGTTTTCCTCATTTTTTATTAAGCGACCTATTTTCGCGACCGTGCTGTCGTTGATCATAGTGATCGCTGGGTTGGCGGCTCTACGCATCCTTCCCATTTCGCGTTATCCAGAGATTTCGCCACCGGTGGTGAACGTCACTGCTTTTTATCCCGGCGCGTCTGCAGAGGTTTTGGAACGCACGGTCGCCGCGCCAATTGAAGAGCAAATCAATGGTGTTGAGAATATGCTGTACATGGATTCGACCTCTTCGGCAGATGGTCGTGTCTCGATCAACATCACCTTCGAAGTGGGCACCAATCTCGATATCGCAGCAGTCAATGTGAACAATCGGGTGCGTCAAGCAGAAGCTAAATTGCCGCAAGAAGTACGTCGCCAAGGGGTGACGGTATCGAAGAGTTCGGCTAACTTCCTCGTCGTGGCAGCGGTGTATTCGGAAGATAACCGCTACGATAGTTTGTTCCTATCCAACTACGTCACGCAAAACGTGCTTGATGCGATCAAACGGATTCCAGGTACGACCAATGTGCAAGTGTTTGGTGCGAAAGATTACGCGATGCGGATTTGGATGCGTCCTGATCGCATGGCGCAATTGGGTATTACCGTCAACGATATCGCGTCCGCTGTATCGGAACAAAATGCGCAGTACGCCGCAGGTAAGATTGGTGCACCACCAAACAACACGGAAGAGATGACCTTAACCGTGACCGCACGTGGTCGCTTGCTCGAACCACATGAATTTGAAAACATCATCGTCAAAGCCAACAAAGGCGGCAGCACGATTCGTTTGAAAGATGTCGCACGTGTTGAATTGGGTTCCAAGGACTATAACTTGTATGGCCGCGTCAATGGACATCCTTCGGCCAACATCGGTATTTTCTTGCAGACTGGTGCGAATGCCCTCGATACCCGCAAAGCGGTAGAAAAAACCATGCAAGAATTGAAGGCGAAATTCCCAGAAGGAATGACCTACACCACGCCTTACGACACCACACCGTTTGTGACGGAGTCGATTGCTGAGGTTTTGAAAACACTAGCAGAAGCCATGGTATTGGTGTTCGTGGTGGTCTATGTTTTCTTACAAAGCTGGCGCGCAACGATTATTCCTACCTTGGCCGTGCCGGTCTCTTTGATTGGTACCATGGCAGGTTTACATTTGCTCGGCTATAGCATTAATACCTTGACGCTGTTTGGTATGGTGTTGGCGATTGGTATCGTGGTCGATGATGCGATCGTCGTTCTTGAAAACGTCGAACGTTTGATGAATGAAGAAGGCATGTCACCACGCGATGCCGCGATTGAGGCGATGCGTGAAGTGACGGGGCCGGTGATTGCGATTGTATTGGTCCTGGTGGCAGCGTTTGGTCCGATTGCTTTCCTTGGCGGTTTGGCAGGCGAACTCTATCGTCAATTCTCGGTCACGATTTCGATTGCGGTGGTCTTGTCTGGTTTGGTTGCATTGACGCTGACACCAGCTTTGTGTGCGATTTTGTTGAAGCCAGGCGCGGAAAATCACAACCGTTTCTTCGATTGGTTTAATCACGCTTTCGCCCGATTCACAAAGCGCTATACCGATGGTGTGTGCTTTTTCTTGAAGCGTGCCGTGCTCGGCATGGGCTTGTTCGCTGGCATGATCGTCATGGCCGGTATGCTGTGGAAAATCGTGCCAAGTGGCTTGGTGCCCGACGAAGATCAAGGTTATTTTATTGGCGCAGCGATTTTGCCTGAGGGTGCAAGCTTGGAGCGCACCAATATGATGGTGAAGCAAATCGAAACGGCGATGGAAGGCAACAAAAACATCGATACCCGTTTCGCTTTGATTGGTCTCGACTTCCTCGGTGGTGGCGGTTTGAAATCGTCGGCAGCGACCATGTTCTTCCCTTTGCGTCCATGGGATGAGCGAGACAAATCCGCCAAGGAATTAGTTGGTGAAGCCTTCATGCGCACCGGTGGTATCAAAGAAGGTTTGCCTCTTTTTTTCGCACCACCTGCGATCCAAGGTTTGGGACAAACCGGTGGCTTCGAATTCTATTTGCAAAACAAAGGTGAGGGCGGTGTGAAACGTCTCGCCACCATCTTGCCAGCCTTGATCGCGGAAGCCAACAAGCAACCAGAATTGGCCGGTGTTAAAACTTTGTGGCAAGCCAATTCGCCGCAGTTGTTTGTCGATGTCGACAATGAAAAAGCACGTTCCATGGGCATCGTTTTATCGGATGTCTACAATACCTTGGCCGCCACCTTAGGTAGTTATTACATCAATGACTTTAATAAAAATGGTCGTGTGTATACCGTGCAATTGCAGGCCGAAGGGCAGTACCGTGCGAAGCCTGAAGACATCGGCAATTTGTATGTGCGTTCGACCTCAGGGCAAATGATCCCGATTCGCGCTTTCTCGAATGTGAAGTTTATCACTGGCCCCGACTCGGTACCACGCTTCAATGCATTGCCAGCAATTAAATTACTTGGTGATGCGAAGCCAGGGTACAGCTCCGGTCAAGCGATCGCCGCCATGGAACGCGCAGCCAAAGCTGTTTTGCCAGCCGACGTGACTTACGATTGGGGCGGTGCTTCATTCCAAGAAAAACGTAGCAGCAGCGCCGGTGGCCTGGCATTGGGTGCTGGTGTCTTGATGATTTTCTTGATCTTGGCCGCTCAGTATGAAAAATGGTCTTTGCCATTCTCAGTGTTGTTGGCCATGCCATTCGGTATTTTCGGTGCTTTGCTCGCCGTGTATTTGCGTCACTTCAACAATGACGTGTATTTCCAAATTGGTCTCGTCACTTTGCTTGGGCTCTCCGCAAAGAACGCGATTTTGATCGTCGAGTTTGCGGTCATGAAAGTGCATGAGGGTTATGCACCGGTGGCAGCTGCTTTAGAAGCCGCACGTCTGCGTTTCCGTCCTATTTTGATGACCTCGCTCGCTTTTATTTTGGGTGTGGTGCCTTTGGCATTCTCGCATGGTGCGGGTGCTGCGGCTCGTCAATCTTTGGGAACCGGTGTATTGGGTGGCATGATCGCCGCGACCTTCTTGGCGATTTTCTTGGTGCCTTTGTTCTTCAAATTAATTTATGACCGCCGCTTCAAGACTTTGGATTCGGATTT
>CAYWNE010000204.1:0-6155 GCA_964459555.1 uncultured Burkholderiaceae bacterium | reverse complement strand
CCTCCCAAATAATCTCCTGACATGGCGCGCTGCGTAACTCTTTCGGAGCCATATACCATACTGCTTTCACGAGCGAGCCAAGGCCAAGAATATCTTTGAAACCCTTCGGCGGTTCTGGTTCCTTGAGAGAGGACAAAACATGTCCGATTCTTCTAAGTTCGCTAATGTCATCGGCACCCATCCCCATTGCGACACGCTTCGGAGTACCAAACAAATTGGTGAGGACCGGAATCGTATGACCACTAGGGTTGTTGAACAGTAGTGCTGGTCCCTCCGCTCGTAACACACGATCCGAGATCTCAGTCATCTCCAAATGCGGCGAAACAGAAGTAACTACTTGTTTTAATTCATTTTGTTTTTCGAGCTGAGCAAGAAAATCTCGCAAATCAGAATATTTCATGTTTTTTTACGCTTCCTCTAAACCAATAATTCGGCACAAAAACTCGCGCCAAGTAGTTGATTTCATTCGGTTTTATTGCAATGCAGCACAAATCTTCATAACCAAAAGTAATACTATTCAATCTTATTAGTATTGACTCGATATAAATGCACCCCTAAAATGCGCCCAACTTCAAAACTACTGATTTGATTTACAGTAATTTTTAGCCAAGACTAAAAACGACGTCGCAAACAGTATCACTTAATTTGGGATTCGGGATCCCAATTCGGATTTAGGAAATCCACCTTAGGCGATTTGCCTCATCCCGAAATTTGTTATTTATCCTTTTATGCCCTACATATGGTGAGACACAAAAGGATGAGTAACTCCGGCATTCTTTTCGCCAGCTTAGGCCAGTTTAGTTGAGCCTTAAGTAGCAGTGACTGCAGTCGCTGAGAATTGAATGATGTTTCTGATTCGAAGCAAAAACTAGCCAAGTTGCTTTGGCAAGATTTTGCTGTGATACCTCAGGAGGTAGTAATGATTCAAAACTTAATTTTACCAGCTCAGAACACGAGCCCGTCTCGGGTTACGAGAAAAGAACAGGACAAATTGCGCGCAAAGCAGCGCAAAGTTGATTCCTTGACGACGATGATTCATGCAACAGCTGGCTTTGGCTTGCTTGCGATCATCATCCTGGTCACGCTTTTCGTCAACCCAGACTTAGCGGCAAAATTCCAAAGCTTATCTCCATTCGCTGCTAACGGAAGTGTCAGCGCAGAGAGTGCTCCAAGCCCAGACTTATCGATGTTGATGGCCACGCCGGAACTCATCTCAAAGAATGCGGAACAAGAAGCCGTGGCAGAACCAAGTATTACAAGCAATAACAGCAAATTGATTGGTGATCAACGCCAGCAAGCGCTCGTTACAAATTGGCTGTCAAAACGATACCGTGTCGCCAATGATGCCATTGACATGCTCGTCTCCGCTAGTTATCTCACAGCGAAAGACACGAAGTTAGACCCTCTCTTGATCTTGTCTGTGATTGCGATTGAATCACGCTTCAATCCCTTCTCCGAAAGCCCTGTTGGTGCACAAGGTTTGATGCAAGTGATGTCCCGCGTTCACAAAGATCGTTTCAATGAACTTGGCGGTGTCAAGGCAGCACTCAATCCTGTCGCCAATATCAAAGTCGGCGCCATGATTTTGCGTGATTGCATTAAGGCCGCTGGGTCTGTCGAAGGTGGTTTAAAGCGCTATGTTGGCGCGACTGATAGTGAGTCCGATGGCGGCTATGGTAACTTAGTTTTAGCAGAGTATCGTCGATTGAAGGACGTCGCTGCAGGCAAGCCAGTTTCTGTCTTTAGCACTACGGCGAAACCGGCGGCAGCAACTCGAACCCAGGAAGCACCAACTGAAAAAACCAGTGATGATCTTTCTGCCCACAAGCAAGCCAATGGTCCTGAAAGCGTTGCTGGCCTCTAATTTTGCTGGCGACTATACTACGAATTTTAAAGCCCAGCTGGTCTGGGCTTTTTTTCTGTTTTTTATTTAGCACGACAATCAAAACCGAAATCATATTCATTCGCAACCTTGATCACTGCCTCTCTAAAATCATGCATGATCTGCGAACGAATCCCTCCACTCGGATAAGCGACAACATAGTCATAACTAATCTCGCCTGCAAATGGTCGAACCACAACGCCATTATTGCACCAAATCTTCGCCGCAAAAGGTTCAACCAAAGACAATCCTAAACCGTGCGCCACCATCGCGTAACGGGTGTGTGAAGTGTGGGTTTTAATGACGTTGCGCGGCACACTATTCGCTGCTTGCAAACTCTCTAGCTCTTTTTCATAGTTTTGGGAAATAATCGGCACCCAGCCAATCATATTCTCGCCATCGATATCTTCAGGATAAATCATTTCCTTTTCTGCCAAACGGTGACCGACGGGTAATGCGCAGGAAACATGAACTCGTAGAATTTTCTCGACCTCGATTCCTGCAAACGGCGGGAAATCCAAGGCAATAGCCATATCAACCTTCATATCCTGCAATCGCACGAGAATTTCAGGGCCATTACAAGTATCGACAGTCACCGGCACGTTAGGATGATACTTGAAGAATTCCTTCAATACTAAAGGCATTAAGGTGGTAGATAGAACAAATAAGCAGGCCACAGAAATACCCTCTGGTGCATCCGCCCGTATATTGGCAGCAACTTGACTTAAGCGTTCAAGTCCTAAAAAGTTCTCTTCGACCGCGCGGTAGAATCGCACACCAGCTGTAGTGGGCTCTAAACGGCCTTTGGAGCGATTAAAAAGCCGAAATCCTAAGCTTTCTTCAAGATCGGCGATTAAACGGCTAATCGCTGGCTGAGTGATATTCATCTTGCGTGCCGCACCTGCACTGGTGCCTGCAACCATAAGACAACGAAAAGCCTCAATTTGCCTAAATTTCATCATACATCTTAAAATTTCAGTTTAGAATAGATTTCTTGACATTTCGACTTGAGGGTATAAGATTTACGCATCATCAATCAAAATTTGTGATTAGACATGATACGTTAAATTTGAAATACTGCGAACTGCTTGATAAATGCTGTATTTACTGCTTTTTTATCTAGAACTCTGAACAACAGAGATTGAGAATTGTAGTGATATAACAATAAAAGTAGTGCTGAGAACACCGATGTAAACAGGCATTCCTGCCCAATCAGGTTGTGACAGTCGCTGCTAAAGTAATTCGATAAGGGGAGAAATTGCGATGTTAGCCTGCGGAACTGTAAAGCTCTTTGGTCTTGATGAAAAATTAGACTTAGAGACGGGATTACGCCGCTCAAAATTAACCCACCACTATCTTGGTGACATTGAAGCCGAATCACGTTTCGAATGCCTCGCTTACGCGGGTGCTGCTGGTATCTCCAATTTTGTCGGTTTGGAATATCTCACCGGGCGAATTGGTGATCGTAAAGGTGGTTTCATCTTGCAGCACGTCGGTTCTGTCAAATCGGGGCAAACAATCAGTACGCTCAACGTCATCACAGGATCTGGCACTGGCGATTTTGAGGGCATCCGCGGACATGGAAGAACCACATGGAACTCAAACGGCAGCGACAGTTCGCAGGTACTACTAGAATACAGCTTTGACTAAACAACGATAAATCATTTTTTGCCAAGTCGGCTGAAGCTTCAGCCCACTTTTATCAACAAAAAAGCCCTCTTCACGAGGGCTTTCTGGTTTCTTAAATCCTGCGATTGCTCATATCGCATGTTTTAAAGCTTTCGAACTAGCTTCTACTTGGCAGCGACCTCAGTTGCACGCAGTTTCGTAGCCAATTTATCGAGGACACCGTTCACATATTTGTGACCATCCTGACCACCGAAAGATTTAGCAAGCTCAACAGCCTCATTAATTACGACCCGGTATGGAATCTCAATATGATTTTTGAGCTCATATGAACCAATCAATAGCACCGCGTGTTCAATTGGCGAAAGCTCGGCAACGCCACGATCAATGAAAGGTGCGAAATCTTCTCTGAGTTGAAGGCTCTGGTTGATCGCACCATGCAACAATACATTGAAATGATCCAAATCGGCCTTTTCAAAGCCATGTGCCTCACGGATATGGGCATCGATCACGCCAGAATCCTCATTATTCAGCAGCCATTGATAAATGCCCTGTAATGCGAACTCACGCGCACGATGTCTTGGTGAACGATTTTTATTTGGATTTGCGTGTTGTGTCGAGGTCGTCATATTTTTTACTTTCTTTTTACTTAAATTGCGAAACAGCAAAGATGCACATGCTTAATCTGCTTCGTAATCAATGTCTTCAGTGGCCTCAGCCAACTCTTCCAAAGCCAAAGTCAGATTTGCCATTTCAACTGCAACACGCGCAGCATCGGCACCTTTTTCATGCATACGGGCCAAGGCCTGATCGTCATCTTCAGTGGTCAAAATCGCGTTTGCAATTGGAATTCCCATATCAAGCCCGACACGCGTAATACCTGATCCAGACTCATTTGAAACCAATTCAAAATGATACGTTTCACCTCGAATCACAGCGCCTAGCGCGATCAAGGCATCGAATTGATGGGTCGCAGCCATTTTTTGCAATGCCAGTGGCACTTCCAAAGCGCCAGGCACAGTGACGTGCAAGACATCTTCATCCATGACGCCCAAGCGCTTCAACTCTGCTAAACAAGCATCTAACAAACCTGCACCGATGTCTTCGTTAAAACGCGCTTGGACTATGCCTACACGAACACCTGCACCGTCGAGATTTGATTCATAGTGTCCAACTGTCATTTTTCTTTCCTTCGAAGAGAGTGTTTCTTCCGTCATTAATACGAATTGTGATGCCAATGTGTGTACCGTGGCTTTTCTATTTTCAAGAGATCGGGCAGTCGATATAGCCTGTCACCTCAAGATTGAAACCGGCCATCGATGGCATTTTTCTTGGATTCGCCAATAGGCGCATCTTTCCGACACCAACATCACGTAATATTTGCGCGCCAATACCATAGGTGCGTAAATCCAAACGCGCTGCGCGGCCGGCTGGCTTTTTTTCAGGTGTCGCTAAAGCTGAAAATTGCGCGAATAGCTGCTCAGCAGTCTCTTCGCAATTTAACAGAACCATCACACCACTCGGTGCATTCTTGATCGTTTCCAAGGCACTGGCGATATTCCAAGAATGTGTTGTCACTTTGGTTTCAAGCATATCAAGCAACGACACTGGCTGGTGTACGCGAACGAGGGTTTCCTGTTCGGCTGAAATTTCACCGTGCCTCAACACCAAATGCGCAGAATTGCTTGGCAAATCACGGTAAATAATCGCATCGAAAGTTCCATACAGTGTTTGCAACTGACGTTCGCCAACTCGCTGCACCATGCTCTCATTTTGGCTGCGATAACGGATCAAGTCGGCGATCGTTCCTATCTTCAAATTGTGTTGCTGCGCGAACTCAAGAAGATCTGGCAAACGTGCCATAGTGCCGTCGTCTTTCATGATTTCGCAAATCACAGCTGAAGGATTTAATCCAGCCAGTTCCGCCAAATCGCAGCCAGCTTCAGTGTGTCCCGCGCGCATCAGCACGCCACCCTTTTGCGCTTTCAGAGGGAAAATATGACCCGGCTGGACGATATCTTCCGCACCTGCCTTGGGATCAACTGCGACTTGAATCGTGCGTGCGCGATCTGCGGCAGAAATGCCAGTAGTAACGCCTTCTGCGGCTTCAATCGAGACTGTAAAATTTGTGCCGTATGCGGTGCCATTGCGCGACGCCATCATCGGCAAGTTCAACTGATTGCAGCGCTCTTCGGTCAATGTCAGGCAAATAAGGCCGCGACCGAATTTAGCCATGAAATTAATAGCCTCAGGCGTGACGAACTCCGCCGCCAAGACCAAATCACCTTCATTTTCACGATCTTCTTCATCGACCAAAATGACCATGCGACCGGAGCGCATTTCTTCAACAATTTCTTGCGTAGATGAGATATTCATTAGCTTGCCCATTGGGGCCAACGAGCCCCAAAGATGGTGAGAGTAAATTTTGGATAAGACTGCTATTTTAAAGTATTTAAAGCACTACCGTCCGTTTTGTGTGAGCAATAATTTGCTAGACGAAACTATAGTGAAATAATTTTTTTCGCGAATCCGAACCGAAAAAGTGCGAATCATAGCAAAAAGCCCCAAGTTCGGGAGAACGAGGGGCTTTTTAGGATAAGAGCCTGACGATGACCTACTTTCACACTGGTTGCAGCACTATCATCGG
>CAYWNE010000203.1:0-6222 GCA_964459555.1 uncultured Burkholderiaceae bacterium | reverse complement strand
CCGATACGGGTCTCGGCCTTGGCTCTGATTACAACGAGCAGCAAGTCAACGAGAACCATCAAAGCCACGTCGGCAATGCCAATATTCGTGAACGCTTACTAGCTCTCTACGGACCAGATGCAAAACTCACGTTGCGCCACAATCAACCAACGGGTGTGATTGCCGAGGTAAGCCTACCCGTCACAAACCAATCATTAACAACGACACACTAAGTCGAATTCCGAATAACCCAAGAAGAAGATCTAGCATGGCAAATACCTCACCACGCGCCCTCATCGCCGAAGACGAAGAAATTCTGGCACTCACACTCAAGAAGACCTTGGAAAAACTGTGGCCAGAATTAGACATCATCTCGCTCGCCGAGAACGGCATTGAAGCCGTCAATCAAGCTTTGAAGGAGCTACCCGATATCATTTTTCTCGACATTAAAATGCCTGGGAAAACTGGGCTCGAAGTGGCAGAGGAATTGGCCGATGAATGGCCTGCAGAAAAAGCCTTTCCACAGATTGTGTTCGTCACCGCTTACGATGAATATGCGATTGAGGCTTTTGAACATCAAGCCATCGATTATGTTTTGAAACCGATTAGTGATGTTCGCATCAACAAGACAGTGCAGCGCTTGCAAGCGAAATTTGCTGAAATCAACGATGCCAGCGGCGCTTATTCGCACAACGACGAATTGCAAAACTTAATCTCACAACTGGGCAAACTCAGTCCGGCACTCGCCCCTATGCTAGGCAATATCACTCCACCAGCGACAGAACGCTTACACATGATACGCGCCGCTGTCGGTTCACAAATTCGCATGATTCCGGTCGAAGATGTGTTGTACTTTGAAGCGACCGACAAATACATCAATGTCGTGACCGCCGAACAAGCCGTATTGATACGCATGAGTTTGCGGGAGTTATCTGCGCAACTCGACCCTGCTATTTTCTGGCAGGTACATCGCAGTTATATCGTCAACACCAAGCAGCTTGAATACGCTAACAAAGACGAAAGCGGGAAACTAAGCCTGCAGCTAAAAGGCTGCAAACAAAAGGTGCAAGTCAGCCGGGTCTACGCTCATTTATTTAAGCAAATGTAGATTTACCCGATCTGAAGAAAAAATCCCCACGCACATTTTTGCACGTGGGGATTTTTTTAAAACTGATACAGGTAGTTGAGTTTAATGAAAGCTCTACGCCCTGTACGCAACTGTAGATCTTCCGTGCGCACGAGGTAACTCGGATTACCAATCTGCGCCAAATTTTCTTGGCGATTGCCGTAGCCAGCAATGATACTAGTGCCAGGACTGAGCGTGTAATTGACTTGGAAATCAGTATTCAATTGTTTTCCAGACTCTAAGCTGCTTAATTTGCGATTACTCGCCAATGAATGATAATCAGCAATCATGCGGAAACCCAAGAAACGCGTCATCTGATATGTCAATTTCGAGCGAAACATCAGATTGCGAAAAACACTCTCGCCTCCCACAGCGCTATTTTGCTTGAGATCATTCCACAAGATGCGTTCTTCTAACTTCCATTGGGGGTGTAGCTTAAAGATCAAATTCAAATCCATACTGCGCGATTTTCCCAAACTCGGAGTGACTGCTGGTGCTGGCGTATAGTTGATGGCATCAATCTCGCCGAATTCAGTAATCACGCGCAGCCAGTCTAGCCACGCCGTGCCGCTGGAAACCAACCATCCGCGCTTGTTGAAAGATTGCCCCTCATACTTTTCAAATCCATGGCGTGTAAAGAGTTCAAACCAAGAATCGTGACTCCCTTCCAACAGCAAACCCGCATCGAGCACCCAGTCCTGCAACTGGTTTTGCTGATTGCGCGAGATTTCAGCATTTACCACGGCACCATAGCGCTGCAAGAAATCTGCATCTTCAATGTGTTGAAAGACCTTCGCCTCTTGATGAAATTGTTTGTAATCAGTTCGCGGCAAGAATGCCAAAGTATTCGCAAAGCCCTTTGAGATATCGACGTACTTCGCGAGATACTCCAAATGATGTCCCGAGTGTTTCGCTTCGAGATAATTCAGATGGGCATCAGTGCTAGAACTTGCCTTACCTTGGTTGCCCGCATCGCCGCGATCCTGTTTCTGACTGCGCGCTACCTGTGCTTGGAAGATCCAGTTATCGTCGTACAGATATCGGCTATCAATACCAAACACCGTTTCACGATCGGTGGCGTCGCGTCGGTCCGTCAATAAGCCGCCTACACTCCAACGAGGTGCCACATCTTTTTGTACGCGCGCAACTGCGATATGCGCTTTACCACTACTCGTATCGGTCGCGAGATCATCGTCGATCAGCAAACTGCCGTACGACCAGGTATCGGCCTTACCGGTAATCCGCACACCAGCGCTAGGCTGCGCGATACGGCGTGAGAAAAACAATGGATTCGGCGTTTGAAACGAACTCGCGTTTTCTAGAAAGAACGGGCGTTTTTCGGGGAACAGTACTTCGTAACGCTTACCGACCACGATTTGTGGATCATCCGAATCGACATCAGAAAAGTCAGGCTTGATCGTCACATCCAAGGCAGCGGCATCGCCCATCACCCATTTCGCATCGACCCCACCCTGCACTTTGTTCTCACCTTGCCACAATGGCTTGCTCAGATTTTCGCTATCTAAGGCCTTTGCATTGCGCGCCAAAACAAAAGGTGTAATTTGCGCATTGCGACCAACATTAAGCTTCTCTGGAATTTGAACTTCTGCTAATTGCGGCACAATTCCTGCAACCCGCTTCGTCAAATGCGGCCAGAAAGCCTCTTCATTCAAACGAGCGATCACGCGGCCCACACCAAGACCCCAAGTCTGTACGTCGGCACTTTTGAAACGCAAACTTTTGAAAGGAATAGCGATGCGAACCACATAGCCATCTTCGGTCAGTTGGCCTTCCGATTCCCATTGCGTATCGAAATTAGTGTCTGGTTCAAAACCTTCCGTGCGCTTGGAGTCAAGTTGCACGCCGTAAGGATTCACAAAGAAAGAAAACGAATGACGTTTATCGCGAAAGGTATCGAGTTCTAAAATGACAAAATCATCACCGTCAATATCCTCTCGTTTCGCGATACGAGCGCGTACCAATTTGGGATCATCTTTAGCCACAAATACCGCATAAAAATGCGTGTCGTCAAACGATAAATAAGCCGTGGTGGCACGTGTGATCGGTGCCCCGTCTGCAGGACTACGTTGACGAAAGTCGGTGATCTTCAGGCCGTGCCCTTGCGGTTCGGCCTTGGCATAATCGATCAGCTTAGGGGGTTCCTGCACATGCGGAATCACTACCTTTGCCGTCGACACCAATGCATGCGATGAGATTTCTTGTGCTTGCACTTGAGCGCCACAAATTATTGGCGCGGCAAACATTCCTACAGATACCAATACTATTTTCTTTAACATAGTGTTTAAATTTCCAACCATCTGTGTGAGCGTGCACTTTATGTATTAAAGGGCATACGCCATACAGCTTGGGCTCACAAACCGAGTCCTCGCTTCTGATCGCGGCAACAGCGCAAAGTTCAAAAAGATGCGATCATATGTACGTTTATGCCTATCTCTAATGGACCGATCCACTCTTAACAACGCTCACTATGAAACTCGAATGGCAATGCACAGACTTTCAGTCTCTCACTCCACACCAACTCTACGCCATTCTGCAAGCAAGATCGGCTGTGTTTGTCGTCGAACAAAATTGTCCCTATCTCGATGCAGACGGTGCCGACCCCGACTGCGATCATCTTTGTGCTTGGACTGAAGACCAACAACTCGCCGCCTATCTACGCATTGTGCCGCCAGGCTTAAAATACCCTGAAGCGTCGCTTGGGCGAGTGATTAGTACCAGTGTCGCACGTGGTCAAGGTGTCGGCAAACAATTACTGACGAATGGCATTGCACAATGCCGCCAGCGATACCCACGACACGCGATTCGCATTGGCGCACAGCATTACCTCGAAAAGTTTTATCAATCATTTGGTTTTGCGACGGTTTCTGAAATCTATCTTGAAGACGACATCCCACATGTAGAAATGCTTCTCAGCGTCGACTTGTGACCATAAAAAAAGGGCGACGCGGTAAGACGTCGCCCGAAAAATTGTCGCAAAGTTAGAGGAAACGACAATTCAATAAAAGCTGTCCTCAAGCTGTGATTCACAGAAAAACCGCTACTACTTTTTGCACCTCAAGTATGCGTTAGCGCTTGGTTTCAATGACGCCATAACAGGTTGTTTTGCAAAGCATCAGGCAAGTAAGCACGTAGACGCTGCGCAAAACGATGTTCATTGTGCGACCACCACATCGCCACCATTAAGTAGGCGAAGACGCAAGCAATCAAAGCACCAACAATAGCGAAGCTACCATGGTATAAAGTCCATGCGAAACTTAGCATCGCGCCACCAATTCCTAGACCTCCTGCGACTGCAAAACTACGTCGTTGCAGGGCGGCGGACACCAAAATCAAACATGCATTGATGCCGAGATACACAAGCTTTCCGACTGGAGAGGCGATCAAAGCATTCGAAGTTTCGAACAAGAAGAACGCCGCCAAACTTGCGCTAAACAGCACTAGTCCAAAGCTATACAACCAAAAAGCATAGTCACGTTTTCGGGTGATTTGCATATCAACGACAAACCCCATCACCAAAATCAAACAACCGAACACCAGTGTGATGAGCTTTCGGCTCAACCATCCCAGTTCGCTATATGCCTCAACCTCGCCACCGAGAATCAAATTTGGCAAGAGGTCGATCGCCATCAAAAACAGGCTGAGGAGAACTGGAACTACAAGATAACTGCGTTTGAAATAGCACAAGACCAAAAGCGCACTGGTGACGGTAATCGATTCAATCACGAACCATCGTGTATCAAAAACGTGATAAAGATCGTGCAGTTGTGGCGTATGCCCCGCGGGCCAATAGCCCATCACGTTTTGTACCGAGAAAACCAACATCGGTATCATCATCACAAACAAAGTCGCAAAGAAATTGGCTGGTACGCGATGATCGTGAGCATGGAACCAAAACGTGCAGAGTAAGCTTGCAAGCGTGTATAGCAAGCTCAGCTCCAACAGCACTGTCATTCCCCACTTCTCGAGGGCTAAAGTGCTGCACATTGTGCAAATAGCAATTGCAAGCAAACCAGCACAATAGGTCAGCATAGTGCTACCATTCCAGCGTGCCTCACGTTCGCGCCGCTCGCGCTGCTCGATAAATTCAACTAAGGGTTTGACTTGTCCGTAATACAACAAGCCCAGATCAGCGGCTTCCATCAAAGCCTGACGTCGTTTCTGAGATTTCACTATTTTTGCCTCTAACTTTGATCTCAATTTGGATAAATCACGCCACAAGTCGTTTTATTTTTGCTTGCTTTGATGACGTGAATCGCTGCGTATCAATTGATAGGGCGTATTAGAATCGATATGAAACGATTTGCAGAGCACAATCTCAGAAGTACTAAAATTTGATACGATTTTAGGCGTTTTGCACGCCTTTTTGATGAGGTCTTGTAGCCGTTCTACAAATCCGCCACTTACACACTTAGCGTCCAGAGCAAAGCAATGCTGGTGATCGATAAACCGATCTTGGAATGCTTTCGTGTCAATTCAACGACAGCTGTGGGATGAAGCACCTTAAGGCGGTGATCAAGTTCTGAATGGTGCGCCGGAAACCCCTGCCCCCACTGCTATACTTCTTGCATGACGACCTCGCCAATTTCGATCGCAGAAACCATCAAACCGACACCCGGCAAAACAAAGCCGTGGTCGCGCCGGCTCTTTTCGGGATTACTGCAGATTCTAGGTTGGACGATTTTCGCAGCAGTTGGTGCGCTGACCTCATTGAATGACGATCTTCGGACTGGTTTCAATCCCGACTATTGGCCCATCTTTGTTGCTTGGGTTGATCGTGCTATCGCCATGGGTGTGGTCAGTGTTGTGATTTGGCACGGATTCTCGCGCTGGCCCAAGGTCTATGCCTCAGGGAAAAACCTGATCGCTGGATTCGCCCTCTTCCTCCTGGCCCTGCTGCCACTGCAATTGCTGTTCGTCTTCAAGGATTTTTTACTCAACGACGCGCTACTGATGAGCTGGGAAGGCTTTGGTAATCAGCTAAAGCTCATCAATTACCTTGCGAGCCTCTTACAGATCACTTCGGTGGCAGCAATCTACTTAGCGGTCGCCGCCATTAAACTATGGCAGCAGAACCAAGAACGTCGCCGCCGTTGGGA
>CAYWNE010000202.1:0-6257 GCA_964459555.1 uncultured Burkholderiaceae bacterium | reverse complement strand
CGCCCATCCATAGAATGACAGCGAAAGAAATGCAGAGGACGATTTGCCTTATTCCATCGACGTCTGCTTAGCTCCGAGCTAGAACACAGAACAGAATACAGAAGAGAACTCCTAGATGAAACAACATATCGCCCGCAAACGTTTCGGTCAGAACTTCCTCACCGATCAACAGGTGCTCAACGACATCATCTCCTGCATCAATCCTAGAAAAGGGGAGAGCATGGTTGAGATCGGCCCTGGCTTGGCAGCGATGACGCGCCTCCTGCTTGAAGGGCTCGATCAATTGCACGTAGTCGAACTTGATCGTGATTTGGTGGCGCGTCTCAAAAAAGAATTCAACCCGCAACGCTTGGTCATCCACGAAGGCGATGCATTGAAATTTGATTTTGCGAGTTTGCCAGTGGCGGAGGGTAAGAAGCTGCGTATCGTCGGTAATTTGCCCTATAACATTTCAAGCCCATTGCTGTTCCATCTCGCGACCTACGCTGAACAAGTCGAAGATCAACATTTCATGCTACAAAAAGAAGTGGTTGAGCGTATGGTGGCTGAGCCAGGTGGCAAGGACTATGGTCGTCTCTCGGTGATGCTTCAATGGCGCTATCATATGGAACTGATGTTCATCGTGCCACCAACCGCATTTGATCCGCCACCAAAAGTGGATTCGGCGATTGTGCGCATGATTCCGAAAAAAGAGAAGTTGCCCTGCGATTTGGAGAAGTTAGAACAAGTCGTGACCAAGGCCTTTTCTCAGCGTCGTAAGACGATACGTAATTGCGTGGCTGGGATGTTCACCGAACAGCAATTGCAAGAAGTGGGGATTGATCCGCAGTTGCGAGCGGAGGCGATTCCTTTAGAGCACTACGTCGCGTTAGCAAATCTTTTGTGACCGACGAAAAACAGACGCTGACGTTGTTGCGTTCGCCTCGCCGTACAAGTGTACTGTCTTCGGCTCCGCGCCTAGTCAGCGCAATTTTTCGCCGGTCACAGTGGGCGACGAAAAACAGACGCTGACCTTGTTGCGTTCGCCCTTTGCAGTATGTAGATTGGACTGCCAAGCCCAACAAATAGCGCCAAAGCAGCTGGGCTTCGCAGCCCAAGCTACGATAATCAACCAGCAGGAATCCAGCGGCGTTCCACTTATGCCGTGCGCCGCCCAGCAATTGTCTGCATAAGAGCGACATCCTAATCATTTAAAGCCCTTTGAATCCCATTAATGCTTACATGATCTGTGTAAGGGCTTATACTTCAAAAATTCTGTAGTCGCGTATGGTTTTGCAGCGAGACTCTGCCGCTGTTGAATGCACAATATTCGAGAGAGGCTCTTGTCTATCAACAAACGACCGCATCGCGAATCCTACTATTTGTAAAACATAACGAAATATGAATCTCACCAAAACTGCCGAATGGCAAGCACTTCTAGGGCATCGTAGCCGTTTGCAAGATACTCACTTGCGCGACTTGTTTGCCGATGATCCGCAGCGCTTTCATCATTTTTCTTTAGAACTCGATGGGCTCCTCGTTGATTACTCCAAACAACGCGTCGATCGTGCTGCTTTGAATGATTTGGTGGCCCTGGCGCGCAGTGCAGAAGTTGAACAGTGGCGTGATCGCATGTTCGCCGGTGAGAAGATCAATTTCAGTGAGAACCGTGCGGTACTGCATACGGCTTTGCGCCACACCGATTACACGGCTTTCCCTAACGAAGAAAATAATGTGATGCCGCAAGTGCATGCGGTGCGCAAACAAATGCGTGACATTGTTGAGCGCGTGCGTAGTGGTTTGTGGCGTGGCTTTAAGGGCGATGCGATTCAGAATATCGTCAACATCGGTATCGGTGGCTCCGATCTCGGCCCTAAGTTGGCAACGCGCGCCTTGTCGGCCTTACAGCATCCCGGTCTCAACTTTTACTACGTGTCGAATCTCGATAGCGCCCATTTGGCTCCCTTGATCGAGCGACTCGATCCGCGGACGACCTTATTCATCGTTGCGTCTAAGACTTTCACCACACAAGAAACCAGCATCAATGCGCATACTGCACGCAATTGGTTGCTAGCGGCGGCGACTGAAGAGTGGGCCATCGCCAAACATTTCATCGCGGTGACCTCGAACCCAAGTAAGGCGATGGAGTTCGGCATTCCAGAACAAAACATCTTGCAGATTTGGGATTGGGTCGGTGGTCGTTATTCTCTGTGGTCTGCAGTGGGCTTGTCGGTGGCCTTGGCGATCGGCATGCGCGGATTTGAGCGATTGCTCGAAGGTGCGGAAACCATGGACCAGCATTTCCGCAGCGCGCCGTTAGAGCGCAACCTGCCTGTGCTATTAGCCCTGATGTCGATTTGGAATACCAACTTCCTCGGTGCTGAAACTACTGCCGTATTGCCATACAACGAATCCCTGCGCCATTTGCCGGGCTTCTTGCAGCAGCTCGAAATGGAATCGAACGGTAAGACGGTGAGCCGCGATGGTGAACCGCTAGCGTGCCGCGCTAATCCGATCGTCTGGGGCGAAATTGGTGTGAATGGCCAACACGCATTCTTCCAATTGTTGCACCAAGGTGGTTGGCTGATTCCTTGCGACTTCGTTGTGGCGGCGAGTAGCGATTATCCTTTGCCGGGACATCAAGCGCCGTTGCTCGCTAATTGCCTAGCGCAAAGTTCAGCGCTCGCTTTTGGTAAAACTGAACAGCAAGCGCGTATCGAATTGGCGGCACAAGGTCTCAAGGAAGCTGAGATCGCGAAACTTTTGCCGCATAAAGTCTTCGCGGGTAATCAGCCATCGAATACAATTTTGATGAGCAGCCTTGATCCTTTCCAACTCGGGATGTTACTGGCATTGTATGAGCACAAAGTGTTTGTGCAAGGCGTGGTGTGGGGCTTGAATTCTTTCGATCAGTGGGGCGTCGAACTTGGCAAGCAACTCGCCAACAGTTTGTTGCCAGCTTTGCAGGGCAACCCAGAGGTCGACGCGCAGCTCGACGTTTCTACCCAAGGCTTGATTGCTTACTTCCGCCGTTATGGTAATAACTAGTGCCCGGCCACAGGGCACTAGTCTTTCGTTAATTGCGCCGCAGGTCCTAGGAGAGACCGCTGCGCAAGCGTCGCGAGCGGTCGAAGTTCGAGTTGAGGAGCGGACCTGTGCTTGAGCACAGTGAGCACCGTAGACCCGAAATTCGTCCGCGCAGTAGCTTGTGTAGAGGGTTCTAGTAAGACGTGCCGTCTTTATGTAAGAACATCCAAGCGCCGTTGTGAAACACGGCCTTGAGGTCTTCGTCAGGATAGTTCACTTCGTCGTTCGGCGTACGATCACCAACTTCCAAATAAAGCACGACTTCATCAGTTTCATTGACGAGGCAATGGGCGTCGCCCGTGCCCGCCTTAAAGCCTGCACACATGCCCGGCGCTAGTTGCGTTTTGCCTGCGTTCGACAGCAGCGTGGGGTGACCTTGCACGATGTAGATGAATTCGTCCTGACGGGTGTGGCTGTGACGCAAAGCCGAGCTGCCTTTAGGCGCCAAGGTCGTCAAGTTAACGCCGAAATTAGTGAGGCCAAACAGATCACCCAAAATACGTTTGTCGCGGCCTTCCATGCGTGAGGCAAAAGGTTCTGGATAGACCGATTTCTTGGTGCGCGGCGGAACATCTGTTGCGAGAATCGGAGCGTGTGGTGGGGGAGCAGTAGGGTGGTCAGACATCATAGCCTCGTGGGTTCGGGTGATCGTGGCTAAAGACACAAGCCACGTGCGTTGAACGTCGATTTTACACCTTCGCTACGAGCTGCGCTCGGACAAGGTACAATGGACGTTTAGGCACTTTTGACAGTCATTTTGCGGAGTAGTTTCCTATTATGCGCATTCTTCACACTATGCTACGCGTCGGCGATTTGCAGCGCTCTATCGATTTTTACACCCAAGTCTTGGGTATGAAGCTTTTGCGAACTTCCGATAACCCGGAATACCAATATACCTTGGCCTTTCTTGGCTACGGTAATAACCCTGAACACGCTGAGTTAGAGCTGACTTATAACTACGGTGTGACCTCTTATGAGATCGGTACAGCTTATGGTCATATCGCCATCGCGGTGCCTGATGCAGCTGCGGCATGTGCGGCGGTGAAAGAACGTGGCGGCAACGTCACGCGTGAGGCTGGTCCGGTGAAAGGTGGTAAAACGGTGATCGCCTTCGTGCAAGATCCTGATGGCTACAAAATTGAATTGATTGAACGCGAGTTCGATCAAGTTGTCACGCTGTAATTGCTGCATCGAGAGAATCTACATGCAGTATCCCCGTGTGTTGCAGCAGGCAAAACAAGTGACTTTGTCGTTGTTGCTTAAATCGCTTATCAAGGCCAAGCGAGATATTTTGCTTGGTGTTGTTCTCGCTTTGAGTTTGGTGGCGTGTAGCACCACACCACAGAATCCGATAAGCCCCAGCGGCGCCAATGAGGCTGCACAAAATGAGGCATTAAAGCCCACCGCAGAAGCAACTGATCGCAACTCAGGGATAGCGCTCAAGCCCGTATTGAATCCCTTGGCGGTTGGCGGGGCGCTAGCCTCGTCAAAGGACGACATGCCCCCCGCAGCGCCACGTGAATTTCGTGCGGCTTGGGTCTCGACCGTCGCCAATATCGATTGGCCAAGTCGACGTGACCTCAGCAGTGAAAAGCAACAAGCCGAGATTATTCAAATCTTGGAGACTGCCTCCCAACTCAAATTGAATGCGCTGATCTTGCAAGTGCGTCCGAGCGGCGATGCGATTTATCCATCGAGCTTGGAACCGTGGTCAGAGTTTCTGACCGGGGAACAAGGACGCGCACCAAATCCTTATTACGATCCCCTACAATTTTGGATAGAGCAAGCGCATAAACGTGGCATTCAACTGCATGCGTGGTTTAACCCTTATCGTGCGCGAACACCATCGATGCGCACACCGTATGCCGCCACGCATATCGCCAAACGAGCCCCTCAAGTTGTGCGCACCTATGGTGACCTGCAATGGATGGATCCCGCCGAACCAATTGCCGCGCAACATACTTTGGCCGTGATTCGTGATGTAGTTCAGCGCTACGATATCGACGGCGTACACATCGACGATTATTTTTATCCCTACCCGATCAAAAATAGCGCCGGTCTTGAAATTGATTTTCCTGATGCCAATGCATGGCGTGCCTATCAACAAAGCGGTGGCGTTTTATCACGCGCCGATTGGCGACGTCAACAAGTCAATCATTTGGTCGAGTCAATTTACGTTAACGTGCATCAAATCAAACCTTGGGTGAAATTTGGCATTAGCCCCTTTGGCATCGGTCGCCCAGATCGTCTCCCGGCAGGCATCGCTGGATTTAGTCAATACGACAAACTGTATGCCGATGTTGAACTGTGGATGCAAAACGGATGGCTCGATTATTTGGTGCCGCAATTGTATTGGCCAATCAATCAAACGGCGCAAGCTTTCCCTGTATTGAATAATTATTGGCACTCACAAAACCCCTTGCAACGTCCGATCTGGCCGGGCCTGTACACCAGCAAGATCGACAATAGCGAGGCGAGTTGGCAGAGTGAAGAGATCCTTAAGCAAGTCGATGTGACACGTAATAATCCCAACGCGGGCCATAGCCATTTCAGTTTCATCGCTTTGGCACAAGATCGCAAACAAGTACGCTCGCGCCTAGCGACCGAGAAGTATCTCGCGCCTGCCTTGGTGCCAGCATTTCCATGGCTGAATCCACAAACGCAAATCACACCACGTCCGGTTTTGAATCCGAATAAGGAAAGTAAGTCGGTACAGGTTTCTTGGAATGGCGATGCGAGCGGCGTTGTTCAACTAGCGATCTGGAAACGCAGCGAAAGTGGCTGGCAATTTAGCGTACAGGACGCGACCCAAACTACGATTAGAGCGGATCTCGACAACAAGGGTAATCGCATCAAACAGGTTGTGGTGTCTAGTGTGAATCGTTATGGGGAGGAGAGTGGTCGGAGTTCGATTGTAGTGGAGTGATAGCGTCACACAGCATGCTGACCGCTCGGCAATCGGTCCTTGTTTGCAAGAGGGAACGCAGGATCTTCTTTACTTTCGGAACGTTCAAGTCGCCATAGTTTGCTGGCCGGGAGTGGCCCGGCGGCCACTCACTTTCTTTGCTTCGCCAAAGAAAGTAAGCAAAGAAAGGCGACCACGCTGCCACTGGCCTTCGGCTTCCCAATTGTGCGAGTCAAAAAATGGGAAAGCCTTGAAACTCGCTTCGCTCAAACAGCAAGGCTTTCTT
>CAYWNE010000201.1:0-6300 GCA_964459555.1 uncultured Burkholderiaceae bacterium | reverse complement strand
GAACGCATGCACGCTGGCTTTTATCACGAAGTCAGCGGCGTTTGCACCCATCCCGATTTTCAAGGAAAAGGATTGGCGCGACGCCTCATGAACATCATCATCACGCGTCAACTCGCACGCGGGGAAATTCCCTTTCTACATGTGATGAGTCACAACCACAGCGCGCATGAGCTGTATTTGCGCATGGGTTTTGTCGATGATTGTTTAACGCCAGTTCGCGTACTATCACGCTCTTACTGAGAGAAACTTCTAGGTATTTAAGTGAGCAGTACTTCAAACTTTGCCAAGCATGCGTAAAGATTGACTGTAGTGGTAAGCGATTTGCTCGGTCGAATAACGATGTTCTGAACCGACTGGACAAGCGAGTCTCGCCACACAAGTGTCACGACATAGCGAATCGCTGCGCTGCCGATATTCCAAACAAGGCGCAAGATGAAAGCCCATTTCATCGATAGCCTGCGCAGGACAAGCTTGAACGCAACCACGCTGACGACAGGAATCGCACGGTGCCTCAACTCTAGCGGCATCCGTATTTCCCGCTTTGGGCAAAGAGCTCGCGAAATCAGTATTCGCCAACATTAAAACACGATACGCCGACCATAATCCAAACTGACGATGAATCCCTATCATCAGCGGCGAGATCGTATGCCACCCTAACAATTGCCCTAGGCTTTGCAAATTAATGCTGAAGGCGCCGGGATACAAGATCTCATAATCGATGCCTTTACCAATCTCTTCCTGCATCAAATGTTCGGCGAGAACGTGTGCAAACTGATCTAGAGGATGCTCTGGTGCTGGCAGTGGATACTCAGAATCGACATTTTGTTTTTGACGCCAGTAATCTTAAGCCGCTTGCCAAAAACGCGGACCAGCATTTGCGATTAACAGTAATTGCCGAAATTGATTCGCGTGTGGACAAGCCTGCAGCAATTGCGCATGCAATTCGGATGGCAAATCAGCGATGGGAATAGCGGCCTGCAAAGGCAAGCCTGCTTCGTGCAAAAAAGGGGAATGAAACTCGGAACGAAGCGTGATCATGTGTCTTGTTTTGAAACTGATGGAAGTTGCGATCGAACTTAATACCTACGCATTTACGAAGTTGGATCTGATCTTGGATAAAAAATCGTGCTCAAAATCCGCTCACCCGAAACAATCGCCATCATCAAGTTCAACATCAGCGATCTTAGCAGTATAACTTCACGCCTTTACAAACCATGCAATTGATCTCCGCGCGTCAGCGATGCAAAGGCCGAGCGCAGCATGTTGGCAAAACTGACGTCGCCTAAGGTGATCCACTTGACGAAAACTTGTTCACGCCCTTGTCCCATTTCTGCAAGGATTTGTGTGAGCGCTTGCCCCGCATGATAGCGCTTCGCCACCTGCCCGTACAGCTCGAACAAGTGGTCACGTTTGCGTGCCAACATGGCCTTGGCATGTTTGGTTTGCGGATTATGTCCACAAAATAGCGTTTCAAACTCAAGTTGCAGTAAGCGATTAAGTGAAATGATTGTGGTGTACAAACATTCATCGCGTCGGAAGTATTTAATTTTCGGCCCGAGAAACATATCACCAGAAAACAGCCATCCTTGCTCCGGCTCATGCAGAACAATATGATCAGCGCTGTGGCCTGGACTCTCAATCACATCAAAACTATATCGATTAGTCTTGAGTTGCTTGCCCATTTCCTGCGCTCGCATACTCTCAAGGTCGCCCCACATGAAATGCTCATAGGGACGCAGGCGATGCCTTTGCGCGAGCATGGCGCAAGTCTTGGTGCCAGCCAACACGGGCCATGAAAAGGTCTGATGCAAATAGGCGGCATTCCCCGCATGATCTTCGTGATAATGCGTCAACGCGACACGTTCCACAGGAAATTGCGGCAAAATTTCCAGCAAAGCACAGCGATTATTTTTAGCTGATGTGTCGATCAATAAACCATCGAGATAATAACAATACACCGACATCAATGGCCGGCCGATCGCTGCATGCCCAAGGCAAATCCCCGTCACTGCCCCGAAGTCGACGATCTTTTGACTATCCATACTGTTGCTCCACCTCTGCCACGGCCATGATAGGGAAAATCTTCATGCTCTTGTCGAAACGGGAAGCATGTTCTTGGCGGCACATTAATTGGCTGCTCTGATCAATTTCATCCCATTCGGCGAAGCGCTGATAGATTGCTGGTAAATGACGACGGGCAGCGTGATGCCAGTCGATAAATCCCGATGAGGCATAAAAAATATAGGTCGTGAATAGCCAAGCTTGAAAATCACGTTCGTGGTTTAAGTGGGCCTTCATGGAACCAACAATCCACGCGTAACTAGCCCACACATCGGTACAGGTCGCACAATCCCGCGCTTCACCGATACAACAAGGACGCGTGGTTTTGAGATCAGCGTAATAGGCCCGAAACTGGGTTGGATAGTGCTTACCAGTCTTCATGCGTGCTTGATTTTTGGGATGATCATAACTTAGACTGGGACATACCTCATAGCCCCATGGCTGACCAAACAGATGTCCCTGATCGATGATTTGATTGCTATACGGGCTGCTCATGATTTGTCGCGGGAAGCGCAAGCTCAAACGTCGAATAATGCGATTAACCTCGGCAAAGCCGCGTCGATGATCATACGCCCCGCCCTTCTCGGCCAAATCCGCATAGAAGTTAAACGACACAAAATTACCATTTTCAACCATGCGCTCCACCGTCGCCTCAATCTGCTCGGTGTAGCCGGCGACGGTGGTGTAGTAAAAACCAACGCGCGGATCATCTTTAAAGTGCGCTAAGGCTTGTTGAAAGATATTCCGAGAGCCATTCCCGCGCAGCAGCGTATCGCGTAATTCATCGCCCCAAAACGAAACGGCAATCCGAATCTGTTCCAATCCTTCGGTTGGAATTGGCAGCGATCCATTGGTCACCACCGTTAAACGAAAATGCTTGGCCAATTTACGCAAACGTGCCAGCTCTAAAGCGGGCTCACCACCAACCACCGTCAACATATTCGTACCACGCGCTTTTTCGGCAGCAACAAAAGCATCGAACTCAGCGTCATCTGCGGGCTTCTGATAGTGGTCCATCTCTTGACTGAAGTAATAACAACCGTCACAGCGCAAGTTGCATTTATGTGTGAGGTCGAGCAAAGAGGATTTCATCGGCCCTGCGGTTTTGATCTCTGACATCAATTCTGCCAACCAAGGATCTTGCAGATATTGCTTGAGGTTTCCAGGCCGCGCCTCGTGTCCAGTTTTATCGGTTCCGTTCATCTCGCTCTCGTAATCACAAAATATAGAAAATAAAATAATGACGCCATCAACTTTTATTGTCAATTTTTTATTTTTAACCCTGACTCTTCTGCGATTTAGGTTCGGCGCTCTCGCCTTACATGGACTTACCTAGGAGTCTGCCAGCACTTGGTTTACAATCACGCGCTGACAATCACGTTCACCGAAGGATCAGACAATTTGCAGGCAGCGCAGCTACCTGCCGTGCCATAGACCGAGTCCCGCGCCGTCTAGTCTGATTCGACTTTCGCATTAAACCCTATGAATTTTTCCGATCTCGGACTCCCTACCCCATTGCTGCAAGCCTTGCAGCTCGCCAAATTTGAAACAGCCACCCCAATTCAGGCGCAGGTCATTCCTGCGCTACTTCAGGGTAGGGATGTCTTAGCGTGCGCGCAGACGGGTTCGGGCAAAACCGCTGCGTTTGCATTACCGCTGTTAGAAAAATTCTTGGCGGTACAAGCCACGAATGGCCGCGTCAAACAGTCGCACCCAGCGACACTGATCTTGGTGCCAACGCGAGAATTGGCAATTCAGGTCGGTGAGCAATTTCGAAAGTTCAGTAGCAGCATCAAAACCCCACCCAAACTCG
This sequence comes from uncultured Burkholderiaceae bacterium, assembly GCA_964459555.1. Classification (GTDB taxonomy): domain Bacteria; phylum Pseudomonadota; class Gammaproteobacteria; order Burkholderiales; family Burkholderiaceae_D; genus Undibacterium. Next base: position 2,426 of record CAYWNE010000201.1, on the reverse strand, counting down.
CGGTACTGTATGGTGGCATCTCAATCAATCCGCAAATGTTGTACTTACGCGGTGGTGCCGATATTGTCGTCGCTACACCGGGGCGTTTACTTGATCTCGTCGACAAAAACGCGCTGAAACTCGATCAGATCAAACAGCTGATTCTTGATGAAGCAGATCGCATGTTGGCGCTTGGCTTTGCCGATGAATTGCGCAAAATCCTCGCCTTATTGCCAACACAACGACAAAACGCCTTCTTCTCAGCGACCTACACCAAGTCGATAGCGGAACTTGCAACACGCATGTTGCATGATCCGGTGCAGATCAATATCGAAGCCACTGAACAGAACACGCCAGCGATTGAACAAGTCGCAATTCAAGTTGAAGAAAATCGACGAACACAATTGCTACGCCATCTATTTCAAGAACGCAAATGGTCGCGTGTGATGGTATTTGTCGCCAGCAAATACACAGCCGATTTGGTCGCTACCAAGCTGCGACGTTTGCACATCAGCGCAGAGGCTTTTCACGGTGAGCAAACGCAAGGCAAGCGCGAACAAGTAATACAAGATTTCAAAGCCGCACGCGTCAAAATTTTAGTGGCGACCGACGTCGGTGCGCGCGGCCTCGATATCAGCCAACTACCTGTGGTCGTCAACTATGATTTACCGCGTTCTGCCGATGATTACATCCATCGCATTGGTCGCACAGGGCGTGCTGGAGAATCAGGCCTCGCTGTCAGTTTCATTTGTGCCGATGCTGCTAGTGAAGCGCATTTCCGCCTTATCGAAAAACGTCATGGCATAAAATTGGAACGCCAACACATCGCGGGCTTCGAACCCTCTGCGAACAGTCTTGCTGCCGCTGAACGCGCCAAAGTGTCCGATCCGAATGGTGGTATCAAAGGCAAACGTCCGAGCAAAAAAGATAAGCTGCGGGCATTGGCCGCGCAGAACCAAGCGACTTCCTCAAACAAATCTGACCCAGCAGAATAAGAATGCGATCAAAACAAAAACGCCGCTGATGTTTCCACCAGCGGCGCTTTTGTTTTAAAGCGGTCTCACGACCAAAAGGCTCTTACCTCTCCAAATTAGAATTGGAAAGAACCGACATCCAAAGTGAGCGAACTACCGCAAGCTGGTGTCGTCGCTTCGCGATTGCCGCTGGCCGTGGCTTGGTTGCGCTCCCACACATTCGCTACTGCACCGCTCTTCATGAACTTGAATTGAATCGCCGTCGATGGTGGCAATTGTATGGTGCGCGACCATGGCACATTCGCGCCACTACCTTCAATGTTCAACAGGTTCACAGTACTTGGTGCCCAGTTACCTAACTCGGCACGATTACCGGCCACATACACGTTTTGCCCAAACACGGTATTCGCATTGCTGACACGGAAAGTGACAGGAACGCTAGTACAGGTATTGGTACCACCACTCACTTTTTGATTAATGTGGAGCGCCACAGCCGGAACCAAACTGCCACCATTCGCCGGAATATTGAGGCTCACAGTGCCGTTTGCCGCCACCGTGATTTTCTCACCGGTGCAATCGGTTCTCGCTGCATTCAAAACACCTCGCACGACATTGCAATAAGTGCCCGCAGGCAGCAAAGTTTGTAATGTCGCATTCCAAGCACTGTATTCATTGTTGATCGCCACAAAACCTTTCGCGCCGCGATTGAAGGCAATTTGATTCGCAGTGCCAGTGGTGAAATTATCCACGCCCTGTCCGTTAGTCACGTTACGGAACGCCACCATGTTGGAGATATCGGACCAACGATGTACGAAATCCCAATCGACATTAATCTTAGGATTGCCACTTGCATCGAAAGGACTGGCAGTAGGCGCATCGGCATCTTTGTTGGTGAAGTTAAAGCCTGAATGCAATTGCACGTCGCCATATGGCCATGCCAACATTAAGATGTTCGCCAAATCATAGCGTTTGCTGCCGATCGTGTCATTCGGCACCGAGCCAGTCTTATTCGCCACATTCATCGAGTCACCGCTACGTTCGGTATCCCAATTATTGACGAAGGCGGTCGCATTGCTGGAATTCAAAAAGCCCCAGGTGCCGCCCCAATTGCCGGGCGTGCCCATGATGGCGCGAATCTGCGAAATGCTATTGCCATTTTCATTGCGGAACATGGCTTTCATGGCATACGCAAATTTAAATTCATTGACCGTACCGATCGTCAAATAGGAGTTTCTATCGACATTACCGTCAGGGATAATCTCCTGCGTTACCCACAATGATTCACCCGCCAAACTCGTGTGGGAGACACCGTTATAAATCGCCTGCAAATCAGCTTGTGCAATGTGTTTCGCAGCGTCGAAGCGGAAACCATCGACACCCATATTGATCAGGCTCGTCAAATAGTTTTTGATTTGTGTTTGTACGTAGGCGCTGCCCCTATTCAGATCCGGCAGGCCAACCAATCGACGAAAC
>CAYWNE010000200.1:0-6376 GCA_964459555.1 uncultured Burkholderiaceae bacterium | reverse complement strand
GACTCCTGACGAACGTAAGGAGGATTCCCTACGACAAATTCAAATGTTGTATCGATCGAGACTAGCAAGAAATTTCCTGAAACAATCCAACTATCCACAAGGATTTGTGAATCAGCTAATGTGAAATCGTATCCCAACAGTATTTCGACCAATCGTTCTTTGGTTGAAGCAACCAAACTTTGGTCCAATTCGATCGCAAGCAATGCATTTCTCAGCTTCTCAAAAATTTCTCTTGCATGTAACCTTTCTTGACACGATTCCAAGAGGCGTGAAACGATCTCAATCAAGAAATTCCCAGCACCGAAAGACGGTTCGAGTACTTTGAAGTCATAAAGCGGCTTATCAGCCGTGTAACCTGCCAAATCTAAAATGAAGCGTACAACCGCGGGTTTCGTAAACACAGCATCGCGAGCTCGAAAATTTACGTCAAAAGAACCAATTTCCTCCCTAATGGTGACCGATTCCGAATTGGATGAAGTTTTTTCCAAATTAAGCATAATGCCCTTATTTATTTTTGTCTCAGTAACACCTTAAAGCAAACTCATTCAAACGTTAGTGGCGAGAACTAATCGCGATGTCACTACAAACCAATTCATTCACTATGTCCGTCCCTGAAGAAAGTCTCTTTGAAAATAGGCAAAAATTCAGTAAGAACATTTATCGCACTCTGCGAATCACCGATACGAACTGAATTTCTTATCAGATCTAATCTTGTCCGTTCTGCTCTGCTTCTTTCAACCAAAGAACCGTTCGGAATTGTCTTGTTCAATTCTCTCCAGATTATGTCCGTTTGGACAGAAATCAGATCTGTCAACAACTCTCTTGCTGATTCAAACAGCAGACCCTCTTCGAACGTCCATGCGACCCGAGGCGCCGCTTCACATATCATCAATTCATGTGAAATTTGATGTTCGCCACTTTCGAACAAGTCTTGCATTAGGGTACCCCACAAAGCAGAAGGAAAGTTTCGAGACTTTACCTTGAAAGTTTGGTCGAAACTGTACCAAAAAACGGGCATAAAGCCTATCCTGCCCTCTATTTACCACCTTTCACCGATTTTGCTTTGTTGTTGCAAAGGATCTCAGAAATGAAGCAAATATAAAGCTCATTCGAAGCAAATGATTGCACATATAAAGCAAAAAATGCTGTTTTGATGCAATTGGTGTCAGATCATCCCAAATATGAGTCATTTTTGGCTGTCTTGTTTGTTTTGTTCATCCTTTCCAACTATGATGAGATAGAAAGGTGGAAGAAAATGATCCGAATTCTGACAATAATTATCGATGCTGCGCGAGCAACACCGCGGGAATACTTTGCTCCCATCATGGTTTTGTGTATTGTGATCAGACGCGAAGTTCGCCTATTGACTCGATTTATGCGAAACAAACCAAGATCGCACTCCCGAGACTGATGCAATCGAATCCTCTTCGCAATGCGCTCTAAACTTTTTCGCGTCCGCGAAAAAGATCTGGATTTTCGAACTTATTTGAAATCCAAGAAGGAATTTGTAATGGCAGGTCATCACTATTAAATGCACCTTCTCAGGGCAAAACTAGGGTTCGCTTACTACTATCAATCCAGCGACCATCAAAGAACTGTGTCAATCAAAATTTTCGCGTACGCGAAAAAACTATTTCTGATGACTTTCCTCAAAAGACTGAACTCCATTTTTTCGAGATCAATCTCGAAGATAATAAAAGGTAGAAGAAGGTAGAAGAAAATTTTGGCCCGCAAACGCTTGTGTATACGCGCTCTTCACATTTACCTTGGAATTGAAACACGAGGAATTGGAATTCAAACACGATAGATTGGAATTCAAACACGATAGATTGGAATTCAAACACGACATTTTTGCGAATTCAAACACGAGAAATATCCACCGCTGATTTCGCTTTATTGCGTACTATCTTTAGACATTCCTTTCCATTTTTCAAAGTACCTAAATCCCCGTCTTTAATGATTCCTGTTCGCTTCAACTCTAAGATCGCTAGTTTAAGGGACTTCTCAAACTTACATTTCGGGCTGCGATAGTTCAATCTGCACTTCAGTTTCTCTAGTTCATGTTTTTGATCGATGTCAGAGGAACTCGCAAAAATACGCTGAAGTGCTCTTGCAAGCACGTGCCCAGGTCGGATATCCATCCTCTTATTCCAATCAATCAACGAATAATCAGAGTCACCAAATATAAGTTTCCACCTCGGATCTATCATGAATGTGTAACTTTCAGCTTTATCATCAAAGGCAAAGTGAGATACTAGGTACAAAGGACGATCCTTCCCGATTACAAGGCGGGAAATGCCATCCTCGTCGCTTACTTGAATAACAAATCTTGCCCTCAAAAAGGCATACATGGCTTTCTTTAGCCAGGTATAGTCTCGACCCGAAACACTTCGTCCAATCGCCCTCAATAACGCAGCCCTTCTTATCTTCACGTATAGTCCTAGTGCATTCTGTGCCTCAAAGATTAGTTGCATCCAAACGTCGAATAGATAGTCATCTAAATCAGGTCCAAAATAGGTAATTCGCATATTTTTCCGAGGTGACATTAACACCCTCGAATACTCATTGCTGCTTGCTGGTGCTGACAAGAATAGAAGGTCACTGTTCGCTAGTATGTTTGGAATGGCTCGAAACTCTCGACTGAGGCCTTGCCGGAAAAGTTTTTGATGCGCACTTTCCGCTGCAATTCTTCCACGATGCAGCGCCTCTCTGGCGGCAAGCGAGAGACGGTCAATACATTGATGATTCGTGAACTGCATTTGTACGTCACGCGTCGCTCAATAGCTTTGCAATATCAGAAGTTCGAAAATAGATCCTGCGTCCCAACTTCAACTTCGATGCGTTGATTTTTCGAGTCCAATCATTCTCTGACCTCAATCCTGTTCTCAGCCCTTCGACAGACCTGTCGAGAAGTTGTGCGAGCTGAGCTACCGTTAAAAGTGGGCCATAAGTCTTGATAAGTGCGTCTTCGAATTTCATACTATAAATCCCCCATTAATTTCGAAACTATGGCTTGAATTTTGTCGAAAAACGAATATATGATTACTGAAATATTTATTCAAAAAAGTTGTAATGAAAGATCGGCCCTACAAGTTCATTAGTGAAAATTGCGATCATTCGATGAAGATTGCATTCGAGACCTTTGTTCATACTCTAGGTGAAAAACGAACACGTTCACGAACAATGTCACTTGTTACACGCATGCAAAAAACGATCGATCCCGCGTGGAAAGAGTTTGTATCAAGTTACATTCAAGACGCCCGACTAACCCACCTTTTCAAAGATTTTCTGCCGGGGAGATTTGCGAAGTCGAATGGTTTTTTCGAACTGGAGGATTGGTGTATCCAAGCGATTCGTAATATCAGAAGAGAAGCATCCCCTTCTCAAATCGAAAAATTACCTTCACTTGAATGTGCGCTTACTAAAGACTCAAATCCCACCTCTTTAAACAATGATTTCTACCGGGATCAATTGGTTGGAACAATTATCGAATTACGCTCTATTGCACTTCATTGTCGTCTCATACGACCCAAATTTAGGCCAGTAACAAAAAATAACCGGAGCAGAAATTTCAATATTCAGAACTGCCAATTACTATGCAAGATTTGCCTAGCACCCACAGAGTTAATGGCATTCGCGAACGATCCCACTGCTTGGGGCGGTGATGAATATAACATTCGAAGACCCAGCAAAACCTATTGTCGAGAACACCGGCCAATCGCTGGGAGTTCAACATCTCCAAATTCGACCTATCAACGATATCTCAGGAATAGCGCCAAAATCGAATTGGAACTGAATCGCCTTCAGAGACAATCGACAAGCTGGACCGAACCACGTGCGGACACAGGCAACCCTTACACAGATGAATTTTTCAGGCTAATAGCCTCCTCGAATCGTCTGTATCCGGATGAAGAGAAATTGATGCAGAAGCTTGCAATCAAGATGGTGGATGGTCACATCAATGATATAAAGAAAAAAATTGTGGTGGCATTAAAGTATGGGAAAACACAAGCTCAAATTGCCCAACTTCTTGGAGTTACACAGCAAGCTGTGTCAAAATCAATTTCGAAAATTCCGAAAGAATTCAGGTTCGATCAACCAGATTGAGCGATCCAGTTTAATGTGTGGTAATGTGGTCTTTCAAATGTAGCGTGCGAGTTGCCCGTTTTCGTTCTCAGTAGGACCCGACACGCATCTCTAAACCGATAACTCGCACTTTTTTGGCCGATATGTCATTTCAACACCGGCCAAATACAACTAAACTCAAGCCTTCCCGTTGCTCTTCTTAAGATCCCTCAGCAACCCTCTAGCAGCGTTCTTGTCACTTGGTGTGCAAGAGATTGTCAGAGATCGCCTCCCATCTAGATGTACCAGTCTGTGATGTTTGCGCCCATGCTTCAAACTCCAATCCGCACGTAGAAGTCGTCTAACAATCGAGTTAATCTCCTTGTCCGTTGAATATCGTTTATTCATCTTCCAGCTCCTCAACCTTGTTGCTTCGTAGTTCAAAAAAGGCGTTGCGTTCCTTCTTAAACACATCCCGAAGGACTTGTTTCCAAGGAGCCGTTTCGAAGCGACCGGGATGAGACTCATATTTGAGATCTATTTCATATCTCTTATGTGGACAAAGATATGTGTCTTTCTTGATCGTCACTTTGTTATACAGAGTGAGAGCAACACCAGAATAGGTGTCTCGAAATTCAAACGAGTCTTGATCTAGGCCCTTTAAAATCTCGTCAAAAAAGTTCTTTACTTCAGACGTTTGTGAGAATTCAGAGTGGTTTTTTATTTCCCATTTTTTCTGATCATATTGTCCAATGAAAGAGTGCTTTGCATCGATGTGACTATCAACTTTGTATGAACGCTCTATTGCGTTTTCATATTGTAGAATCGAGATAACTTTCTTTGCGCCAGGTGCAGGCAAAATTTCGTCATCAACTTCGACGATATCCCCATTGTTCATAGCATAGCTAACTAGCATTTGCTTTATTTCGTTTGCTTCATGTCGACTTGGCTTTTGCCAACTTATTCCCTTGTTCGGATCTGCAGTACATGCTTTGCAAGTGAATAGCGCACTACTTGAGAGGCCATATTTAGCTTCAAGTGAAAATCCATGTTGCGTGGTTTTGATGATGAAGGTTTCGATGGAATCAGGATGTGAGCACGGCAAACGTTCGAAGAACTCTCGCAATGGTACGCGAACCGTAAAATAGCTATGTACAACAGTGCCAAAGTCACCAATATCTTCATTGGTTTCATCATATAGCCACCATAAAGCATTTCGAAAAACCGTCTTCTCGAGATCCGCTAAATTGATATTTAGCAGTCTCAAAAGATGATCTCGTTCGTCGGATTTGTTGACAAAGTTAACGAGTCGAAATTTATGTAGGAGATCGACACTGACATCCTCATAATTCCAACGCATGTCGGGCATGTCCCAACTAAGTAGTTCATTTAAAGAGGATCCAACAGTGTTCGCGATTTCTGAGAGCAAGCTATAGTTCTCACACAACTTATTAAAGCGAACCGTCTCGATAAGTTTGCTTGTAATGAAGTTTGCTCGAACACGTTCACTCTCGTGAGTGCCGTCTTGCAAATCGCCAACATCAATATCAAGAGCTTTGGCAATAAGTTGTGCTGTGTGCTTAGTTGTTCGGCCATGTTGCTCGACGCGATGATATCTACGGAGCCAGGTTGAAGGATCACGACTAGATATTTTGCCATCCCCGAACGCTAGGTCAGCCACAGTCTGTTGAGTTAAACCTCTGCTATCTCTGATCTGCTTGAGTACATGGGGATCAATTGAAAAATTTGATTTGGACACTGTTTTCTCCGTTTGGTAAGTACGACGAAGACACTTTAGAGCACATTAAATGTCGTATCAATTGACATATACGACATTTTAAAAAATTTTTCAAACTAAATGTACATAATTCCTTACCATCGATTGGGCACGAGTAATATAGGGTGACGTTAAAATTCGAGGTTCGGAGAGACTAGCTTTCTTAGCCCACTCACAGGATTTTGTTATGCGGTTTAGAAACAAACCTCTATGGTCTTTTGATTTTATCTAGTTTCATCACCAAATCTTCGGCTCGGAGATGCGTATATCGTCTCAACATCTGCATTGATTTGTGACCACTAATGGATGCAACCTCTTGATCACTCAATCCACCTTCTACCAAGCGGCTAACAGCCTCATGTCGGAGATCATGAAAATGGAGGTCATCCATTCCTAATGCCTTTTTTATTCCACCCCATACTTTTACGAACTGATATGGCGCACGTTTGCCGTCACGACCTGGTTCCCCAAAGAACACTAGATCTGTGTCGATTGGACGAATAGGATTGTTTAGTGCCATTGTAAATATTCTGG
>CAYWNE010000199.1:0-6557 GCA_964459555.1 uncultured Burkholderiaceae bacterium | reverse complement strand
AGATCGAGATTGGCTTCACTTTTTTAGCGCGCGAGTTTTGGGGCGGAAAATATAACTCCGACCTCAAGTCGCTCATGCTCAATCATGCGTTCAAATATGTTGGTTCGGTAATATTCTGCGTTGGCAGCAGTAACTTTCGTTCGCAAAAAGCAGTGCAAAAGCTTGGAGCTGTGATAGATAACTCAAGTATCCATTGCGAGCCCGGTAGCATTATCTATCGCCTCAACAAAGCGAGGCATCAGCAGGCGCAAGCAGCCAAAGATATCGCTTAATGAAGAACAACCATCGACCAATAACTTACCTCGCGATTGCACCGTGAAAATTCCTATGACAACACATAATCCATACACGCCGCCAGCATCAAGCATTGATGTGAATCACAAGAAAACGGGGCAGAAAGCCTTTGTTGCGCTCGTAGTATCGCATTTGCTGGTCACCATGATATTTGCATCAAGCTATATTGAACTTGTTAGAGTTGGGGCGGCTCGTGCGATAGGCTTAGTGTTGCTTGGACCAGCATGCATAGGCTTGTATCTTGGAACAATATTTCTCGTACTTAGGAGTAAAGGGAAGTCTTTATTTATTTGTTCGGCGATAGGATTGGCTTTAGCGGGGCCAGTGTGGTGGCCGTCTGTAATTTCATATGCCATTTTCTTTGGCAGCTTGCTTGCGATTTGGGGCTGGTGGTTTTCTCGCGATGCTTCAAAAGTGCTAGGTGAAGATCATCAGAGTGCGATCGAAATTGAGCCGTAAAGGAGAAATCAATTCAGACTATTCTTGTGAGAATAGTCGCTAGCTCGTCGCACGGGACTAAAAACGTTGATGCACATGTTCGAACGACGGCTCCTAGGAACTTAAGTGGTTTCCTAAGCACTTCGCAATCCGGAGCTTCGGTTTGATGGGTTTATGTGCCGACGATGCTTTTCTGTTGCGAGTTTTCGGAGTGCAATTTGGTCATTCGCTGATCAACACTTGGACACTGGCGGATGTGGAATTTCTTATCCAAGGCCATGAGCCAGCGCAATCGAATTTCGCGGCTCAGATTGCTCTAAGAATTGCTAATCTGTGTCGGACTATTGTCGTTAAGATCTCCTGTCTCAGCGATCGAATTTGATTTGATAAAGCTCAGCGTGACTAAGCTACCACAAGAGGCCAATCGTCCATGAATTCTGATTTACTGATCGAACCCTTGCGCACCGAACATCTCGAAGAGCTCGCCACGCAACTTCGCTTACCTGAGGTTTATCAACATATTGGAGAGCTGCCTTCGATCAAGGATTTTATTCTTGACCGTGAAATTGCTTTGCGAGGTCCTGATTCAAGTTCCGCAGCACACGGGGAACGTTGGTTGGATTTTCTGGTGCGTGATCGTAAGACACTGCAGATGCTCGGTCGGCTTGAAGCAAGCTTGCATGATTCTCTTGCCGAAGTAGCGTTTCTGTTTAACCCCACCCATTGGGGAAAGGGCTACGCCAGCGAGGCGCTCTCTTGGCTGCACTTTCACATCGAGGAAAGCTACGGTGTTAATAGTTTCTGGGCAACGACGGCACCGGCGAACGTGAGGTGCCAATCTTTGCTACGTCGTGCCGGCTATCAGCAAGTTCACTCCGATCTTCCCAATTTATATAGTTTTGACGAGGGCGATCTCGTGTTTCATTTTTGTCTCGCTCCTTAGACCTTGCTCGAAATTTCAAAGACTGATGAAATTGCCACAGTTCAAACCAGTGTGCTTGCTTGGCTACCTCAGCATGTGGCACATTGCATTACACAGTATTTTGGTGTGATGACTTCGGACTCTTTGTGCGGCCTGGTGGCTATCTCGTGCGAATTGCCTTCAATAAGAATTTGTACGCTGAAAGAGCGCCTATTTTGAATGAGAGGAATACAGATGAAGAAGCAATTATGTGTTGCAAGCACCATGTTAGTTTTGTCAATGAGTCAGGCTTGGGCTGGCGATTTGATGGTGACTTTGAATATCGCGGAAAAATCAGGCATTGGTGCGGAAGTTGGTACCGTAAAAATCGTTGAGACGCCTTTTGGGCTAGCATTTTATCCAAGCTTGAAAGGCCTGCCAGCTGGACTGCACGGTTTTCACGTTCATGAGAAACCTTCATGTGGACCTGCTGACAAAGATGGCGTGATGACGCCAGCATTGGCAGCCGGCGGCCATTATGACCCACAGGGAACAAAGAAGCACGGAGAGCCATGGGGGGATGGGCATCTGGGAGACCTGCCTGCTTTGTTTGTCGGCGCAGATGGGAGTGCGACAAACCCAGTACTCGCACCACGTCTGAAATTGGCTGATCTTAAAAATCGTTCTTTGATGTTGCACGCTGGCGGCGATAATCACGCGGATCATCCCATGCCCTTGGGCGGTGGCGGGGCACGAGTTGCATGTGGTGTGATCGGTGGCTAAGTCTAGTACGTTTTGAATTTGCGAGACTTCAATTTTTGTTGCCATCGCATTTTAAAAGTTAGGCGCTGAGCAAATCTAGTTTGCTCGGCGCTTTTATTTTATTGCTTGTCTTCGCTCGCGATTTTTTGACGCCCACATCGAATCCTAAATACTTTTTGAATCTTGCGAGGGCGCCTTAATCGGTCACGGGTATCGGAAAAAATCAGAGTTCTTTGAGGTCTTTGGGCTCTTGATCTATTTTTGCCGTAACAGCCTCTACTTGAAGCATTTCTTGATGTGCTTGGATCTCTAGTCGTATCAGGTCTTTCATTGCAGTCGATGAAGCATAGCCTGTCGCTGCACTGTAATTGGCAGCGGCGATGTAGGTTTGCAATCGTTTATATTCTTGGCTGTCGCGGAGATCACTCTGATTCTGCTTGTTTGAAGTTACTTCTGCAACTGAAGCACTGGCCGACCAAATTTGAGCGAAATCACTAAGCTGAGGCTTTCCTTCAGTAGCCACTGGTGCTTGGCTAACTTTGTTTTGTGCAGAGCTTGGGAGCCCTCGACTATGGTGCACGCTGTTAGTGACGTTAGCGTCGATCTCGCCATCCATTTGGCAAGCGCAAAGACTGGCGATTAGAACAGAGATCGTTATGCCCAATGTAAGCTTTGTCATGATAGGACTCCCGTCTTTTTCTTATTGCAAGCGACCAACAGCGATCGTGCGGCAACTGTCTATGCTGTAATACACCGATCCACTCGACATCGACCAAGTGTAGCCAGCGATCCGACCAGTCTGAATATCTTTGTACAAGCGTAATGTACCTTTGCCGGCTCCATTGCCATCACCGCGTGTATCGGGATAGATGATGGCGTTGCCATCAGTTGCTTGGTGTGATGAGTTTGAAGAGTCAGCGATGCTGATTTCATATTGCTCTGTACCTTGAATGAACGGTGCACTTGGCGCGCTGCGTTTTGTGGCTGCCGACATCGCAATCATCATGTGACCAGTGGTGTCTTTGTTCGCGCAGGGCAAATAGGCAATGGAAATCAAGTCTCCGCGTTGAATATTTTCAGGTGTGAATATTCTTTGAAAATGATTTCCCGCTACGATTGCATCGTGATACTGCGCCGATGATGGACTGCTCGAGTCGAACCAACTTTTGTAAGTTGAATCACTGATGCCATAGGCAGTCTTAATAACGCGAGTGACAAATGGCGAGCAGGTCGAGCGATTCTGATAAATTGTCGCGCCATTGATACCAGCCCACGTGACGATAGTAGGGTTACTGTCGTAGGTATTATTTTGTGGCTGCACATAGCTAATTAATTGATCAGCGAAATTCGCATGGGTCAGAAAATTGTCAGCAAATGCAGAGCCAACCACCGCCAAGGAACATGCTGCTGTCGCAGCGAATTTGATGATACGTTTTGGAGTAGATTTAAACATTTTGAATCATTCCTTCAAGACTGTTGAGATAGGGGCGTTTCCTTTTGAGGGTGGTCGTCAGCTTGGCTTGCGCTTTCTACACCATCGAGGGATTTTCTTTACATGGTTGATCGAAACGATGTCGCTACAACCAATGTGTGTATCTTAAGTTTCTGAAAGAAATGTTTCTGTGTGGAATCTCTCATGGTCAATGTGAGAAATTACCAAATGGTATATTTATTGCAATTCATCTGCGAGAGCCGAACCTCATAGAGTGAATCTTGTTCTGCTGTAGATAGCGAGGGCACCCCAGCGCTGAGGTTTACCAAGAGGCGGGAAGACGTCGTTTGATTTCGATAAAGCGCCGATTATTGATGATATAACCTCCACTTGCGAGGTCTTTCAAGATCTTTCCAACCATCTCTCGCGAGCAGCCGATGCGACTAGCCATTTCTTGCTGTGTCGGTGGATCTTTAATGACAGTGCTGTCGCCTTCGTTTTCTGCTAGTTCGTGCAAGAGGGCGGTGAGACGGCCATATACATCGAGCAGCGCCATACCTTTTAAGTTCTTCGTCACCACCCGAGTACGACGAATTAATTTGGTAAGAATTGAGAAGAGAAAGTCTGGATGAGAGCGAAGGAAAATCTTGAAGTCCTCGATTCTTACAATCGCCAATCTGAGAGGTTCGAGTGCCATGATGGAGGCGGAACGAGAGCCTTCTTCTAATGCCATCTCACCGAAATAGTCGTTCGCACGTGTGACCGCCACGGTGATCTCATTTCCATCCGCGTCCGATAGATAGACTTTGACGCTCCCCGAGAGGATGAAGTAAACGCTATTTGCCTCGTCGCCCTCATTCACGATGATGGCATTGCGCGGAAAACTGCGTAGATTGGCGATAGCCAGTAACTCTTGCAAACCGGTCTCGTCTAATCCATTAATGCTTAGTTTTTGCATCGTTCTCGACTTTTATTGGCAGATGGAGGTTTGAGTATACCTATCGGCATGGCGACTTGGGACAGGGGTGTGGTGTTTTTGCTTACTAAGATTAGTGCTTTTGGCGAGTAAGTACATCAAATTGATCAACAGAATTCGAATTTTGGTAAGCGAAAGCTTGGCGCTTTCAAAGCAACTTGTAGGGAGTCACTGGTAGTAATTTGACTTGTTGATTAAGCTAGTTTTTAATTTAATCTGCTTGAGTTTAACCTGAGCGTGTGTTCTGTATGTCGTCGTTGTGGGACTTAATGGCATTGATCATTTATCGGAGATGAATATGAATGAATTGATTGTGAAACCGGTTCTGAAACCTCATGACTCTAAGCTGGATGTTGCCTATGAGTTGTTTGAGGAGTTTGAACTTTCGTTTAACGGGCGAACTTTGTATGTGCCCAAATTTTTCGAGTTTGATGGGGCGACGATACCGTCTGCGGCGTGGCAAATCATTGGCACTCCTTTCGATCCGCAGTTTATGACCGCAGCAGTAGCACACGATTGGTTGTATTACACGCATTGCTTCTCTGATGGTCCTGTCGATCGTGAAGTTTGTGATCAGCTTTTGCATGACGTATTGCGGCAATCAGGAGTGAATAAAACACGTGCTTGGTTGATCTACGAAGCGGTTCGTGATTTTGGTAAAAGTCATTGGGACAATCGAGACGACGATAGGAAGTATTTGAATGCACTTCGTGATCGTTTGCTGACAGCTGGGATTGATATCGGCAAGTATAGGTTCCCAGCATTGGTAGCTTAATTGTCTGCGATTCCCCGTAATGTTTTGCCTGATTCGACTACGTTCCTCAGTTGTTTTTTGTGTTGACTGAGAATCTTCATGTTACATTGCGGGGCCGAAATGACTTAAGTAAGAAATGAAAGTGATCGAATGAAACAGTTCTTTATTCGCAATATTGTGTTCGCAATTTTTTTCATCGTGCACTCTGCCTGTGCAGCGGATACAGTGCGAAATACCGTCGAGAACGGCGTGGCGGGTGAGTTCAATTGTGCTTACAAAGGAAAGACCGCAAGCAAAAAATGTAAAGTGACGAATGTCGATGAGGTGGTGACGAATAGAGAATTGGTGGCGTTTTACGGCGCAGGTGCTAAAGCCAAGAGTGTCAAGATGCGGGTGCTCAACATCTTGTGGCCTGATCAGACTCGTTCTCGTTTTGCGTGGGGTGATAGCATGGAAATTAGCAACCTCGATGCGAAAAATGGTGAGAGCTATTCACTCAAGTTTGCAGAGTGGCCGGAGATTGATTACAAACGTGGACTCATCATTCTTGACGATAAAGAGCGGGAATATGTTCGATTGTGGTAGCGCTGTTTATGATGAGGAATTTGTGAAAGCTTGAAATGTGTCGACTGCCTTTCTTTGCGGCGATCTCAGCTTTTGGCGTTAGTATTGTGTCGAGTTAGTTTACTCTCTGTGGTGGCGGCAATGAGGAAATACATTGCGATTTTGCTTTGTTTGATGGTTTCGGCCTGTCTAAGTCTTTCGAATCAACTGAATATTAACATCAGTTCATCTGGACAGTATTCGATAATTACCTTGTATAAGTCGAGGATGGGCTTTCATACAAATGTCCATGGCGGTAGTGCAGAGGTTTATGAATTTGAAGTGCCGCGCTCTATAGAACGTATTGAGGGACCAACTATTCGAGTTCTTCGTTGGCCTGAAGAACAAGCTAGGATCATGTTTTCTAGCGAGAGTCAAATCATCGTTCAGAAGTCGA
>CAYWNE010000198.1:0-6632 GCA_964459555.1 uncultured Burkholderiaceae bacterium | reverse complement strand
CCGAACAGCCCTCACTATCGCGATCTAGCCCAATCGTGGGCCAAAGGTGAATATTTTCCTTTACTGTATAGCCGTCAGGCGATTCTCGATGCCGCGGACGAGATCATTCGTCTCAAGCCCGCGAAAAAGAAATGAGCGCAGCAGAAACTCTAATAGGGCTTGCTTTCTAGCGAGCAGTTTTTGGTGGTTCGTGGGCAATGAAGAGTTCGGTGTTCAAACACAGTGTCGCTTCGCATATGCTTATGTACTTATTTTCTTTGCACGGTAAGCGCGACTACAGTATTCTGTGTGGCGTTATGATCCGCCTAAAGCTCTGTTTCACGTGATCGAGGCGGACTCACCCTGAATAAACTAAATCCCGCTCTGTCTGCCTTATGATGATTGAACGGTGAAGACGATGCAGCAAACCTTGTGCATCGGCGCTCACCTCGATCATCGCACCAACAGACCAGCGACTTGTGAAACCTAAGGAGAACACATGGCGATTTACGCAAACAACGCTGATTCCATCGGCCGCACCCCACTCGTTAAACTCAATCGTGTTACCGATGGCGCGGGCGCAACCGTGCTTGCCAAAATCGAAGGCCGTAACCCCGCTTATTCTGTCAAGTGCCGTATCGGCGCAGCGATGGTGGCGGATGCTGAAGCACGTGGCTTACTGGGCCCTGGCAAAGAATTGATCGAACCAACCAGCGGCAATACGGGTATCGCCTTGGCGTTTGTAGCGGCAGCTAAAGGCATTCCACTGACGTTGACCATGCCAGAAACTATGAGTGTTGAACGCCGTAAATTGCTGGTCGCCTTTGGTGCAAAATTGGTCTTGACAGAGGGTGCCAAAGGCATGAATGGCGCGATCGCTAAAGCTGAGGAAATTCGCGCCAGCGATCCTGATCGCTACGTCTTGCTACAACAATTCAAAAATCCGGCTAACCCTGCGATCCATGAAAAAACCACGGGTCCAGAAATCTGGGAAGACACTGAAGGCAAGATCGATATTTTCGTCGCTGGCGTCGGCACCGGCGGCACCATCACCGGCGTTTCACGTTTTATCAAGCAAGCCCAAGGTAAGGCCATCACCACGGTCGCGGTAGAACCGGTGGCAAGCCCAGTGCTGACACAAAAACGCAATGGCCAGCCAATTCAACCTGCACCGCATAAGATTCAAGGCATAGGCGCTGGCTTCGTCCCCGACGTTTTGGACTTGTCTCTAGTCGATCAGATCGAACAAGTCTCGAATGAAGAAGCGGTCCAGTACGCACAACGTTTGGCGAAAGAAGAAGGTATCTTGGCAGGCATCTCCTGCGGCGCAGCGACAGCAGCGGCAATTCGTCTAGCGAAGAAATCAGAAAACGCAGGCAAAACCATCGTCGTCGTTCTGCCGGATTCCGGTGAGCGTTATTTGAGCTCTATTCTGTTTGAAGGTTATTTTGATGCGAATGGGGTGGCATTGGCTTGAGTTGGCGACATCAAGTTTTAGCCATCGAACCAGCATGGATTAAGGTGGCTAATTCGAATCCTATGTGTAAGGAGAACGATTGATTTCATTACCCGAGAATCACGAATTAATCGGTTTTTTTTAAGTTGAACCTTTGACCAATGGCTCAGAAAACACGCCGTGGGAATATCAAGAATTGACTTTCGTCGCACAAAGAGATGACGACCAGATAGTTGTCAGAATAAGTTCTGCCTTTAGCGACTTTTCTTTATGTTGGAGACGATCAGGAAAACCATTAATTCAGATGACATTAATTGAGCTCGACAGTATTCGAATTGAAATGCAACATAACGATGAGTTCTTACTCGCAAGCGGTGTGGTGGCTGATCACACCGCATTGTTAAAATTGCGTCTGAAGCCCGAAGTCGCGATCGAATTTACCCAATTGCATGTGAGATAGTTCAGTCACAAACAAAAAAGCGAGCAACGATCAACATCGTCCTCGCTTTTTGTTCAAACAATCTGAAAAGCTACAGCAGTTTAGAAATCCTTCCACAACTCCAAATCAATCTGCACCGAACGATCACCGCCGGACAGCCAGACTTGACCATCTTGTATCGTGCATTGTAGTTGCATCGTGCGTTCTGCGAGCAGCGCTAATTCTTGGCTCGTTTCCGAAGCGATGTTTTTGACGCACAGATTTTTAGCGCGATCTAAGCGGCTGTTCATTTGCTTCCACCATACATCGCTAGCATGGGAATAGCTGTACACGATTACTTTCTCAGAGCGACCACAGGCTTTTAATAAACGACGATCATCGGGTTGTCCGACTTCGATCCACAAATTGATCGCGTCGGTGTAATCCTTTTCCCACAAATCAGGTTCTTCGGTGTCCGAAATACCTTTACCGAAAGCCAAACGCTCGCTGGCATGTAAGGCGAAAGCGACGACCCTGACCATCATGCGTTCATCGGTTTCTGAGGGATGACGGGCGATGGTGAGGCTATGGTCGGCGTAGTAGCCTCTATCCATGTCTGAAATATTGAGGTCTGCTTTGTAAATGGTGGATTTGAGTGCCATGCTGAATTTTTAGAAAATTGAATATTGCTACGTTGACGCCAAGCCAATCGAGCGCTTGCTTGGCGCCAAGGGCGTTAGCTTATTATTTGAAAATAACGGTTTTATGCCCGTTCAGAAGAATGCGATGCTCAACGAAATAATTGACCGCACGTGCCAAGACCACGCACTCAACATCACGCCCAATTGCCGTGAGTTTTTCTGGGTCCATGGCGTGATCCACGCGTTCGACATCTTGCTCGATGATCGGGCCTTCGTCGAGATCGCCCGTCACAAAATGTGCTGTGGCGCCGATCAACTTCACGCCCCTATCATGCGCTTGGTAATACGGTTTAGCACCTTTAAAACTCGGCAAGAAAGAATGATGGATATTGATGGCGCGGCCACTCAAGGCTTGGCACATCTCATTCGACAAAATTTGCATGTAACGCGCCAACACGACCAACTCTGCCTGATTGGCTTCAATCACTTCCAAAACCTTTTGTTCTTGAGCGCGTTTGGCGTCTACGGAAGCACCGGTGGCGAGTGGCAAATGGTGGAAGGGAATGTTGTAGCTCGCGGCGAGTTGGTAGAAATCACTGTGGTTAGAAATGATGGCCTTGATCTCGACTGGCAATAGACCACTCTTATAACGGAACAGCAAATCGTTGAGGCAGTGTCCAATCTTCGACACCATCAAGACTACGCGTGGTTTGTGGTGAGCGTCATGCAATTGACACTGCATCCCCAACTTCTCAGCAACCTCGGCAAAGTCAGCCCGTAAAGTTTGATCACTGACAGTTTGATCATCAGCCGAAAAATGCACGCGCATAAAGAACAACTTGGAATGGGCATCTCCAAACTGCGCTGAATCAATGATATTGCAACCGTGGTTAGCCAAAAAACCTGAAACACTGTGCACGATACCGCGTTGATCGGGGCAAGATAAGGTCAAGATGTATTCAGGAGTCGCCATGTTCGCCTGCAAAGTATGAGAAATGAGTGAAAACAAGCATTGTCGCACGTTCCGGCGCTTTTTTGCAGGTGCAACAAACCTCGGATCGCGCTGCGGACATGCACAAAACACATCACATCGAAATCATTGATCTCGCCTTCAATATCATCGGCGATATCGTCAGTAATCTCATTGGCAAACTCATCGGCAATCTCAAACACGCCTCAATTAAAAAAGCACGTTCGTGCTTATTCATGTATAGTGCATGTTTTCCGCTGTGTTTCACCCTACCCACAGGAGACATCGTCATGAGCAATTCCGTATTGACCAATCATCAAATTCGTCTGGCTGCGCGTCCCGTTGGCTTACCGACTGCCGACAACTGGACCCACATCAGCGAACCAGTACGTGAACTCGCAGATGGTGAAATCCTCGTCAAGACTTTATACATCTCGATCGACCCTGCGATGCGCGGCTGGATGAATGGCGGTAAGTCATATATTCGCCCTGTGGAAATTAACGAAGTGATGCGCGCTGGTGGTGTTGGCCGTGTGGTCGCTTCCAAGTCTGATAAGTTCAAAGTCGGTGATATCGTTTCAGGTAGCACCGGCGTGCAGGAATACTGGATCGGAGCAGCCGATAGCAAATACGGCGCTTTCTACAAAATCGATCCAAGTTTCGCCCCACTACCAAAGTATCTCAATGCACTCGGCATGCCAGGCATGACCGCTTACTTTGGCTTACTCGACGTCGGCATGCCCAAAGCGGGCGAAACAGTGGTGGTCTCTGGTGCAGCTGGTGCGGTCGGTCAAACAGTCGGCCAAGTCGCCAAACAAAAAGGCTGTCGCGTGGTTGGTATCGCTGGTGGCAAAGACAAATGTGATTTCGTCGTCAATGAACTCGGTTTCGATGCCTGCATTGATTACAAAAATAGTTCAGTCAAAGATGGCTTAAAAGAACACTGCCCGAATGGCGTCGATATTTATTTCGATAACGTCGGTGGCGAAATTCTCGACACCGTACTCACCCGCATCAACATGAAAGCCCGCATCATCATCTGCGGTGCGATTTCTCAGTACAACAACACGACGCCGATTCAAGGTCCGTCGAATTATTTGTCTTTGCTGGTCAATCGTGCCCGCATGGAAGGTATCGTGGTGTTTGACTACGCACCACGTTATCACGAAGCAGTGAAAGAAATGGGTGCATGGATGGCGCAAGGCCAATTCAAGACCCGTGAAGACATCGTCAAAGGCATAGAGAATTTCCCATCAACTTTGAACATGCTGTTCGAAGGCAAGAACTTTGGCAAATTAATTTTGCAGATCGCTGAGGAGTAATTCTTCCCGGACTTTTCTAGTCAAACATGCTTGCAAGCCTTACAGCGAAAGGCTTAACAAACAAGACTTTACGGTGCAGGAGGTGATGCCTTCTGCACCGAACCTTCGAAGGCAGGTAACCAAGGGCCGCGTTTCTACAAACTTACTTAATTTTCCGCTATCATCGGCGCTTTACTGTGTTCCTCTCGTGCCGACGAATCCATGCAAGCCGTTATCGTCCCTTCTGATTTTCTGGTCGCTAGTAAAACTCAGCGTGGATTTTCGCTTGCGATTGCCCTCACGCTGACATTGCTCGTCATCGCACAACTGAGCCTGCATCCGATGACAACGCCAATACAAAACAGAAACACAACGAGCCTTTTGATTAGTTGGATTAACCCGCAGAGCAAGCCGCCCGAAGTGAAAACGGTCGTCACAGACACGACGAAAATAAAGCCTGCCAGCATTCCAAAGTCAACGAGCATTCCAACGAACGCAAAGCAAACACGAAAAGAAACGCAGCCCGAAGCCATCACGACAACGACTCCCGTCACCACGCCTTCAACAGAAAAGAGCATCAGCTTCGATAGTGTTGCCGAAAACCTCAACGCGACAACGCCACCCAAAGATCTCAGCAAGCTGAATGGTCGAAGATTTGATAGCAATGCGATTCGACAAGCTTACGAAGATAGTAAGTCGGATCTCGAAAAAATGGCTGACGCCAGTGGCCAGCCTTTGGAATCACGAAAATTGACTAAACACGAGCGATTTCAAGACGCGGCAAAGGCCGCAACGAAACCAGACTGCTTGCGACAAGGCGCGAGCATTTTGTCTATCTTCGTAGTCGCTTACCAAGTCGCGACGGATCATTGTAAGTAAGCAAGCGACCTTATTCACCTATCTAAAAAATGTCTACCAATACTCTACTCGTCATCGACATGCAGAACGCGTGGCTCGATGAACATCCGCGCTTCGACGCTAGCAATATCATGATGCGCATCAATCACATCGCAGATCGCTTCCGTCAAAGATCCGAAAAGGTCGTTTTCATTCGGCATTATTGCGATGAAGTGCCGCCTTCTTCAGATGCCTTTGCAGTTCATCCTGCCTTGGTGATCGATACTCAAGATCTTTATGTCGACAAAACGGCATGCGATCCTTTTGACCGCACCGATTTACTTGAACAATTACGTCGCATAGGTACTACACATCTCACAATTTGCGGTCTCGCTACCGAGTTCTGCATCGATACCGCCGTGAGAAGCTCACTGTCACAAGGTTTCGACGTGACCATCATCGCCGATGCCCACACCACCGGGGATCGCCCTCATCTCTCAGCTGAATCTATTATCGAACATCACAATTGGGTATGGAAAAACTTTGCAGCACCGCGCGGCCGAACGATCAAAGTATTCGCCAGTAAAGATCTATAGGGCCTTATTGCAAGCAGCCTCAAGCATACAGCAACACTCATAGTGCCGTTGGAGTAGCCAAGCAAACGATTTAATTTCTCTCTTGACAGAAATAAAGTAAATAACTAGACTGCAATCATGGAACTTACACCTGTCAAACAAAAATTCATACTGCACTGGGGCGAGATGGGCACCTTGTGGGGTGTCAATCGCACTGTGAGCCAAATCCATGCCCTACTTTATATCGTCGGCGTGCCACTGCCGGCGGAGGAAATCGCAGATACTTTGGGCGTCGCCCGCTCGAACGTCTCTAACTCGCTGAAAGAATTGCAGAATTGGAAGCTGGTGAAGCTAGCGCATGTGATGGGCGATCGTCGTGCACACTTTGAAACTTCGCTCGATGTTTGGGAACTGTTCCGTACTGTGGTGCGCGAACGTAAAGAGCGTGAATTTAA
>CAYWNE010000197.1:0-6711 GCA_964459555.1 uncultured Burkholderiaceae bacterium | reverse complement strand
TTGGGCATGAAAGTCGGCGAATCGAAAGTGTTCCCATTGGCTTTCCCTGAAGACTATCACAGCAAAGATGTCGCTGGTAAAACTGCGGAATTTACAGTCACATTGACGAATCTGGAATGGGCTCATTTGCCAGAAGTTGATGCTGAGTTCGCGAAAATGTTGGGTGTCGAGGACGGTGACCTGGCAAAGATGCGTAACGACATCAAAGAAAATCTTGAGCGTGAAGTCAAAGGTCGCGTAAAAGCTAAAACCAAAGACAGCGTCATGGATGCATTGGTAAAAGCAGTAGAATTTGATGCGCCTAAAGCTTTGATCGAACAAGATGCGCAACGTTTGGCGGAAATGACTCGTCAAGATATGGCGCAACGTGGCATGAATGTGAAAGATGTGCCGTTCCCGACAGATCTGTTCGCTGCACAAGCTGAACGTCGCGTACGTTTGGGTTTGATCTTGGCTGAGTTGGTCAAAGTAAATAATTTGCAAGCGACAGCCGAACAAGTGAAGGCGCAAGTTGAAGACTTTGCTCAGAGTTATGAAGATCCACAACAAGTCGTTAAGTATTACTACAGCGATCGCAACCGTTTGGCGGAAGTTGAGGCCCTTGTATTAGAAGAAAACGTCGTTAACTATGTGCTCGGTAAGGCAAAAGTTGAAACCAAAGTTTTGCCGTTTGACGAACTGATGGGTAACACTCAAGCATAAGAAGGAAACTCTATGACAGGCATCATCCATAATTCAGCGTTAGATATAAGTATGCTAGGCATGGTGCCGATGGTGGTAGAACAGAGTGGGCGTGGTGAGCGCGCTTATGATATCTATTCCCGTCTCCTCAAAGAGCGAGTCATTTTCTTGGTTGGGCCGGTTACCGACCAAACTGCGAACTTGGTTGTGGCGCAGCTCTTGTTTTTGGAGAGTGAAAATCCAGAAAAGGATATTTCACTCTACATTAATTCACCAGGTGGATCGGTGTCAGCAGGGATGGCGATTTTCGATACGATGCAGTTCATTAAGCCAGATGTGTCAACTTTGTGTACGGGCTTGGCAGCATCGATGGGCGCTTTCCTGTTGGCGGCTGGTGCGAAGGGTAAGCGTTTCTCTTTGCCAAACTCACGCATCATGATTCACCAACCTTTGGGCGGTGCACAAGGTCAAGCCTCTGATATCGAAATTCAAGCACGTGAGATTTTATACTTGCGTGAGCGTCTGAATGCGATCTTGGCGGAAAAAACAGGTCAATCGGTTGAGCAAATTGCGAAAGACACGGATCGTGATAATTTCATGTCAGCTGAAGCGGCAATGCAATATGGTTTGATTGACCAAGTTTTGACTCATCGCTCCTAAGTAAGAAGCAAAAAAACGGAAACGCCTACATCGTTTTGATGTGGGCGTTTTTTTATGTGCGTTTTTGACTCTTTTCACTCTAATCGAGTGCGAAAAACTCGACGATATTCGGCAAGCATCGCAGTTTTTGCAGTAATATAACGAGCATTAAGAAAACCAGAACGACGTTCAGAATACGAAAGCATTATGTCAGAAAAGAAAAGCACCACCGGCGAAAAGTTATTGTATTGCTCATTTTGTGGCAAGAGTCAACATGAAGTGAAAAAGCTGATTGCTGGTCCTTCGGTGTTCATTTGCGATGAATGTATTGATCTATGTAACGACATTATTCGCGATGAAATCAATGCGATGGAGCCGATTACCTCGGCCAAATCCGAGCTGCCAACACCAACAGAAATTACCGAGCTATTGGATCAATACGTGATTGGTCAGGAGAAAGCTAAGCGTATTTTGGCTGTCGCTGTGTATAACCACTACAAACGCTTGAAGCATCTGGGCAAGAAAGATGATGTAGAGCTGGCCAAAAGTAATATTTTGTTGGTGGGCCCAACTGGTTCCGGTAAAACCTTGCTGGCGCAGACTTTGGCACGTATGTTGAATGTGCCATTTGTGATTGCCGATGCCACGACCTTGACCGAAGCTGGCTATGTTGGTGAAGACGTCGAGAATATTATTCAGAAATTGCTGCAGAACTGTAACTACGAAGTTGAGCGCGCGCAAAAAGGTATCGTCTATATCGATGAGATTGATAAGATTTCTCGTAAGGCTGAAAATCCATCGATCACGCGAGATGTTTCGGGTGAGGGTGTGCAGCAAGCTTTATTGAAATTGATCGAAGGTACGATGGCTTCGGTACCGCCTCAAGGTGGTCGCAAACATCCGAACCAAGATTTTATCCAGATCGACACAACGAATATCATGTTTATTTGTGGTGGTGCATTTGACGGTTTGGCGAAGATTATTTCGGATCGCTCCGAGAAGAGTGGTATCGGTTTTTCTGCGAGCGTAAAGAGTCAATCCGAGAAAACGGCAAGTCAAGTAATGCAAGATGCTGAGCCGCAGGATCTGATCAAGTTCGGGATTATTCCTGAATTGGTCGGTCGTTTACCGGTGATTGCAACCCTCAACGAACTCGACGAGGCAGCTTTGATTCAAATCTTGGTTGAGCCTAAGAATGCTTTAGTGAAGCAATACGCGAAACTGTTAGAGATGGAGGGAACCGAACTCGAGATTCGTCCATCTGCTTTGCAAGCGATTGCAAAAAAAGCGATTGCTCGCAAAACCGGTGCGCGCGGCTTACGTAGTATTTTGGAGCATGCTTTGCTGGATGTTATGTACGAGCTACCTAGCGAAAAAGATGTTGCGAAAGTGGTTATCGATGAAAATACAATTTCAAGTGGCGCGAAGCCTTTGTTGATTTACAAAGAACAAGCAAAAGTTGCAGGTGCATAAAGAACTTAATCTTAGCGCCATATTTACTTCGGTTTTTTGAGGGTATTGTTGACAAAAAGAGGCAATCCTCAAAAAAAATAGTACCAAGCTTGGAATTGCCTGTGCAATTCCAAATTTAGCGGTACAATAAAATCAAACAATAATTACCGGCTTCAATCGGAAAGCTACCCGGAGACCTCTCTGAGTAGCTTTTTTTATTGTTTTTTTCGGATGACGGGCTTGAGTTTTAGCCTAGTGCGCCAATCTACTTAATGAAATTTTTTAAAAGGTGCGCCATGACAACTTCCATCATTAAAGATCGTACTGAATTGCCATTGTTGCCGCTGCGCGATGTAGTGGTGTTCCCGCATATGGTGATCCCATTGTTTGTCGGTCGTCCCAAGTCAATTAAAGCACTAGAAGCTGCCATGGAGCAGGGCAAGTGCATCATGCTCGCGGCACAGAAAGCTGCTGCAAAAGATGAGCCATCGGCAGACGATATTTACGAGATAGGCTGTATCGCCAATATCTTGCAGATGTTGAAGCTACCTGATGGCACAGTAAAGGTGTTGGTTGAGGGAGCTCAACGTGCACGCATACACAAAATTCAAGATGGTGAGAGCCACTTTGTCGCTGATCTGACACCGATTGCTGTTGAGGCTGGCGATGACGCTGAAATTGAGGCCATGCGTCGCGCGATCGTTCAGCAGTTTGATCAGTATGTGAAGCTGAATAAAAAAATTCCTCCTGAAATCTTGGCGTCTTTATCTGGCATTGATGACGCAGGACGTCTAGCAGATACTATCGCAGCACATTTGCCTTTGAAGCTTGAACAGAAGCAAGTGATCTTGGAAATCTTCAGCGTTGCTAAACGTTTGGAGCATTTGCTCGGACAACTAGAAGGCGAGCTTGATATCCTGCAAGTTGAAAAACGTATCCGTGGACGTGTTAAGCGCCAAATGGAGAAGTCTCAGCGTGAGTACTATTTGAATGAGCAAGTGAAAGCGATTCAAAAAGAACTCGGCGAAGGCGAAGAGGGTGCGGATATCGACGAGCTTGAAAAGAAAATCACTGCTGCCAAAATGCCGAAAGAGGCACGTGACAAAGCGATGAATGAGTTGAAGAAACTCAAGATGATGTCGCCAATGTCTGCTGAAGCAACAGTGGTGCGCAACTACATCGATACCATCGTTAATTTGCCATGGAAGAAAAAGTCCAAGGTGAACAACGATCTCAGTAACGCTGAGAAGGTGTTGAGCGATGATCACTATGGTTTGGATAAGGTCAAAGAGCGCATTCTTGAATACTTGGCGGTGCAACAGCGTGTCGATAAATTGAAGGCGCCGATTTTGTGCTTGGTGGGGCCTCCAGGTGTTGGTAAAACCTCTTTGGGGCAATCGATTGCTAAAGCGACCAATCGTAAGTTCGTGCGTATGGCGCTCGGTGGTGTGCGTGATGAGGCGGAAATTCGTGGCCATCGCCGCACCTACATCGGTTCCATGCCTGGCAAAATTTTGCAGAGTTTGAGTAAAGTGGGTGTGCGTAACCCCTTGTTCTTGTTAGACGAAGTCGACAAGATGGGCGCAGACTTCCGCGGTGATCCATCATCCGCTTTGCTCGAAGTATTAGACCCAGAACAGAACCACACGTTTTCCGATCACTACATCGAAGTTGATTTCGATTTGTCGGATGTGATGTTTGTAGCGACTTCAAACTCCTACAATATTCCTGCTCCATTGTTGGATCGCATGGAAGTGATTCGCTTGTCGGGCTATACCGAAGACGAAAAAGCTAGCATCGCGCAACGCTATCTCTTGCCGAAGCAAATCAAAAATAACGGTTTGAAAGAAGACGAGATCAGTGTTTCAGAGTCCGCGATCCGCGACATCATTCGCTATTACACTCGCGAAGCAGGTGTCCGCGCTCTCGAACGTGAAGTGTCGAAGATCTGCCGCAAAGTAGTGAAGATGCTACTTCTGAAAAAGAATGAGAAGAAAGCGACGATCACTTCGAAAAATCTGGACAAATATTTGGGCGTTCGTCGTTATGACTTCGGCGTTGCCACCAAAGAAAATCAAGTCGGTCAAGTGGTTGGCTTGGCATGGACAGAAGTCGGTGGTGATTTGTTGACGATCGAAGCGGTTTCAATGCCAGGTAAGGGCGGTACGATACGTACGGGTACTTTGGGTGATGTGATGAAAGAGTCGATTGAAGCCGCACGTACCGTGGTGCGTAGTCGTTCAGCACGTTTGGGTATTAAGTCTGATGTTTTTGAAAAGACCGACGTGCATATCCACGTTCCAGAGGGCGCGACTCCGAAAGATGGTCCATCGGCAGGTATTGCGATGACCACCGCTTTGGTGTCGATCTTTACAGGGATTCCGGTGCGTGCCGATGTCGCCATGACTGGTGAAATTACACTGCGTGGTGAGGTATTACCGATCGGTGGCCTGAAGGAGAAGTTGTTGGCGGCCCATCGTGGTGGCATCAAGACAGTGTTGATTCCGGAAGAGAATGCCAAGGACTTGGCTGACATTCCTGACAATGTGAAAAACAAACTGGAGATCATCCCAGTTCGTTGGATCGACAAGGTTTTGGAAGTTGCACTTGAACGCCAACCAGTTGCCTTGACGGAAGAGGAAATGGCCGTGCCTGCAGTAGCTAAAGCAGAAGCTGCCAGCGACACCTCGACAGTGAAACACTAAGCTTTAGCGCAATTAAGGCGTTGAAAAAGGGAGCGTAGCTCCCTTTTTCTTAATTCTTTGAAGACGAGTGAGATCAAGTGTAAAAAAATCCCGAGGATCTAAGATGCTCGGGATTTTGCTTTTTTATAGTCGAACGGTGGAACCGCGGTGGCTTTGAGGCTAAGTATTGCGTCGCACACTTCTCAATAACTCGGCCAACAACACTGGTCTTGTTTATGGCGTTCTGATTACCAGGATCGTAGGAGGCCGACAGCCAAACCCTCTAGGGCGAAGTCTGGCTCATTTTCACTTACCAAGATAGGCTTGAAGTCTGGATTCTCAGGCAAAAGTTCGATGCCTTGCGCAGTACGCATATAGCGTTTCACAGTCACTTCTTCGCCAATACGTGCTACCACAATTTGTCCATTACGGGCGCTGTCGGTTTTTTTGACGGCGAGTAAGTCGCCATCCATGATGCCAACATCGCGCATTGATAGGCCACGCACCTTGAGTAAGAAATCAGGTTTTGCAGAAAATAAGGACGGATCCACGTTATAGGTTGCTTCCACGTGCTCTGTGGCGAGAATTGGAGAGCCGGCGGCAACGCGTCCAACCAATGGCAAACTGAGTTGCATCAATGCCGGGTGTGGAAGCGCCATTTGCGTTGTTCTTGGGCTGCTAGTGTGGCTCGACAAACTAGAGTCGCGTAGGCGGATGCCACGCGATGTGCCAGCCGAGATCTCGATCACACCTTTGCGCGCTAGAGCCTGCAAATGTTCTTCTGCGGCGTTCGTCGAGCGAAAACCAAGTTCGTTAGCGATTTCTGCCCGAGTCGGTGGAAAGCCGGTATTTTGTATGGCATCTTTGATAAGCGTCAGAATTTGTTCTTGGCGTGCGGTAAGCTTAAGCATGGCAATTTACTTATAAAGTTGAAAATACAGTTGGATGTTTTCAGCAAATTATGTGAGGCAAAGCCTTAAAATACCGATTCATAAAAACTGTATATAAATGCAGACTGTATTTTTGTACAGTACGGGTGCAATTGCAAGCATTATTTGTTTGTTGATATGCACAATCACAAAGAATGTTGCATTTGGGATTGATTTTGAGAGACTCGAACAGCGATTGAGCTGGATTAGCATTGATGTCTTGTTAGGCTCGGCGTATAAGTGCTTGATTGTTCGAAAGAAATCAATTATGATAGCGGGCTTTCCTCTTCCTGCACTCGTCTTGACGCCGAGGCAGGCTTTAATTT
>CAYWNE010000196.1:0-6865 GCA_964459555.1 uncultured Burkholderiaceae bacterium | reverse complement strand
GTGAGTGGCGCAGTATTAGGTAAATTGGTGAGGCAATTGGCGTATTGAGTCCTCGATAATGCCTTCACCGTGGAATAGGCGAGAGTGTAGCGCGTTGTGATCCATTCGTGGAGGAATTGCACGTACAATGCAGCTTATGAATGAAAATTTCTTTGAAAAACAGCAACGAAAAGCTGACCAAGCGACGGCCTCTACGCAAAATGGCGATTATGACTTTGCCGATCTCATACCTGAAATCGTATTAGATGCAATTCATAGTCTAGGCTATCAAGAAGATGGGCGCATGCTTGCTCTCAATAGCTATGAGAATCGTGTGTATCAGTTGGGAATGGAGGATGGTCCGCCATTGATCGCAAAGTTTTATCGTCCCGGGCGTTGGTCAAATCAGCAAATACAAGAAGAGCATGATTTCCTGCGTGAGCTAGCGCTACATGAGATTCCAGTCATCGCTCCGCTGACGGCCGTCGATCAAGAGACGACGCTGCAACACTACCAACACTTTCGATTTGCGATATTCCCGAGGCAGGGAGGGCGCGCGCCTGAGCTTGATGCGCCCGATACCCTCCAATGGTTAGGGCGCTATCTAGGGCGTATCCATGCGCTTGGAGCGAGTAAAGCCTTTGAATTTAGGCCAGAATTGAATCCCATAGAATTCGGTGAAAAACCCTTAAAGTATTTAGTGGATGAGGCTTGTCTACCTAAAGATTTGAATGAGGCTTACCAATCGATTGCGCGGCAAATGCTCGATAAGGTCCGTAGCGCTTTTGATGATGTGGGTGATTATGCGCGCATTCGCTTGCACGGGGATTGTCATTTAGGGAATGTATTGTGGCTCGAAGCCAGCGGTGGAGGTTCCAGCTCAGGCCCGCATTTTCTAGATTTCGACGATAGCCGCAGCGGCCCAGCGGTGCAAGATTTGTGGATGCTGTTATCTGGTTCACGGCGCGAAATGCAAGATCAGCTTTGTGATTTGCTTGAGGGTTACGAGGATTTTTGTGATTTTGATACCCGCCAGCTTAGCCTGATTGAGCCTCTACGCTGTTTGCGGCTCTTGCATTACAGCGCATGGTTGGCGCAACGCTGGAATGATCCCGCCTTCCAGCTTGCATTCCCGTGGTTCGGCACGCAGCACTATTGGCAAGATCGTATTTTGGAAATGCGTGAGCAAGTCGCTTTGCTCGATGAACCGCCTCTGCAAGTTTAGTTGGCAAGCGAGGCGAGGGCGTGGCTGTTGAGCTTCGGTGTTTTGCGGACGACAGGGCATGCCGTACAATGTCGACTTTGATGACTCGCTTTGGGAAATTGGTAAAACCATGATGACGCAAGATGAATTGAAATTGGCCGTGGCACAAGCGGCGATTGCTTATGTAGTTGAGGGAGAAATTGTTGGTGTCGGCACCGGTTCGACAGCGAATTTCTTCATCGATGAGTTGGCTAAAATTAAGCATAAAGTAAAAGCAGCGGTTGCTTCTTCGGAAGCGACAGCGGCTCGCTTGCGTGGACATGGTATCCCTGTATTGGATCTCAATGAAGTGAGTTCCATGCCAGTGTATATCGATGGTGCAGATGAGATCACGGCCAGTGGCGCCATGATTAAGGGCGGAGGCGCTGCTTTGACGCGCGAAAAAATTGTTGCCTCCGTTGCGCAACGATTTGTCTGTATCGCAGATGGCTCGAAATTGGTCGATAAGTTAGGCCGCTTTCCTCTTCCTGTCGAGGTTATTCCTATGGCTCGTGAGTCAGTGATTCGTGCGCTCAATGCAATTGCTGGTGAAGCCAAATTACGCATGAAAGATGGGCAAGCTTTAATCACGGATAATGGCAATGTGATTGTTGATGTACACGGTTTGCAAATTGAAGATCCGAAGGACTTAGAACGCAAGATCAATAATATCGTCGGTGTCGTGACAGTTGGTTTGTTTGCTCAACAAGGCGCCAACGTCTGCTTGCTCGGTACTCCTGAAGGCGTTAAGACCTTAAACTTCTAAATGCAATCTTCCCGCGAGAAGACTTGCGCAGGCAAGATCGCCAACAGTGGCTACAAAGAGAAATTGGAAAAATATGAGTCAAGCAAATATGAGTGATACGCTCACTGATCAAGAAGTTGTAGCTAGCACCAAGCAATGGTTAGAAAAAGCGGTGATTGGATTGAATCTTTGCCCATTCGCCAAGGGCGTGCACATCAAAGAGCAAATTCGATATTTCGTCAGTCACGCTCGTACCGAGGAAGAGCTCCTCAAGGATTTGATTGATGAGCTAGAAGTGCTCGCTGAAGCGAATCCAGAGAAAATCGATACGACCTTGTTGATCCATCCTTTTGTCTTGCAAGATTTCCTCGATTTTAATGATTTTCTAGAAGTTGCCGATGCGACTTTGGAAGACCGTGATCTTGATGGTATTTTGCAGGTCGCAAGTTTTCATCCTGCGTATCAGTTTGAAGATACTAATATGGATGATATTGAAAATTTTACCAATCGCTCTCCGTATCCGACCTTGCATTTGTTAAGAGAGGAGAGCATTGATAAAGCCGTCGAAGCCTTCCCTGAGGCCGAGCAAATTTACGAAAAGAATATGGCGACTTTGCGCTCCTTGGGTTTGGATGGTTGGAAAAAATTATTCCTCGCATAGTTTGATTGCGATGGTAAGGTATAGAAATTAATGGGGCTGCGGCCCCATTTTGTTTTGTTGGCGTCCTTTGGAAGGCTGCATTCAGTGTGTCTGCCAAGGCATTTTGTATAGTCTGAAATGCACAATTCGACCATTTCTTATTTGAATTAAATTTGCTGCGATTGCAAATTCCCATATTTTTGATCGTTTCCGAGCTTCAATTTAATCGGTATTGGTTTATGTTTTTTTGTCATTTGTGATTTTCATTTTGGAGTCATTTTGAAAATGAATTCTGAAAAGCTGCAATACCCAAAGGAAGACTAAAGGTGATCTTTGTTTTCTTATCTAAGCTATTGAATCTAAATGATAAATGTTGTGTTCTAGAAGTGATCTGAAGTGCCGTGCGCGGCAGCTCTGGTGTGTGCCTCGCATAGTGGCTCTTACAGAAATGATGACAAACTCACCTCGCTTTTCTAACAGATCAAAAAGACTTATAGCACCATCAGGAAAAAGCATACAAAATTTGGAGGCAAAGTTCTTGTTATTTTGCAGAGCAGCATGTAGAG
This sequence comes from uncultured Burkholderiaceae bacterium, assembly GCA_964459555.1. Lineage (GTDB taxonomy): Bacteria > Pseudomonadota > Gammaproteobacteria > Burkholderiales > Burkholderiaceae_D > Undibacterium. The sequence continues at coordinate 3,692 of CAYWNE010000196.1, read as the reverse complement.
TCATGGGTTCACTTTTTGTTTATATCGTTTTCTGTCACTCTCTTTAAATTCTATGGCTTTGATCGTCCACAAATATGGCGGGACTTCGATGGGCTCCACGGAGCGTATCAAGAATGTCGCGAAGCGCGTCGCCAAATGGCATGACGCAGGTTATCAAATCGTCGTTGTACCGTCCGCAATGTCGGGCGAAACCAATCGAATTATTGGCTTGGCTAAAGAAATTATGGCTGAACCAGATCCACGTGAACTCGACATGATCGCGTCTACAGGTGAGCAAGTTTCTGTAGGCTTGTTGTCTATGGCTTTGCAAGCTTTGGGAAAGAAGGCGGTTTCTTATGCTGGTTGGCAAGTGCCAATTAAGACCGATTCCGCGTACACCAAAGCACGTATCTCTTCGATCGACGATGCCAAAGTAAAAGCTGATTTGGCAGAAGGCAAAATCGTTATCATCACTGGCTTTCAAGGCGTGGATGATCTTGGCAATATTACGACTCTTGGTCGTGGTGGTTCGGATACCTCAGCGGTGGCGATTGCTGCTGCGATGAAGGCACAAGAATGTTTGATTTATACCGACGTTGACGGTGTATATACGACTGATCCACGTGTCGTGTCTGATGCTCGTCGTTTAAATACGATTACCTTCGAAGAGATGCTTGAGATGGCGTCTCTGGGCTCGAAAGTTTTGCAAATTCGATCAGTGGAATTTGCTGGTAACTATCGTATGCCAACACGCGTTTTGTCATCATTGACAGACCCATTAATGCCTTTGGCCGAAGAAATTGTCTCCGGCACTCTGATTTCGTTTGAGGAAGATACAAATATGGAACAAGCCACAATTACTGGCATCGCATTTAATCGTGACGAAGCAAAACTGACTGTGTTTGGTGTGCCAGACAAACCAGGTATTGCTTACCAAATTTTGGGCCCAGTGGCCGATGCGAATATCGAAGTTGACATGATTATTCAGAATCAGTCGGTTGAGGGTAAAACGGACTTCACGTTCACCGTTCCACGCGCTGATTACAACAAAGCCATGGAAGTGCTGAATGCTAGTGTGAAGGCACATATTGGCGCGGGCAATATCATTGGTGATGCCAAAGTGTCGAAAGTTTCTGTTGTCGGTGTTGGTATGCGTAGCCATGTTGGTATCGCTTCGCAAATGTTCCGCACTTTGTCAGAAGAAGGTATCAACATTCAAATGATTTCTACTTCCGAAATCAAGATTTCTGTTTTGATTGACGAGAAATACATGGAGTTGGCAGTTCGCGCACTGCATAAGGCGTTCGGTTTGGAATCTGCCTAAGCAGAAAATCGAACAGGGTAGTTGACCAAATGTGAACTACCCGCTATGATCACGGTCTCGCTTACGACGTGATTTTCATGGCGTGAGAGTGTGGAGACGTGGCCGAGTGGCCGAAGGCACTTCCCTGCTAAGGAAGCATCTGGGGTAACCTGGATCGTGAGTTCGAATCTCACCGTCTCCGCCAAAAGAATTGGTGCCCGCTTAATGAAAGTTAAGCGGGCATTTTTCGTTTCGGAGGTCTACAATGTGAGTTCTCTGGGCTCAAAAAAATACCTGATTCTGTCGCTTTTCTGAGGTAGATCGCTTGAATTCAGAAAGGGCTTGGATTATTGTGCAATGCACCAAGAATAAGAAGGAATGCAATTGGCTCACGAACATTCAAAAAGCAGTTTATCTGCACTCACTTTAGCTGCGATAGGCATTGTTTATGGTGATATTGGCACTAGTCCTCTCTATACCATGCAGGAAGTGTTTGATGCAAAACACGGCCTAGCTCTTAACCAAGGCAATATTTTAGGCATCGTCTCGCTGATTCTGTGGGGCTTGATCTTTATCGTGTCTCTAAAGTATGTAACGCTGGTTCTGCGTGCTAGCAATCGAGGTGAAGGCGGGATTATGGCGCTGACAGCCTTGACCTTAGAATCGGTCGGTAAGGGCAATAAACTTTATTTTCCTTTGGTCATTCTAGGAATCATTGGTGCCTCTTTGTTCTATGGTGACGGCGTGGTAACTCCTGCGATGACAGTGTTGTCGGCGATTGAAGGGATCAAAGTCGCAACCCCAGCACTTAAGCCTTTTGTGGTTCCCATTACCTTGATCATTTTGGTTTGTCTGTATGCAATGCAATCGCACGGTACGGCCACAATTGGTAAATTATTTGGTCCAGTGATGGTGTTGTGGTTTGCAGTCTTAGCAGGTATGGGGATTTACAATATCTTGCGCATGCCCGCAGTATTGGAGGCGTTTAATCCATTCCATGCACTGAGTTTCTTGCTGGAGCATCGATTTGCAGCCTTTATCGCATTGGGCGCCGTGGTGTTGGCATTTACGGGCTCCGAGGCGCTATATGCTGACATGGGACACTTCGGTCCCAAGCCCATCCGTACCGCGTGGTTCATGATTGTTTTTCCTGCTTTGGGTTTGAATTATTTAGGGCAGGGCGCGTTGTTGATGGTGGAGCCTGATGCGGTTGAGAATCCGTTCTTTAATCAGCTTGGTGATTGGAGTATTTACCCATTGGTCGTGCTTTCGACGATGGCCGCAGTTATTGCCTCTCAAGCGACGATCTCTGGTGCCTTCTCAATGACGAAGCAAGCGATTTCACTTGGCTTTCTGCCGCGCATGAAAATTGTTCATACGTCTTCTAAGGAAATCGGTCAAATCTATATTCCGGTTGTGAACTGGTTGCAGCTTGCTGCGGTGGTTGGCGCTGTGCTCGGTTTTGGTTCTGCCGGTAATTTGGCGTCGGCTTACGGTATTGCCAACACGGGCACCATGTTGGTGACGTCAATTCTGACTTTCTTTGTGATTCGTTTTGGTTGGAAATACCATCTAGCGCTGTGCATTGGGGCCACCAGTTTCTTCCTCTTCATCGACGTTTCTCTATTCTCGTCGAATGCCATGAAATTCTTCAGTGGTGGTTGGTTCCCAATCGCCTTGGGCACCTGTATTTGTACTGTGATGCTGACATGGAAGCGTGGTCGTGCTTTGGTTTTCGATAATCTCAAGAAGCATGCCATCCCGCTCGAAGAATTTTTGGAGTCCTTATTTGTATCACCCCCGGTTCGTGTTGCCGGTACAGCCGTGTTTTTGCGAGGTGAGGCGGATGGTGTGCCGCATGCGCTCTTGCATAATCTGTCGCACAACAAGGTACTCCATGAGCGAGTGATTTTCATTACCTTGCATAACCGCGAGATTCCGTGGGTGCCATTTTCAGAGCGTATCAAAGTGACTGATTTGAAAAATAATTGCTACCAAATCGACGTTTATTACGGCTTTAAAAATGAACCGGACATTCCAAACGCCTTAGAGTTGTGCCGTCCTTTTGGCTTAGAGTTTGAGCCTTTGGAAACCTCGTATTTCATTTCACGTCAAACCATTATTTCCAGTCCAGGAAGTGGCATGGCGCAGTGGCGAGAAGGCTTGTTCGTGACTATGTCTCGCAATGCGCGTGATGCGGCGGACTATTACCAAATCCCGAGTAATCGTGTGATTGAGGTCGGTGCTCAGGTTGAGATTTAAGAAAGCGATTCACAAGTAGTTTGAAAATCCTTTATCACTAGGAAATTTCTGTGCTATAATCTTGTTCTTCGCGGCTGTAGCTCAGCTGGATAGAGTACTTGGCTACGAACCAAGGGGTCGTGGGTTCGATTCCTGCCAGCCGCGCCAG
>CAYWNE010000195.1:0-6980 GCA_964459555.1 uncultured Burkholderiaceae bacterium | reverse complement strand
GTCTCCGACACGGTAGGGTTTATTCGAGAATTGCCGCATCAACTGGTGGCATCGTTTAAGGCGACTTTGGAAGAGACAATTCATGCTGATTTGTTATTGCATGTGGTTGACGCCGGCAGTGCGGTGCGTGTTGATCAAATCGAACAAGTGAATTTGGTGCTGAAGGAAATTGGCGCAGACCATATCCCTCAGCTTTTGGTATGGAATAAGATCGATCAAACTACGCTTGAGCCCGGATTCGAACGGGATGAGTATGGTAAAATCGCAAGAGTTTTTTTGAGCGCGCGTACAGGGGCTGGCTTGGATGTGCTGCGTGCTTCGATCGTCGAAATAATGCAGGATTTAGTGCCGCAAGAGCTTGAAACAGAGATGGATCGTCCTGATCTTGTGGAAGATTCCGATGCTTTGGATGCGTAGGTGGAGTTTAGGAAATGCAAGGAAAGTTCGGTAAGTTTAAACATCGCCCGACTTTTTGAATTGACTAACCAGTGGACAGAAAACGAATGCAGATTCCCTTTCTAAAAAAATTGAAGCCTCACTTGTCGCTCAATGACCCAGAGTGGGGTCGTGGCTCCAAGGACGGCAAGCGCGATGACAAGAAACCTGAAGATGGCCCGCCAGAGTTAGATCAGTTGTGGCGCGACTTCAATCAATCTTTGTCTCGTTTGTTCGGCAAAAATGGCAATGGCAGTAATGGAGGTTCTAATGGTGGCGACGGTTCTGGGGCCGACGCTGCGAAATTAGGAATTGTCGTAATTCTGTCGGTAGCGGTTTTCTTCTGGATGATTAGTGGATTTTTTATTGTCCAAGAAGGTCAGACCGGCGTTGTGACAACGTTTGGTAAGTATAGTTATCAGACTGGCTCGGGTTTTAATTGGCGTTGGCCAGCGCCGATCCAGAACCACGAGATCGTCAACGTTCAACAAGTGCGAACTGTGGAAGTAGGCTATCGCAATAATCCAAAGAATAAGCTCGCAAAAGAATCTTTGATGCTCACCGATGATGAAAATATCATCGACATCCAATTTGCAGTCCAATATAAATTGAATGACGCAGCGAAGTGGCTCTACAACAATGCAGATCGCGAAGAGATGGTGTTGCAGGTCGCTGAAACCTCAATTCGCGAAGTTGTTGGTAAAAGCAAGATGGATTTTGTTTTGTACCAAGGTCGCGAAGAAGTTGCGCGTGACGTCAATACCCTAATGCAGCAGGTTTTGGATCGCTACAATTCTGGCGTTCACGTGACCAATGTGACGATGCAGGCGGTTCAGCCACCAGAGCAAGTCCAAGAAGCATTCGATGATGCAATGAAAGCTGGTCAGGATAAGGAACGTCAAAAGAATGAAGGTCAGGCCTATGCGAATGATGTAATTCCAAAGGCGCGCGGTGAGGCTTCACGGATGTTGCAAGATGCAGAAGGCTATCGTTCCAAAGTCGTGGCGACCGCTGAGGGTAATGCTGCCCGCTTCAAACAGGTGTTGGCTGAGTATCAAAAAGCGCCAGCTGTGACGAGGGACCGCATGTATCTTGAAACGATGCAGCAAATTTTTACGAGTACGACCAAACTCATGATCGATTCCAAGAGCGCTGGCAATATGATGTACTTGCCTTTGGATAAAATCATGGGGAATGACGCGAATCAAAATCGTACTCCAGCGCCAAGCATGAATGTGGCTCCTGTTGAAGTGCCAACTGTCGAAGTTCGCGCGGCGAAAGATTTGCGCGCTCGTGAATCACGTGAAAGAGAGGGGCGCTAATGAATCGCTTGATATCATTCTTATTTTCGGTAGCGATTGCCTTACTGGTATTGTATTCAACGGTTTTCGTTGTTGACCAAAAGTCGCATGCGATTGTATTTGCTTTCGGTGAAGTAAAGTCGGTCATCAGTGAACCTGGCTTGCATTTCAAGTTGCCAGCGCCTTTTCAAAACGTGATGTTTTTGGATAAGCGGATTTTGACAATCGAATCGCCTGATGCAGATCGCTTCATTACTGCCGAGAAGAAAAATATTTTGGTCGATACGTTTGTGAAGTGGCACATTATCGATCCAAAACTATATTACGTCAGTTTTAGCGGCGTTGAGTCTCGTGCTGGTGATCGTTTATCGCAAATCGTCAAGGCAGCGTTGAACGAAGAGATTACAAAGCGTTCTGTGCGGGATGTGATTTCCGGTGAACGAGATAAAGTGATGCAAGCGATTCGTGCCAAAGTCACAGAAGAAGCGAAACAGATTGGTGTTGAGATTGTTGATGTGCGCTTGAAGCGGGTTGAATACGTGAATGAAAATATCGGCTCTGTGTTTGATCGTATGAAATCAGAGCGTAGCCGCGTGGCGAATGAATTGCGTTCTACGGGCTTTGCAGAATCGGAGAAAATTCGTGCTGATGCTGATCGCCAACGTATCGTGATTCTGGCGGAAGCCTATAAAGAAGCGGAATCGATTCGCGGTGCAGGCGATGCGGAGGCAGCGAAAATTTATTCGCAAGCCTTTAGTCAAAATGCGGAATTCTATAAGTTCTATCGTAGCCTTGAAGCATATCGTGCGAGCTTCAAGAACAAGAGCGACGTCATGGTAGTCGACCAAAACTCTGAGTTCTTTAAATATTTCAAAGCACCTGGTGCAGCGAGCGCAGCGCCAAGTAAAAAGTAATTAATTGTTGCGATTCATGCTTAGACTGCCAGCTTTCGGGCTGGCAGTCTTTGTGATTTCTAAGAGCCTGAAAAGCTTCTTTGTTTCTTCATTCGTAAAATTGGATAGTCATGCCGAATTGGCTTTTACCTGAGAACATTGCCGATGTTCTCCCTTCAGAAGCGCGCAAGATTGAAGAGTTGCGTCGACTGCTGCTTGATAATTTCCGTCGCTATGGTTACGAGATGGTCATGCCGCCGATGCTTGAATACATCGAGTCGCTCTTGACCGGCGCCGGCCAAGATTTAGATTTGCGTACCTTCAAATTGGTCGATCAGTTGTCTGGTCGCACCATAGGGATTCGCGCTGATATGACGACTCAAGTGGCGCGGATCGATGCCCACTTATTGAATCGTAAATCAGTGACGCGGCTATGCTATGCGGGCAGTACTTTGCATACCCGTCCTTCTGGTTTGCATGCGACGCGCGAGCCATTGCAAATTGGTGCAGAAATTTATGGCCACGCGGGTTTAGAGGCTGATGCGGAAATTCAGGAATTAATGTTGGCATCCTTGGCCTTGGCAAATATTTCAGAAGTGCGTTTAGATCTGTGCCATCCGGGCGTATTGCGTGCCTTGTTGGATATCGATCCAAAAGCAAAGGCGGTTGAAACGCAGCTGTTCGGCTTGTTGGAGTCGAAAGACTTGCCAGCATTGAAATCTTTAACTCAAGATTTTTCTCCGATTGTTCGCCAAGCTTTGTTGGACTTGCCAAACTTGTACGGAGATAAGGCGATTATTCAGAAAGCGCGCGAAATTTTGCCAAAACTCGACGGTATTGCGCTAGCATTGGACGAATTGAGTTATCTTGTCGAATTAGCCGGCGCTGCCAAAATCACGATTGATCTTGCTGATCTTCGTGGTTACCAATACCACAGCGGTGTGATGTTTAATGCTTTCGTGCCTGGTCTGCCAAATGCCGTGGCGCGCGGTGGTCGTTATGATCATGTGGGCGAAGCATTCGGACGAGCTCGTCCGGCTACAGGTTTCTCTTTGGATCTGCGCGAGTTGGCGCGCTTGATGCCGACCGCTGAGCCGAAAGATGCGATTTTGGCGCCGTGGAGTCAAGATCCCGCATTGCGTAAAAAGATAGCGGAACTCCGCCAAACTGGGCAGGTGGTAATTCAGAATTTGCCCGGTCATGAGAATGAACAAGATGAATTCGAATGCACACGTACGATGGCATTTGAAGATGGTCAATGGATTTTAAAAACTGTAGGTTGATGAGCGATGTCACAAAATAAACCAGCAAAAAATGTCGTTGTTATTGGTACGCAATGGGGCGACGAGGGAAAAGGGAAAATTGTTGATTGGTTGACGGATCATGCGCAAGGCGTGGTACGTTTCCAAGGTGGTCATAATGCAGGTCATACTTTGGTGATTGGCGGCCAGAAAACAGCTTTGCAATTGATCCCTTCCGGCATCATGCGCGCAGGCACAGCATGCTACATCGGTAATGGTGTGGTGTTGTCAGTACCTGATTTGTTGCGTGAAATTGATAAACTCGAAGCGAATGGCGTCGAAGTTTGCTCACGCTTGAAGATTTCGGAAGCTTGTCCTGTGATTTTGCCATATCACACAGCGCTTGATGCGGCTCGCGAAGCAGCGCGTGGTGCTGCAAAGATTGGTACTACAGGCAAAGGTATTGGCCCTGCGTATGAAGATAAAGTGGCGCGTCGTGCGATTCGCGTTGCCGATCTTTTGAATCCAGAACGCTTTGCTGAAAAACTCAAAGAAAACTTGGAATACCACAACCACGTTTTGGTCAACTATCTCAAAGCAGAGCCAGTTGATTTCCAAAAAACCTATAACGATGCGATGAGCACTGTTGAGCGTATTCGTCCTATGGTGACGGACGTTTCAAGCGCCTTGTATGCCGCGCATAAAGCCGGTGGCAGCTTATTGTTCGAAGGTGCGCAGGGTAGCTTGTTGGATATCGATCACGGTACTTATCCATTCGTCACATCGAGTAACTGCGTAGCAGGTAATGCTGCGGCCGGTTCTGGCGTTGGCCCAGGTATGTTGCACTACATTTTAGGGATTACTAAAGCCTACACCACACGTGTTGGTTCTGGTCCTTTCCCGTCTGAATTGCCGACAGATCAAGGCGTTGGAAAACACCTCGCTAGTGTTGGTCATGAATTCGGCACCGTAACAGGTCGCGCTCGTCGTTGCGGTTGGTTTGACGCAGCGTTGTTGAAGCGTTCTGTGCAAATCAATGGTGTGTCAGGTATGTGCTTAACCAAGCTCGACGTACTTGATGGCTTAGAGTCTTTGAAGCTCTGCACTGGTTACACCATCGATGGTAAAGCCGTCGACATCTTCCCGTCCGGCGCAGAAGAAGCAGCGCGCTGCGTGGCAATTTATGAGGAAATGCCAGGGTGGTCTGAATCGACGGTTGGTGCGAAAACCATGGAAGCTTTGCCGCTCAATGCACGCAATTACATTAAGCGCATTGAAGAGCTCGTTGGCGTGCCTATCGATATGGTTTCGACTGGTCCAGATCGTGAAGAAACCATCGTATTGCGCCACCCATTTCTGTGATTGATCTGCATGTCTGAAAATTCGAATACAGATTTGTGGGTCTCTTGGGACGAGTACAACCGTCTGATTGAACGTTTAGCCATCCAAGTTCATGACTCTGGATGGCAGTTCGATCATATGGTGTGCTTGGCACGCGGCGGCCTGCGTATTGGTGATGTGTTTTCGCGCTTGTTTAAGAAGTCGTTGAATATACTTACCGTCAGTTCATACCGAGGTGAAACGGGCCAAGATCACCAACAATTGATCATTGGCAGCCACATATCCGGCCTGAGTGGAGATCTAATTGGCCAGGTCCTCATTCTCGACGACTTGGCGGATTCTGGTCTCACATTCGTTGAAGTCGATAAATGTTTGCGGGAACGCTATCCACAAATCACCGAAATGAAATCGGCAAGCTTATGGGCGAAAAGTGTGTCAAAGCTGATGCCCGATTTTTATGTCGAGTTTGTCGAAGGATCGCCGTGGATTCATCAGCCATTTGAAGATTACGATGGCTTAAGTTTCACGGAACTCAAAGCCCGTTTATCCTAAATGGTTTTTGCCGGCGATTTCAGATATGTGTGCCATCGCTTTCTGGAACGCCAAAACAAAAAAGCCGCTGAAACTCAGCGGCTTTTCATAAAAAGCGGTGGTGCCCACGGAGGGACTCGAACCCCCACACCCGAAGGCACATGGACCTGAACCATGCGCGTCTACCAATTCCGCCACGTGGGCAACGGAGACCGAGATTATAAAGTAAAGCGCTGTAAAGTCAATCTATTTCCCCTCGAGCCCCTCGCTATAAATCTGCAACCTAGCGGCTACTCAAACAGCAGCTAAAACGGCAGCTCAAACAGTAGCTTTGTGCGAAAATGCAGCGAAGTCTTGGACTTGTACTAGGTAGATTGAAATTTAACCGATACACTATGATTAGTAGCCTGTGAGTGATCTTAGTGGATCATCAGGCTAGATGATCTGAATCGTAAAAGTCGACGACGGTGTCGATGAGTATAAGTTAATTGATTTGAATAAGTGAAAAGGGCGACTGCAAAGATTGCATCTGCAAACATCAGTGCCTGTAAAAGAGAATAAAAGAAATTTGAATAAGCATCATTACCCCATCCCAAGCCGAGAAGATATTCTCGCTGTTCTGCGTGACTCAAAAACGCAGATGAAAGCGTCGTCAATTGCGAAGAAATTAGGTGTGCAACCTGAGGAGATCGAAGGCATGACTAGACGATTGAAAGCCATGGAACGCGATGGCCAACTCAAACAAGAAAAAAATGGCGCCTACACCTTGATCGCCCAACATAATCTGATTGTCGGGCGGGTGACAAGTCATCGCGATGGCTATGGATTTTTGACGCCCGATGATGGTAGTCCAGATTTATTTTTGCCCGATCGAGAAATGACCCGCATCTTGAATGGTGACCGTGTTAGCGCTCGAGTCGTTGGAACCGATAGGAAAGGGCGTCTTGAAGGCGCTGTGTATGAGATTCTCGAACGCGGTAACACCCATATCATAGGCCGATTGGTTAACGAAAATGGCGTGTGGCTCGTTGCTCCGGAAGATAGTCGCATCAATCAAGATATCTTACTGGCCGGACCTCCAGGTAAAGCCAAAGTCGGGCAGGTTGTGAGCGTTGAATTAGTGGAGCAGCCGACCAAGTACTCACAAGCAATTGGCAAGATCGTGGAAGTTTTAGGCGAGATTGATGATCCTGGTATCGAGATCGAAATCGCCGTCCGAAAGTTTGGTGTGCCGCATG
>CAYWNE010000194.1:0-7042 GCA_964459555.1 uncultured Burkholderiaceae bacterium | reverse complement strand
ACGAAGGTGTTTCCCCGCGTCATAATCCAGAATTCACCATGATGGAATTCTATGCAGCCTATGTCGATTACAAATGGTTGATGGACTTCACGGAAGAAGTGATTCGCAAAGCCGCTATCGATGCCCATGGCACAGCTGTATTGACTTACCAAGGTAAGGAATTAGATCTGTCCAAACCTTTCCAACGTTTGACGATCGTTGGCGCCATCAACAAATACGCCCCGCATTACACGGCCGAACAATTGAATGACATGGGCTTCTTGAAAACGGAACTCTTGAAATTCGGCGTAAAACCAATTTCGACAGCCGGTCTCGGTGCTTTGCAATTGGCGCTGTTCGAAGAAACCGCTGAAGCCCAATTGTGGGAACCAACTTACATCATCGACTATCCAGCTGAAGTTTCACCGCTGGCGCGTGCATCGGACACAGTTCCGGGCATCACGGAACGCTTCGAGTTGTTCATGACAGGTCGTGAAATTGCCAATGGTTTCTCTGAATTGAATGACGCAGAAGACCAAGCAGCACGCTTTATGGCGCAAGTCGCCGCAAAAGATGCTGGCGATGAAGAAGCGATGTACTTCGATGCCGACTACATTCGTGCTCTGGAATATGGTTTGCCACCAACCGGTGGTTGCGGTATCGGTATCGATCGTTTGATGATGTTGATTACTGATTCTCCAAACATCCGTGATGTGATCTTGTTCCCGCACTTGCGTCGCGAGGAATAAGTCTCCAAAGAAATGAGCTGAAGAATCAAGATTAGAAAATGGGTGTAGCGAAGAGCTGCACCCATTTTTCATTGCGCCCTACACAATCGCTCTAAGCCAACTCTGCAGATAAAGCTAAGCCGCTCAAGAAGGCATTCTCAACTCTTCCTCCACCTTCAAGCCCCGCGGCAAACCAATCACCGCAGACACCTATTTTTTCTTTCGTATCCCATAAATGAGATTGTTTGAGAGGTTGATGTGCCAATGAGAATCGCCAACGATGGGCTTCGGCATGAATCGCTTGAACAGGAGAACCGGTCGCTTCGTGAAAGGCTTTCACGAGTTTCTCTTTGACCCGTTCATGATCGTCCTCAAGATGTTCAGTGCTCCATGCCGCCGAAGCGTGGCATACCCAACGTTCACCAGCGCGATGCTCAGGTTTTGACGTGTCGCGTGCAATCCATGCCAAACGCGAATCCTCCACCCAAGCGCCATCATAAGCAAGGTTGAGAGGATTTTGAAATGCCAACATCAACGCCCAACACGGCTGCATATGGACACCGGCCACCGTGTTTGCAAAACTGGCGTGCTCCTTCAATAAGACAGCAGCCTGTTCAGCAGGTATCGCAAGGAGCACAGCATCGAATGGACCAGCCGTTGCTGGTACTGGCACTTCATCGGATTTCACTGACAGCAGCCATTGTTCGCCGTGGCGAGATAAGCCAATCACTTGTTGTTCAAGACGAACATCGAGACCATGCGCCAATTGTTTGCCCAAGGCGTTCATGCCGGGGATAGGCACATACCGTTGTGCCCCTTTTGCACCGGCTTTAGAACTCGTTGTCTTGCCGTGCGAAATGCTTGCGAGCTGACTGTCCCATGCGGCGATCCAGCCGAGTTTACGCCAATCATTGACTTCCTTCTTGAACCGATCCGACGTTGCTGTGAAATACTGGGCGCCAAAATCAAAACCACCGAACTCCGTTTGTCGTGTACACATGCGTCCGCTGACGCCACGACTCTTCTCATACACCGTCACATGATGCCCTTGAGCTTGACACTGCTTGGCGGCTGTTAGACCTGCTAAACCCGCACCGATAATGGCAACATGCATATAAGATCTCCTTTTGATTTGTAGTGATAGGTCGTTGTGTCTTGAATGAGATCTTGAATGCAACCCAGATCCAGTTCAATCTAAAACTTTGGGACAAAAAAGAGGGACGGCCGGGATTCGTGTGAAATTCATCAAAAAACCTTGTAATTGTTTGATTTTAAAGAATTTGTGTTTCACAATCTGGCTATTTATGGCCTGTCACCTCGAAAAGGTAAAAGTTTTTTTGCTTACACTTTAGCACTAATTACCTGTGCTCCTAAACTTGTGCATTTACGCATCAAGTCGGTACTGGGCCACTAACTCTCTAGCAATTTTTAACTCTGCTTCGTAATTTTCATTGGATGTTCGGTTGTAATTTTTCACGACTTCCTGGTGTACGTTTGCACTTATCTCAAATTCGATTGCTCCAAAACGTCCAGCAATATCCTCAATCGGAGCGATACCCCAAGCGTCTTCGCCCATCCCATTTGGATGTACAACAATGCTATGAAAGTAACCGTCTGCCGACCGTTTAGTGCCTTCATACAATGGTGCAAATCGCTTGCCCATAATGGCTACTGGCTGCAAACCAATTAATTCACACATTGCCTCGGCGTAGGCAACACAGCGGCCGAAAGTATATCTGGCAGCATCATAGGCAGGAATACGTGACTGTGGTTTTGATGGAATTGCATTAAGGTAAAGTGGGTGTGAATTGATAACATCAACAGCCTTACTGATTTTGTCTTCATTTGGCAAACTTCTCAAAGGCAAAGTGGCAAGCATTGCTTCAGTATAAAAACGCGTTCGAACACCGCCGAATCCGAGTCCTTTCTTCTTGGCTAACCTAATGATCGTGCTTTGATTAAATTCAGCAATCGTCTTGACACCCCGCACATCAAAAATACCATCCCGGTTATCAGCCACATACACCCGCAATGGCTTCATTTCATTCTCGGAAAGATCTTCTGTTGGATCGGTGACCCACCAGTCAACGTGAAGTAGCCATCCTGTTAATCTTGCCAGCGCGATGGCAAAGTTGACGCAGTCATCAGCCTCCCACTCATCGATAAGGGGTGTCGAAAAATTCTCACGTTGTTTGTTTTTTGCTTGTCCCATTTCAAACCTGAATCCTTCCTAAATAAGCTGATCAACTTTTTTTCATTGTATGTAATTTTTTCTAACGCCATTGGCATAGTTTAATTCCAAACACGTAGGTTGGAGCTCGACTAAATCCCTTAATCTTGAGGAAAATTCTTGAGTAAGTTCGTCACTATTGGGTCAAAATAAGTAAAATTCGTACCCGAACAACTCGTACTAAGTTAAATTTGCCCACCCCACAAAAAATGTAAAACTACCCAAATACTTGTCAGCGCTGGATTCGCCTTCACAGTGGCAAGTTGGAGTAAGACCTACGTCCGCACTGGTACGACGATCCGCGCCGCGATATCCTGGCTCAACCAATTTGTCGCGGCCAGTAGCCGACGGCCTTCTTGGTAGACGTTTGGATTGCCATCGAGCGAGCGGAGGGTGACGACGATGACCACACGCAACGGCTGCGCCAGCGGTGGCTCGAATGCTCGACGCAGCAGTGTCGCCTGCAACGCCCATACATTGCCCGTCGCCCCTTTGGGGAAGCTGCGCCGATAGGTCTTTACGGGCGACCATTTTCCGCCGTGTTCAACCTGCGCTTCCTCAAAACCGGTAGTGCCAAGTTCGCCTTCGATTGGAACGCAACCTTGAAATGCGAGGTTACCTTTGGCATTGGTTGATAATCGCCCGAAGCCTACATCGACATTGAAGCGCACGTATTCCGCACCCTTCGTCGGATCCACTGGCGGCGCATACACGGCCGTGATGACTACCTCAGCTTTGAGCTTTCCCTCATGGATCAACGATGGAGGAATCGGAAATGGCGCTTTCCGCCATTTCATTGAGTCAACAATATCAAGTTCGAACAGCATCGTAAAACTCGAATCCGAATCGTAAAGGACGGCGGTCGGATCGCCAGGCATTCCGGCGCCGTAATAACGACGTTCAAGAGCCGTGCGATCGGGGGCGCCAAGTTGCGCGCAGTGGATCATGAGTGCTTTCACCATGACGGGCGACGCCGTTAGCGGATTCGCGCGGCCAGGCGCGGAGAGCGAATGCCAGGTGCGCGCCGCCAAGCCCGCAGCGATTGGTGACGCATAGCTGGTGCCGCAACCGTTGCTGACCATGCCAGTGCCAGTGAGTACGTTGACGCCGATACCTGCGGTTTGAAGGAGTGTATCGGCGTTGCCTCCCACATGCACGAGATCGGGTTTCGGCGTGAAGACGGGGCCAGGGCCGCGCCGGGAGTATGGTGCCGGCTCGGCGATGCGTACCAGGCTTGCCGCACTCTCCAGATGGGTGATCGCGCCCACTGTCAACGCCCGCACCGAGTCGGCCGGTATGGAAATCCGGTCTGCCATCGCAACAGGCTGCGCCGGCCAGCCGCGTCGCGGCTCATCCTTGTAATTACCGGCAGCAACCACGAACAGTACCCCATGTACGTCCGACAAGGCATCGAGCTCCCGTCCAAACTCGGAAAATTCATCGTCGCCAATCTCTGCTCCGCCAAGCGAGAGGTTCCAGACCTTCACCTCGGGATGCTTCGCGATCGCCTCTCGCAGCCTGATGATAAGGTCTCCCTGTTGCGCGCCGTATGGTCCAGATTCAAGCGCGCAAACATCGTGAATTCGGCAGGCGGCCGCCATCGGAAAGTACGGGTGTTGACCATTGAGGCCACGGCTGTCGACAACGAGCGAAGCGACGGCGGTTCCATGCACGAAATTGGTATCGGGTGGCAGGATATACGTGTCGCGGCTCGCGATCCACGGTTGCAAGTGGGCGCTGGTTGGGTCGACGCCAGAGTCGAAAACGGCAACGACTGGAAGGCCAGACATGGGTGGTGCTCCAGCGAATGTTGGCATTGGGGTGGCTGGCACAACAGCGGATGCAGGGAGGATGCGCGGTTCGGGCCTAGCTTGGCGTATCCCCTGAAAGTGCAGGATGGCTGAGAACGCGGCGACACTCATTGCTTCGTTCATCGTCAGCAGAAATAAAGGTGGCCCAGTACGCTGCGGAAGCCGCACGACCGCTATTTCGTGCTTGCGAAAGAGCTGCTCGAAGCGCTCCACCACCAGACTGGTCGTCGCGGCCGAGTCGTGGGAAAAAAGACGGACCATCAGACGCGCTGCGAGCAGACGAAACGTCGCCAGCACTTGATCCAGAGGCTTGTTACGCGCGTACTTCGGCAAACGACGGTTGATGTCCCAAGCTTCGAAACGATCAACGGCCGACAGATTGGCACGGATTGCCTTGGTCGTGCGCGCCTTGATCACATGCTCCAGTTGGTCGAGACTGACCGGATTGACCGCAACAAGCATTTCATTAATCTCGCCGTGACCGGCCTGCGGCATGTTCGCTTCGGCGATCAGGGTGAGCGGACGATGTGATTTGGCAACGGCTATGTCGCGCATACGCACTACCATCACACCCGGCACGTCAGGATTGGAGCGCGCCTCGGCAGCAATCAGAGAGCCGGCATCGACCATGGATCGCGCGAGCGTCTGCCGGAGTTCGGCGGTGACCGGGACCAGTTCTTTTCCGCCACCACCTGCAGGCGGATCCATACCGACCAGATCACGCCGTTCGTAGGAGACATGCGCGATCGGGTTAGCAGTCTTAGGCGCCCCTCTTTCGGGTTGATTTGCTTGCGTTGCCATGCTCCCCCTGAATAAAGTGATTTATTTGCCTTGTTGATACATTATATAAACGGGCAAGTTCTCGTAGGGAAAATATTTTTGCGTCCCATTGGCGCAACCAGGCAATTTCGTCGCTTAGGCTGGCAGGAGAATGTCCTTGGATCAGTGCGAGTGACAAGGACAGGCGGCGAAAGAGCTCTCCGTCGTCAATTAATGCTCGGCCGTCGAGAACGGCGTGACGCTTTGCATCCAGCCCAACTTGTTCGATCAAGGCGCCAGAGGCGCCTGTAGACTTCACGGTCAAAGTATTCCAGTCGAGCGTGTCGGGCGCGTAGTCGCCCAACATTCCCTTCCACATCTCCAGTCGTAATGTCGCGTCGGGCAGTGGCAACGGCAACTGGAAGGGAAAGCGCCGCCACACAGCAGGATCGAGCAACTTCTCGTGGTTCGAAGCCGCCAGCAGAATGGTATTGTCGGATAGTGCGTCGATATTTTGCAGCAGCGCGATGACCACTCGCTGCAACTCTCCGATGTCGCGCTCGTTGCCACGTGCGGAAGCAAGCGCGTCGAATTCATCAAGAAAGAGCACGCATGGTCGTTGCTCGACATAGTCGAAGATGCGACGGAGATTCTTGCTCGTCTGGCCAAGTAGACTACTGACCAGAGTGTCACAGCGAGCGGTCAATAGCGGTAAACCTAGTTCACTGGCGATCCAGCGCGCCGACTGAGTTTTGCCAGTGCCTGGCGCGCCATAAAGAAGCATGCGAAGCGGCGTGGCAGCGCGCGCACTGTGCAAGCGATCGTAGTGCTTGACGCATTGGAGAAATTCATCAACCCGTTTGGCAGTGCCGCCCGGTAGACAGAGGTGTACGCTGCCTTTTTTCGGTGTGCTGATGTCGAGCGTGTCCAACCGGCTCTCGCTATCGATCGGCAGGCCACCGATCAATCCGGTCGCGTCCTGGGCATATGCCACCGCCGTCGGGGCGCGTGCCAAGCGTTCGCGGATGCGTACGGCGATTTCACGCTCCCCATCCTGTTCCAGTTTGTCGGCCAGTAGGCCAGCGTAATTGGTGGACATCGTCGCATTTGATCGCAGCGCGCCGTCCAGAATTTTCAGTACTTCTGATAGGTGTGGGAAAGACATTTGAGACGAAATTTTCTTTGATTGAATCGTTAAATTCGATCATCGTAACGGAAATTGAGTGTTTTGTACCGCAGTATTTACAAATCGTTTCAGTATTACCTTAACAACCGGTATCTTGGTGTCATGCCGAGACATTATTGTTGCCAACACCAAAAACAACAGCAAAATATTCCCAAATTTATTTCCAATTGGTCTAGGATGATATTTTCTCAATGCCTTTACTAGGGAGCATGCCGAGATAAAGCCAGTAATGACACATAAGCGTTTTGGTTATATAGGGATGTATATTTTGCGAAATTTTTACATATAACACTTGTCGACTTTTGCACGCGAAAACCCAACTTACCAGAATCATTGAACAAAAATAAGT
>CAYWNE010000193.1:0-7169 GCA_964459555.1 uncultured Burkholderiaceae bacterium | reverse complement strand
TACGTCGATTATTGTTTGTTTGCGCCGCCTTGTTGACCGCGAGTGCAGTGAGCACCGCCGGATCAATCGGATTTGTCGGCTTGATTATTCCCCATGCGTGTCGCTTTAAGTTTGGCCCCGATCATCGACTTTTGATCCCCTTAGCAAGTCTCGGCGGTGGCGCTTTCTTAGTATTTGCAGATACCTTGGCACGTACCGTGGCGGCACCGCATCAATTACCCGTCGGTGTGATTACTGCCCTGATTGGAGTGCCGGTATTCCTGTTCCAACTGCATCAATTGCGGAGGTCTTGAGATGACGCAGCCTATGACCGCTTCCGTATTTTTGAAAACCCAGCAGCTGCGTTTGAGTGCGGGCCAGAAAATCTTAACACAAAGCCTTGATTGGCAAGTCCAAGCTGGTGAATGTTGGTGTGTAATTGGTCGCAATGGTGCGGGTAAGTCGACTTTGCTCAAGACGCTTGCTGGCTTGCGTGATATCGAAGCAGGTCAGATTGATTTTTCCGGTCGAGCGTTGGCGACATGGGACTTGTTTGAACTCGCGAAGTACCGTGCCTATTTACCGCAAACACGTGTCGATGCTTTTGCTTATCGGGCCTTGGAAACCGTGCTGAGTGCGCGCCATCCGTATCAAGATAGTCACTTCTGGGAAAGTGGCGATGATCTCGATATCGCACTTGCTGCGATGCGTTTATTGGACGTAGAAGATTTGGCACAACGCGACGTGCGCAGCCTGTCGGGGGGTGAACGACAACGTGTGGCAATCGCTGCTTTATTGGCACAGGATGCGAGTTTGATGTTACTCGATGAGCCTGCCACGGCTTTGGATCTAGCGCATCAAGTCAGTGTCATGCATATTTTGGCGGAGCAATGTCGGGACCAAGGAAAAGCGGTAGTGATGGTCAGTCACGATATCAACTTAGCCTACCAAGTGGCGACGCATGCCTTGTTAATGATGCCCGATGGTCAATGCATACTTGGGCCGAAGCAGGAAGTCATGACTGCGGCCGCCTTGAGTGATTGCTTGGGCCATCCCATCGAACGTTTTGAACACGGTCAGCAAATTCTGTTTATGCCGAGTGTCGCTGTATGAGTATCGATCAAACTAATGGCGAAGGCGCGCAAGAAGCCGTCAATCAAAGGCATGCCGCACGAATGAAGCGTAAGAAAACCATGGTCGACGCCAAGATCGCGCAAGCTCAAATTCGACGCGGCGTGATGATCGTGAATTGTGGTAACGGAAAAGGCAAAAGCTCTAGCGGCTTAGGTATGGTCATGCGTGCTTTGGGCCATGATAAAAAAGTCGGCATCGTGCAGTTCATCAAAGGGGCGATGTCGACTGGCGAAGAAAAATTTTTACGTCGTTTCCCAGAGCTCGTGTCCTTTCATGCCATGGGCGAGGGCTACACTTGGAATACCCAAGATCGTGAGCGCGACATAGCACGCGCTCAACTGGCGTGGCAGCAAGCGCGGATCTTTCTGCAAGATCCCGAAGTGGCTTTGGTTCTGCTCGATGAAATCAATATCGCGCTCAAATATCATTATCTCGACGTGGAAGTCGTGCTCGCTGATCTGCGTCAACGCCCAGCCATGCAGCATGTGATTTTGACGGGCCGCGGGGCGCTGCCGCAGATCATAGAAGCCGCTGATACCGTCAGTGAAATCATGGAAATCAAGCATGCGTTTAAGCAGGGTGTGACGGCACAGGAGTGCATAGAATGGTGAGCCGCGCACCGATTTTCATGGTTTCAGCGATCGCTTCAGGACAAGGAAAAACTAGTCTTACCGCCGCTTTGGCACGACGATTCCGATTGGAAGGGAAGCGGGTGCGGGTATTCAAAACTGGTGCCGACTTTATCGATCCTATGATGCTGGAAGCTGCCGCTGGCAGTGCGGTGGGGGCACTCGACTTATGGCTGCTCGGACGTGAGCAATGTCGTCTCCAACTCGAACGGGCAGCGCGCGAAGCTGATCTGGTGCTGATTGAAGGCGTCATGGGCTTGTATGATGGCGAGCCTAGTTCTGCCGATCTGGCACATGCCTTTGATATTCCGATTTTGCTGGTGCTTGATGCCTCGGCCATGGCACAGACTTTCGGTGCGGTGGTACAAGGCTTACGTGATTATGGCAATGTCAAACTTGCTGGCGTGATCGCTAACCGCGTCGCTTCTGCTGGTCATCTTGCTATGTTGAAGAAGTCTTTGCGTGATGTTCCTTTGTTAGGACATTTGCCACGTCAAGCGCGGATTTTTCCGGAACGTCATCTCGGCTTGGTTCTGCCAGAAGAACAGCATGATCTCGACACCGTGCTCGATGAGTTGGCGCGCTCTTTGCAACTTGATCAAGAGGTTTGGCAGCACATCCTAGGTGAATCGGGCGATGCTATTGAGATTGCATCGACGTCAGAAAAACAAGATGAGTCGTACCAAGAGAATCATGGAGCAAATGATCGCCTACTTGCGGGCAAGTGGATAGCGATCGCCCGTGATGCCGCCTTTGCCTTTCTATACCCGGCTAATATCACCTGCTTGAAAAGCTTGGGAGCCGATTTGGTTTATTTTTCACCGCTGCGTGACGAAGCGGTTCCAGAATTTGCGGACGCGGTTTTCTTACCGGGAGGCTATCCAGAGTTACATGCAGAGACACTGAGTAAAGCGCGCCTGTGGCAGGCGTCGATGCATCACGCTCATAGCCGCGCTTTGCCGATCATTGCTGAATGTGGCGGGATGATGAGTTTAGCGTCACAGTTGATTGATAAAGACGGTAAGGCGTGGCCCATGGCTGGTTTGCTCGAAGGTAGTATTCACCTTGAAACGCGCTTACAAGCCTTGGGCATGCAGTTTCTGCCGACAGCACTTGGTGATGTGCGCGGCCATAGTTTTCATTTTTCGCGTTTTGATACGCGTCTGAGTCCCGCTCGTTATGCGATGAAACAGAGCGTATCGGAGACGAACTCTGAGCATCAAGGTGAGGCGGTGTACGCGATGCGAGGTCTGATTGCCTCCTACTTTCACGCTTACTTTCCATCTAATCCCCGCGCAACAGCAGCGATGTTTTTAGGGCAGTTCTAATTAATCTGCATTTGAAGCAATCTCTATTAAGTCATCTCTATGAAGCAAGATACTTCAGCTGTGCATCGTTCACTTTATCAACGCATCGCTTGCCTCAGTACAGAAGCGGTCGAGGTCATGTATGCGCTTGGTGCAGAAGATCTCGTTGTGGGTATTTCCGGGTACACGGTTCATCCTGCGAGAGCGCGCACGGAGAAACCTAAGATAAGTGGCTTCTCTTCTGCCAAGCCAGAGCGTATTTTGGCAGTGCACCCCGATCTTGTGCTGGCTTATTCCAATATGCAGTCTGAACTGTGTCGTCAATTGGTGGCCGAGGGCTTGGAAGTGCATGCCTATAATCAGCATGAGCTCGAGGGCATTTATCGCATGATTTTGAGTGTGGGGTGCTTGATTGATCGACGCAGTGCGGCTGAGGAATTGGTCAATGCATTAGAAGATATCGTGCGAGCAGCAAGGCAAGAGGCCCAGCAGCATTCACCGCATGAACGTCCAAAAATTTATTTTGAAGAATGGGATGCGCCAATGATCTCGGCAATTCGTTGGGTTTCGCAATTGATCGAAGCGGCAGGAGGGCAGGATATTTTTGCTGAACTCGCGACGCGACAACAAGCGCGTGAGCGGATTATTGCTGAGCCCGAGCAAGTGATACAACGCGCACCAGACATCATTATTGGCTCGTGGTGCGGAAAAAAGTTTCGTCCTGAAACCGTCGCGGCACGCGAAGGGTGGCCGTCGATACCGGCAGTGCGTAATGGCATGCTGTTTGAAATCAAGTCACCCGATATTTTGTCTCCAGGACCTGCGGCAATTCGAGAAGGTCTACCGCAATTAAGAGAATGTATTGCACAATGGCGAGCTTCCGAGCAATCGAAACTGATGATGGATACGAGCGTATGAAGATTCAAACCCTGATGGTGCAAGGCACGACTTCAGATGCAGGTAAGACCACCATCGTCACCGCCTTATGCAGATTGTTGCAACGCCAAGGCGTCAAAGTGGTGCCAATGAAGCCGCAGAATATGGCACTCAATAGCGCAGTGACGGCCGATGGTGGGGAAATTGGTCGGGCCCAAGCATTGCAAGCACAAGCAGCAGGACTTGCACCGCACACCGACATGAATCCGGTATTGATCAAGCCATCATCCGATACCGGCGCGCAAATCGTGGTGCACGGTAAGGTGCGGGCTGATATGAGTGCGCGCGATTACGATCAATACAAAACGGTGGCGATGGCTGCAGTGTTGGAGTCTTACCATCGGCTACAAACGCAATACGAGAGCATCATCGTTGAGGGAGCAGGCAGCCCCGCCGAAGTGAATTTGCGCGAACGTGATATTGCGAACATGGGTTTTGCCGAAGCGGTTGATTGCCCCGTGATCTTGGTGGCAGATATCGATCGTGGCGGCGTCTTCGCACACTTCCTCGGCACGCTGGCCTGTCTTTCGCAGAGCGAACAGGATCGCATTATCGGCTTCGTCATTAATCGTTTTCGCGGTGACATCAGTTTGCTAGAACCCGGCTTGCGATGGTTAGAAGAGAAAACCGGAAAGCCGGTTTTGGCAGTGATCCCGTATTTGCACGGCCTGATGTTGGATGCCGAAGATGCGATTCAATTGCAGCAGGCGAAGAGTGGAAGATTCCGCGTGGTCGTGCCCGCCACGCCACGCATCTCCAATCACACCGACTTCGATGCTTTGCGCGCACATCCTGATGTTGATCTGCAGTTTATAGGGCCCGATCATCCCATCCCTGCGGCTGACTTGATCATACTCCCCGGCAGCAAGAATACGCGAGAGGATCTGGCTTTTCTTAAGGGCCGCGGTTGGCAAGCGGTACTGGAACGGCATTTGCGCTATGGCGGCAAGGTGATTGGTATCTGTGGTGGCTATCAAATGCTGGGTCAAATTATTGATGACCCGCATAGTGTTGAGGGCGATGCGGGTAGCTCTGAAGGCTTTGGCTTACTAGAGATTAGTACGGTGCTGAGCCAAGCGAAACAATTGAAGCAAGTGTCTGGCGTTTGTTTGTTTGAAAAGGGTAAAACAAGCGCGGAGCCGATGGTGTCGTCTCCTTCGACGCAAGCAATAACATCCCCGCAGGCACGCGTTGAAGGCTATGAAATTCACATGGGAATCAGCTATGCCAGTAGTGATACGCGTGCCGCGTTTTTGATCGATACCGAAGAGGGCGCGCAGGAAGAAGGCTGCATGTCTTCGGATGACCAGATTCTTGGCACCTATTTGCATGGCATTTTTGATCATCCACAAGCCTGCCGTGCTTTACTAACTTGGGCGGGATTGAATAGTGAGCAAGAGTGTGACCTCAAACTTTTACGTGAACAGAATATCGATCGATTAGCAGATGCGTGCCAAGAGTTATTGAGCAGCTTGCAGGCTTTGTAGTTTATTTTTTGCAATTTCGCAAACAGGGCTGCATTCTTGTTTTCCGTTATAATGCGCGCCGACAACAGCGATAAGCCTCGCAAATTTTTGGTCAGATGAGCAATGTGCTCTCTTTCTTTTCGTACTCAACCTGAAACAGTGTTTTCTTGTAAAGCATGTGACTTTGCTTTATGAGCTTGATGTTTCTCACTGTTTCAGGTGGCCAGACTTTGTTTCCTTGCACTCGGGTTTTGTATCAAAGTGTTTCTTTTGATGCATGTCGCTGAACTTTTTTGCGCTGCAATAACTCCAAGCGCCATCTTTTAACTTTATAGAGTCATGTTATGTCTTCTGCACGATCAAATTTCCGATTGGCTTTAATCCCTTTTGCCTTGAGCTTGGCCTTTGGCGGTACGGCTTTGGCGCAAGAAGCGATGAGGCCAGAAAAGCCGGAACAAAAGCCCAATCAAGTTGCGAAACCTGCCGCCGCTCCAACCCAAAAAGTGGAAATTAGTGGTGCCAAAGGTTACGACGAACGTCGTCAAGATACGGCTTCCAAAATCGTGGTGACACAAGAAGAAATCCAACGTTATGGTGATTCAAACATCGGCGACGTTTTGAAGCGCTTGCCGGGTGTGACAATTGGTGGTGTACAAGGTCGCGGCGGTGCGATTCGTATGCGTGGCTTGGGTGCGGGTTACACTCAAATTATGTTGAACGGTGAGCCAAGCCCGCCGGGTTTCTCTTTAGACTCAATTTCGCCAGACAATATTGAACGTATCGAAGTATTCCGCTCTGCGACAGCAGAATTGAGCACGCAAGCAATTGCGGGTGCGATCAATATCGTGTTGAAGAAAGCCATCGTCACAGCGCAACGTGAATTGAAATTGGGCCTCAGCGAAGAGAATGGCAAACTGGGTGGAAACGCAAGTTTGCAGTTGTCAGATCGTGCAGGACGGATGTCTTACTCCATTTCAGGCAATATTAATCACGGTGATTTTGAGCGTCCATCTAGTAGCAGTGAAGTATTTACGGACGCAACTGGTAAGCAAGTCTATGCTCGTCAGACTGAATCGAAGAGTAATGGTGCCTTTAGCTTTATCGGTTTGTCGCCGCGTATTAACTGGATGCTTGAGAACGGTGACATGATCACTTCTCAGAGCTTTATTAATGCCAATCGCTTCACTTTTAGAAATACTGACGTGACCTCTACGTCACAGCCAGACGAACGTTTGTACTTAAACAGCGCATCTAATGGTAGTTCAAGTTCGGCATCGGCACGTACAAACTTGAACTGGGTGCATAAGTTGGCAGATAGTGCGAAACTCGACGTTCGTTTTGGTGCCAACGTAAATCGTCGAAGCAGCGACAATACTTTTATTGCGAACTCCTCAAAGCAGAATTTGTCTCGTGTAGCTAGTTCTAGTAATACCGATAATGGTTTTACTTTTGGTGGTAAATACACAGCACCGTTCGTTGAAGACCATGCGATTGCTGCTGGTTGGGATGGCGGTTATAGCACACGTGATGACGAGAACAAGCAATCTGATAGTTTGAGTGGCTCTGGTGCAATCCGCCCAATCAATCTCAATGAAACCTTTAATGCTGATGTAAAGCGTTTGGCATTGTACGTGCAGGACGAATGGACTGTTTCTAAATTGTGGTCAGTGTATGCCGGTATTCGTTGGGAAGGTATCGATACGCATAGTGCAGGTAGT
>CAYWNE010000192.1:0-7198 GCA_964459555.1 uncultured Burkholderiaceae bacterium | reverse complement strand
TACGACCAATTGCCATCACTTCACCGACCGACTTCATCTGTGTCGTCAAGCGATTATCGGCCGTTGGGAATTTTTCAAACGCGAAGCGAGGAATTTTGGTGACGACGTAATCGATCGATGGTTCGAACGACGCCGGTGTTTGGCCACCCGTAATTTCATTGCGCAATTCATCGAGCGTAAAGCCTACTGCCAACTTCGCCGCAATTTTCGCAATCGGGAAACCTGTCGCTTTCGATGCCAAGGCAGAAGAACGCGATACACGCGGGTTCATCTCGATAACGATCATACGACCATCAGCTGGATTCACGGAGAACTGAACATTCGAGCCGCCGGTATCCACACCAATTTCACGCAATACTGCCAAGGAGGCATTACGCATGATTTGATATTCTTTGTCAGTCAAAGTTTGTGCTGGTGCGACGGTAATCGAATCACCTGTGTGCACACCCATAGGATCTAAGTTCTCGATCGAGCACACGATAATGCAGTTATCGGCCTTATCACGCACCACTTCCATCTCGTACTCTTTCCAACCAATCAAGGACTCTTCAATCAAGAGCTCACTGGTTGGAGACGCTTCGAGACCACGCTTACAAATCGTTTCGAATTCTTCGTCGTTATACGCGATACCGCCACCTGTACCACCCATCGTAAATGATGGACGAATGATGACTGGGAAACCAATGCGCTTTTGCACTTCCCAAGATTCTTCCATGGTATGCGCCACGCCAGAACGCGCGGAACCTAGGCCAATCTTAGTCATCGCTTCTTTAAACTTAGAGCGATCTTCTGCTTTGTCGATCGCTTCTGGCGTCGCGCCAATCAATTCGCATTTGTACTTCTCGAGTACGCCATTGCGATGCAAATCCAAAGCGCAGTTCAAAGCCGTTTGACCACCCATAGTCGGCAAGATCGCATCTGGACGTTCTTTGTCGATAATACGTTCAACCACTTGCCAAGTGATAGGTTCGATGTAGGTTACATCGGCCATCTCAGGATCGGTCATGATGGTCGCCGGATTGCTGTTGACCAAAATAACTTTATAGCCTTCTTCACGCAAGGCTTTACAAGCTTGCGCGCCAGAATAGTCAAACTCACAGGCCTGTCCGATGACGATGGGGCCCGCGCCGATAATCAGAATACTTTTTATGTCATTACGCTTTGGCATCTTAATTCTTCTCCATTGCTGCGCCAGTTTTTGCAGCTTTCATCAAGGCAGTGAAACGATCGAACAGGTAGGCAATATCATGCGGACCTGGAGATGCTTCAGGATGTCCTTGGAAGCAAAATGCCGGTTTATCAGTACGCGCAAAACCCTGCAAAGAACCATCGAACAGAGACACGTGAGTGACGCGACAATTCGCTGGCAAGGATGCTGCATCAACTGCAAATCCATGGTTCTGAGATGTGATCAAGACTTGCTTGCTATCGAGATCTTGAACAGGATGGTTAGCGCCGTGATGACCAAACTTCATCTTCAGAGTTTTTGCGCCCGATGCCAAAGCCATGATTTGATGACCTAAGCAAATACCGAAAGTTGGAATGCCTTTTTCGATCAACTCTTTGGCTGCAGCGATCGCGTAATCACATGGCTCAGGATCGCCAGGACCATTCGATAAGAACACACCATCAGGATTCAACGCAAGAACCTCGGCCGCACTCGATTGCGCAGGCAACACAGTGACTTTGCAACCACGTTGCGCCAACATACGCAAGATATTGCGCTTCACACCGAAGTCAAAGGCGACCACGTGGAACTCTGGTGCGCTTTGTGTGCCATAGCCTTGACCCAAAGTCCATTCCGTTTCGGTCCATTCATAGGCCTTGCTCACAGAAACCACTTTCGCCAAATCCATCCCCGACAAGCCCGGGAAAGATTTCGCGAGTTCGAGTGCTTTCGCAGCGTCGCTACCAACCAAAATCGCGCCACCTTGCGCGCCTTTTTCACGCAGGATACGTGTCAATTTGCGTGTATCGATACCAGCAATCGCCACGATGTTTTGTGATTTCAAATAATCAGACAAAGATTGCTCAGAGCGGAAATTCGACACCAACATCGGCAAATCTTTGATAATCAAACCTGCTGCATGAATCTTATCGGATTCGACGTCTTCGCTATTCACACCGGTGTTGCCGATATGCGGGTATGTTAAGGTGACGATTTGAGAGCTATAACTCGGATCAGTCAGAATTTCCTGATAACCTGTCATTGAAGTGTTGAAAACAACTTCACCGATCGTGTGTCCATTTGCACCGATAGAAACGCCGTGGAAAATCGTGCCATCAGCGAGGGCAAGAATAGCTTGGGCATCGGGATTGGAACTTAAGGACTGCGGAATGGGCAGCAAGGGCAACTCCTGTAGTGTGGCCATCATTGCGCGCCCAAGCAAAGTTCATTGCTTGCGATTCTCGCGATCGTTTCTTTTTGCTTCGCTGCGTCGAATAGTATTGCGCTATCCGAACAGAGTAAAAACAATCACAGTAAAGAATGATTTCTTGGATACGCGCTACGACGAGATTTGAATTAGTTAAACCCTCGAATCATAGCACATCTAGCCCCCTCCATCAATCGCTAAAGCTTTGAAAGATGCCATCACGAAGAAAGAAATTAATAAACAAAATAACATTTTTTCGCAATAACGCTTCGACTTCGCTCTGCGAGATCTAAAGCTAAATTTATCGAGTTGCTTAGAATGACTTTGTACTCAAACGTGTTTACCCTGATAATAGCGAGCTCGCAGATTATCAAGTGATTACGACATCGTGACGAGCACATTAGCTGAAAAAATCAACGATATCCTTCCGCAAACGCAATGCACCAAATGTGGCTACCCTGATTGCAGTAGCTACGCGTCAGCAATCGCGGAAGAGCGTGCCAACTACAACCAATGCCCGCCGGGTGGCAAAGAAGGCATCGAACGCCTTGCAAAACTACTCGGTAAGCCTGTCATTGAACTCAATCCCTCCAATGGCATAGAACGCCCTCGGCCCGTTGCCTTTATCGACGCACAACATTGCATTGGCTGCACCTTGTGCATACAGGCCTGCCCAGTCGATGCGATTATAGGTGCGAACAAGCACATGCATACGGTTATTCCTGAACTCTGCACTGGCTGCGATTTATGTGTAGACCCCTGCCCGGTCGACTGCATCATCATGCAATATCCTGAAGATCCAATTCAATCGACGAAAACAGGTTGGACGGCCTGGTCCGCCCCACAAGCACACGGCGCAAAGCAACGCTTCGAGGCACGCAAACTGCGCCTCATCCGCGAAAAGCAAGAGAACGAAGCAAGATTACTAGCAAAAGCGCAAGAAAAATTGAAGTTGATCGAAGCCGAAAATACTGCAAACCAAGCAGAACTTGACGAAAAAGAGCGCAAGAAACGAATCATCGCGAATGCCATCCTCAAAGCCGCTCAAAAGAAAAACGGCTAGCAAAGATCTGGCACCTGAACCACGAGCCAAGCCTCATGTCTAGGCCAGCGAGATCATTGAGAAAAATCGAAAAATTCGAGATATAGAAATGAATCAAGAAAAACGTATAGAAATCTTTTCGCGCTTGCGCCAACAAAATCCAACCCCGACCACAGAACTGGAATACACCAGTCCTTTTGAGCTTCTGATCGCGGTCTTACTTTCAGCTCAAGCAACTGATGTTTCGGTGAATAAGGCAACTCGCAAACTCTATCCTGTCGCCAATACACCCGAGAAAATTTTGGCGCTAGGCGAAGAAGGACTTGCGCCTTTTATTCAAACCATAGGCTTGTTTCGTACCAAAGCTAAAAATACCATAGCGACCTGCCGCATTCTGATCGAGCAACACAAAGGACAGGTACCACGCACGCGAGAAGCCTTAGAGGCACTTCCAGGCGTTGGGCGCAAGACCGCCAATGTGGTTCTGAATACCGCATTTGGCGAGCCGACGATTGCAGTCGACACCCACATTTTTCGCGTCTCAAATCGCACTGGCATTGCCCCAGGCAAGAACGTCGACATCGTTGAAGAGAAACTCTTAAAAACTGTACCGAAAGAATTTCGGCTTGATGCCCATCACTGGCTTATCCTCCACGGTCGCTACACTTGCACGGCGCGCGCACCAAAATGCTGGAATTGCATGTTACTGGATTTGTGCGAATTCAAAGAAAAAACGCCGCTACCTGAAGTCAGATAACGGCGCTTTATGCCCTTACTTTCCGCGCGTGCTCAATGGCGATGAGCACTGAGCTGGACCTTAGACGATTTTACAAGCCTCATCAAAATTCAAACGCGGTGACCGTGGGAACAATTTTTCCGCATCACCGTAACCGAGGTTACATACAAAATTGACTTTGACTTTACTACCAGCGAAGAACTCCGCATTAATCTTCTCAGCATCAAAACCAGACATCGGGCCACAATCCAAACCCAGAGCTCGCGCCGCCAACATCATGTAAGCACCTTGCAAGCTGGAGTTGCGAAACGCAGTCGATTCAACCACTGCATCATTTCCTTCAAACCACGAACGTGCATCCGGGGCGTGAGGAAACAACTTGATCAATTGCTCGTAGAAAGCCAGATCCATGCCCACGATCGCCGTCACCGGAGCTTTGCGAGTCTTCTCCGCATTGCCTGGAGACATGCATGCCACCAACTTTTCCTTCTGCTCTTTCGATTTAAAAAAAACGATACGGGCTGGCGAACTATTAGCCGACGTTGGCCCCCACTTCATCGCTTCATAAATCGCGTGCAATTGCTCATCAGTCACAGGCTTATCGAGCCACTCATTATGGGTACGCGCATTCGAAAACAAGAGTGCCAATTGATTTTCAGTAAGCATGTTCTTTATTCCAAGAATTTTAGAGAGGCGAATTTTAGCCTAATTTGGTTAAACCAGCATTGCCACCAAAATTTAAGGAAAGGCACCGAGTCCATCACAAACTATGAATCAGGGTAAAATGCAAGCTCAGCATTTCAATTCAAAACACACCATGTTTAATCCAAGCCAAGCAGATGTTCGTCGTTTCTTCTGCGAGACCTTCCGCAAGTATCACGCCAAAGAGTTACTCACCCCTCTAGAAACCATCGCCGCTGATTGGATTATCGAACATCCTGAGTACGCCGATGATTTCCGAGACCTCAACGCAGCACTTGAGCGCGATTACAGCGTAGAAAATGGAAAAACCAATCCGTTCTTGCATTTATCGATGCATCTGACAATCGCCGAGCAAGTGACGATCAATCAACCGCGCGGTGTACGAATTGCCTATGAGGCGTTGGCACATAAAAAGAATTCCATCCATGAGGCCCACCACGAAATGATGGACTGCCTTGGCGAAATGATTTGGACCTCACAGAGAAATGGCACGCCACCTGACGGCGAGGCCTACCTCTCGGCCCTAATGCGTAGAGCTGGAAAATAAAAAAACCGCGATTAATTCGCGGTTTTTTTATTGAGATCTCTGAAACTACACTATTATTTTTTCAAAACGAGCTCAGTTGGCAAGCTGTGCAAGTAAGCTGCAATATTTTCGATATCAGCATTATTCAAGGCTTTTGCTTGCGCTTCCATAATCGCATTGTTGCGTCCAGCCAAACCATTCGCGCCACGCTGATAGGCTTTCAAAGCTTGCACCAGATAATCTTTGTGTTGACCCGCGAGTTTTGGATAGCTTGGATCGATTGGATTCGTAAATTTATCACCATGGCAAGACGCACAGTTAAATTTCGCAGCAGCTTCTTTACCAGCCGCCACATTGCCACCTGCATTTGCCGCTGTAGCGATTGCCACCAACGCTAAACCGAGAGCGATTTTTTTCATGTAATTCCCCTGCTTATTTTTGTTGTGAGTAGTAAGCTGCCAGATCAGCAATGTCTTGATCCGTTAAGCTACCAGCAATACCACGCATAGATGGATGCTTACGATCGCCCTTGCGGTATGCTTCCAGTGCGTTTTTGATATAAGCCTCACTCTGGCCGCCAATCATTGGCACTTGGTAAACTTGTGGGAATGTCGCTTTGTAACCAGGAATCGCATGGCAACCAATGCACATAGCAACTTTGTTCTTTGCAGCTTCAGCGTTACCCTTAATGTCGGCAGCCATAGTCAACTGCGTTACACTCGCCAAAGCGAGTAGAGCGAATAATTTTTTCATATTAGCCAATGGAAGAATCAGAGTGACAGATTGATGTAAATCAGTATTTTAGCTGATAAAACTTAGTTTTGCGCAATTTTTGATGTCACTGTCGCCATTTCCACCGTCACACGGATAAATGAACCGGCTATGGAGCGGTCGTTCTAAACAACGCTTGACTCGCAAAACGAAAGTCAAAAAATCGTTATACTCGAGTGCATCTTGATTTCCAAATTCCTATCACATGACTGAAAACAAACGTTTTGAAGGCGCAGCCAATTATGTCGCCACCGATGATTTGAAATTGGCCGTGAATGCGGCCTTGCAATTGCAACGCCCCCTTTTGATCAAAGGCGAACCCGGCACAGGCAAAACCATGCTCGCAGAAGAAGTTGCTGCCGCACTCGGCATGCCCTTACTGCAATGGCATATCAAATCGACGACTAAGGCACAGCAAGGCCTGTATGAATATGACGCGGTGTCGCGTCTACGCGATTCCCAGCTCGGTGACGAACGAGTAAAAGATATCCAAAACTACATCGTCAAAGGCGTCTTATGGCAGGCGTTTAACGCAGAGCAACCCGTTGTGTTACTGATCGATGAGATCGACAAGGCTGATATTGAATTTCCGAACGACCTCCTGCGCGAAATCGATCGCATGGAATTTTATGTCTATGAAACACGTGAACTCATCAAGGCCAAGCATCGCCCCCTCGTCATCATCACATCGAACAATGAAAAAGAATTGCCAGACGCATTTTTGCGACGCTGCTTTTTCCATTACATCAAATTCCCAGACAAAGACACGATGCGTGAGATCGTCGAAGTACATTTCCCCAATCTCAAGACAGAATTGGTCACTGCCGCACTCGAATCGTTTTATCAAATTCGAGAAGTCAACGGCATCAAGAAAAAGCCGTCCACGTCTGAGTTGATCGACTGGCTCAAACTGCTTTTGGCAGAGGATATTCCTGCCGAGGTTTTACATTCAAAAGAAGGGAAATACGCGATTCCGCCACTGCACGGAGCGCTACTAAAGAATGAACAAGATGTTCACTTGTTCGAGCGTTTGATGAAAATGGCTA
>CAYWNE010000191.1:0-7319 GCA_964459555.1 uncultured Burkholderiaceae bacterium | reverse complement strand
ATGTGAACCAGTGCGCCTAATGTCGCGCAAAAAGGCGGGGGAGTCCATCCCATCACTCAAGTGCGCGCCCTCGGCGCCCCCCCTTAGCTCTACGTTAAACATCATGAGAATAGTCATCCAAAGTTTGGTGCTTCTACTTTTGACGCCATTGGTGTCTATCGCAGATTCAATCCGACCAAATACACCAATTGTCGCTGCGGGAAATGATGGAACGTGCTACGCAAAATCTGTTCCTTCGGAGTTCATGGGGCAAAAAGGTACTACAAAAATCTATATTGTTGGAAAACTCAAAGATTCTATTGCTGATTCGTATAATTGGTACTCAGATGAAATCTATATTAGTTGTAAAGCGTGGATAAATGGTCGCTATGAAACGACTGTGGTACGCATGGGGCCATGGACTGATGGCTCCGTTGCAAATCAATCTGATTTGGCAATAGCTTTCTACATGAACGGTAAATTGCTTAAAAAATATTCGACACTAGACATCGCTGGCAAACCTACGAATGTTCATAATAGTGTTTCTCACTACAAGGTGTTCTCGTCCATAGTGGGATTTAAGTGGAAGTACGATGAATCTTCTTATTTTGTTGCTATACGAATTGATGGTGTGGAGATGAAATTTGACACAAGCACTGGGTTGTTAGTGCCGCAAAAGGAATTGTGATGTTTAACATTTCGCTCATCTCGGAAACTTCGCAGGTTGGCGTCTCGACGTTCAACAATTTTTCAACCTTTTGCTCTTCGGTTTGCGTGTGCCATGCGCAGTTTCAGAAAGCTTAGCGTTAGGCCTCTATGATCAAACGAATTTTTACTCTGGCCGTGTCGTTGCTCACCACGACCGTGCAAGCGCAGTCCCTAGGATACCTTGATGCCGAAACGCAAATGGGTGCGGTCAGCATGCTCGTTGTGACAACGCGAACTGCACGATTCGTTGAAGAGAAGTGCAAGAGCCTTTTCCCAGAGAAATCCGAAGCGATCGATACCGACTTCGCCAAGTGGAAAACAGCAGAGTCAAGAGGCCTCCAAAAGGCCGAAGCTCTGTGGCCAAGCATCGTCGAACGTGAGCCGGATGTTGAACAACTTGCCGCCTACGCCGTTGACACCGTGAAGAAGCAGTTCGAGTCCATGCAATCGATCCCAAATGGTCGCGGTGTAGTTATTCTTGATGAAGTCTGTAGCAAGTACTTTGTTCAGTTGGCATCCGGCATATGGCGAAAGAGAACGCCAAAGGCATATGAGTTCATCGATCAGCTTCCATAGCGGCGTGAGGTCTAACCTCTATCGAGTGGGCGCCTAGCGCCAAGGCGCAAGCCGCCCCTCACGTAGCACGTTCGACATTTAACTAATTCTAAGAGAGAAAAGAGACTTTCGAAATGAATCAAGAACAAGGCCATTCCATTGATGCAGCAACTATAGCTGAATCTACTTTGGCGCCAGACTTTGGCTGGGATGTAGCAAAAGCACAGAAGGCTCTTTTGCTGGCCGTATTATTAGAACTTGCGAGCATCGTTCCGCAGTTAGGATGGCCGCTGTATGTGGCGGGGGTTCTACTCTCGTATTGGGCGGTTTACACGATGGGGGATGCCTTAAAGGCGCATGAGAGTGGACTCTCGATGGGTGGTGGTAGCAAATGGTTGATTTTGCTTTGGATTCCTTACATCGGATTTATTTCTATTCTCGTATTAAACCAGAAAGCTACGCGTTTTCTAAAAGACGCAGGCTATTCAGTCGGTTTGTTTGGAGCTCGAAAGAAAAACTAAATCTAAAGTTTGACGTTAAAAGCGACAGACAACATGTCCCCTTATCAGTACACCCAGCTAAACCACGCTACCTGCGAGACTTTGTTTATTATCTCTTTGGTGTTGCTGTTTAGTGGTTTCAGAAAACAGAATTTATCTCAGTTTGGGCGCCCTACTCACGTGCAGATCTTGTTTCCAGCTGTATTGATTGTTGCTGCTCTCTTACCAATCTACCTTCGTTCTGAAATTTTTGAAAGTGCGATTATTCCAATCGCTATTCTCATTGGATGGATAGTCGTAGTCGCTTCACTGTGGAGAGTTACTTCGAAGACCGAAAAAGTCATAGCGGGGATCTTAAGCTACCCAGGGACTTTCCTAGTAGGAGGATGGCCACTGACATTGGTGCCAGGCTTGCTGGCCCTTCCATTTGGATTCTGGTTGCCTGCGCCCTTCATGACGATCCAGTTAAAAGAGATAAATAACGCAACAGGATTCAAGGCTTCCATGACATTGGATACTTATTCACTGGCACTTTGGATTTCACTTTTTTCGGGCCTGATGGTTTATAACTTCTTTAATGAGAAAACTAATGGGCGCAAGCAGCCTGATGAGGCGACACATTAACGCTGAAGCGAAAGATGTAGCTTTAAGATACCGGATGCGAACAATCATTAAATTATTAATCATCGTCACACTCGTTGCACCACTATTCTGGTTTAGCGTTTGCTGGACTATGTGTCGGCTTCCTTCGCAAGAGGATGCGCATATCTACGAGGGTGAAATTCATTACAAATTTGTCGAGCTTGACCTATCGAATCGAGGATTTTTTGAGAGCATTTGTTCAAACAGCATCGTCAGACTAGAAGAAAATTCGATCTTCTATGTTTCACAGAGTGACCATAAAAAGCTCTGGCCGGAGGATCCACGGGTTATGGATAAAAACGGTTACACATACAGGGCTAAGTTGCAAGCGTCGCCGCTATTATTTGGTGGTTTCGGGCTTGCAAAAGTAATTAGTATAGTGCGTATTACAAAAGAACCGAAGATTAGCAAATGAGTCCTAACAAGGCGACCAGTGGGCAACCAAAACGATCAACTCTTCCTTGTTTCAACCAGTGACGGCAATATCTCCATTCTTGCGTCAAATTATTTAAGACAAACAATGAACAGACTTTTCAATGCGCTGTTGATAACCATCATATTTATCACACCGGTGCACTCATTAGCTCAAAATCACGTATGAAAAATTTGATTCTCATATTTCTTCTAGTTTTCTTTGCACCTGCCGCAAAAGCGAATGAGTCATGCGCAGCCGAAAGCCTTGGCCTGACCAAAGCATCATCGCTTTCGGAAGTATTGTTTTATACCGGTACATGTCACTATCGGAATAAGGACTATGACAATGCAGTGATTTCTTGGACTAAGTTGGCCAAACTTAGAAACGTTGATCCCAAGCATGTCGATCTTCAGATTGATGTTCTCAACAACCTTGGCTATATGATGTTCTTTGGCTATGGAATCGACGCAGACCAGAACAAAGCTGTTTCATACTGGAAAAAAGCAGTTTCTCTTGGGCATACAGAATCCGAATACCATCTATGCCACGCATACGCTGACAAAGAGTATTCAACCTACAGTCCCGTAAAAGCTAAACCGCACTGCAGGAAAGCACTTCTTCTTTATGCTGCCATCAAGGAGAGACGTCCAGGCGAAGAAACGATTCTTAGCCAACTTAAGCGTTATTCACGTCTGATCGAAAACTAAGTCAAGTGGTGCGAGTGCAACCAGCACTGCGAATCTTTTTATCGATTCGCTGATCAGTGCATTTTCTTGTGGATAAATTCGCGATCATCGAATTCTTAACCGTTACCGCGCGGGTTGCACCCGCCCTACAATACTCAAAACTGTGACCAATTCCAACAACTCTTCAACCTTCATGCGCACATCATTCTTAACATTTCTCTTACTCGCAAGCCCATCGTTTGCGCAACAGATTGTGGAGCGTGGGCAAACGCTTTCTGGCTGTTCTGAACCAGACGCGAAAGGGAAAATTCGTGTTGAAGGAACTTGGCTTGCGCTGGGTAATGGCGAGATCAAGAAAGTCGATCTGTTCACGAACAAGGGGTTAGTTGATGCGCGCAAGAAAGATAGTCAATACTTTCTCAATGCAATTCCTCTCAAGGAAGGCAAAGTAACCAATGCGAGCTTCTCGCTGCTAAAAATTAACACGGAGGCGAGAACTGAATATGCGGTGAAAATGAACAGCGATCGCTATAAATTCATTACTTGGGGTCCCTCTGAGTTTGCAGTATTGAAGGAACAAAGCAACGGAAAATTCACCGCCATGCCGATGCAGGGAAGCGAGCACGTGATACCAAAATCAGCCTATAAAATCATACACTCAGCGCCCGATCCCGACGAAGCAAAGCATGTCCATATCATCCGGGCTGGCGATTTTAATGGCGATGGTATCGTCGATTTTTTACTTGGTTACAGTGCTAAAGAGGCAGAAGGCGTGCACTTGTTGCTCAGTGATGCGAAATCAGGCGGATATTCGAGGCGAATAACGTCGGCAACATCTTACGCCGACTGCGCAATGTAAGGACGATGGCAGCAAGCTTAATTCAACTAACATTCCTTATATCACTTTGCTCGGCACGAATTCAAAGATATTGAATTTGAATTTTTTAGGTTGATCACAACCGCGCTAACCAAGCCCCTACTTTCTTCCACACCACACGCTCTGTCAAAAACAACAGCGTAAGAGAAAAATTTTGGACAACTACGAAACTCTTCGTATATATTTACGAAAACTTTCGTAGATACCTTTTTTTCTCAGAGAATCGATATGAATCCCCCAACCCCAGCCGAACTAGAAATACTCGCCATTCTTTGGCGTCTTGGTGAAAGCAAGATACAAGCGGTGAACGATGAGCTCTGCAAGATCCGTCCCGTCGGCTACACCACGACGCTTAAAACCATGCAGATCATGGAACAAAAAGGTTTGCTCGGGCGCAAAAAGGACGGTAAGAGTCACATCTATTTCCCAGTTGAGAACCAACACTCGACCCAAGTCTCTTTACTGGAGCGACTCTTGAATAGCGCCTTCGCCGGTTCTAAGACCGCCTTAGTGATGCGGCTGTTTGGCGACAACAGTGTCAGCAAAGATGAGGTACAAGAACTGAAAGAGTTTCTGGATAAGCTCGACTCTGAGGCCACAAGGAATTCATCAACTAGCAAAGGTAAACGTAAGAAATGATGAACATCTCCACTCTCGATCTTAATGCTTTGATCTTCGCGCTCGCTTGGACAATGATTCAATCGATATGGCAAAGTGGTTTCATTGCGATAATTACGCATGCCTTCATGCAGCTTTTTAGGATCAAAAACCCGAATGTGCGAGGTCACTTATTTTGCCTCGCGTTGGTAGCATGTTTAGGATGGGCGCTCATGACTTTTGTGGGGCTCTACCAGAGCCAGCTCTCGAACAGTGCAACGCTAGCACAAGGCACCACAGTCCCCCAAGCGCTTAATAGCCTCACTGACTTCGATCGCTTTGAAGCATATAACTCCCTCTATCTGTTGGTTTTGTTTTGGCTCTGTGGTTGCACCATTCTATGCATCAAATTGATGTATGAGGTGTTTGCAGCGCGTCGTCTAAAACAAAGAGGTACAAGTTCGCTCAACCCTGAATGGCTGCTCAGATTCGAACAGCTTAAACAACAAATCGGCACCAAGAAAGATATCGCAATTCGCCTTTCACAACGTGTCACTGTGCCTTGCGTTATCGGCTATTTCAAGCCGGTCGTCTTGATACCGACTAGTCTATTTTTGGGAATGAGCTCCCAACAAATAGAAATGATCATCTTGCATGAACTCGCACATATTCGCCGTCATGATGTGCTAGTCAGTTTCGTGCAAGCCACGATAAAGATTATTTTTTTCTTCAGCCCCGCTGTTCATCATTTGTCGAATCGTATCGATCAAGAGCGCGAACATGCTTGCGATGATCTGGCGATCGATGCTTGCGGCGATGCGTTCTCATATGCGAAAACTTTACAGGCATGTGCCGAATTACATCTATCGCTCAACCCACGAATCGCCCTCATCAATCACTTTTTTGAAAGGAACTCTATGCTCAAGCAACGCATACTTCGCCTATTTGCGAATCCCAACGACCCGCAGGTAAAAACGAGAAACACTGCCAGTATTTTCCTGCTGCTAATCGTTACCCTTTCAATTGCTGGCTGCAGCTACATGCTAATCAACGAACCAGACCTTGATGTCACAGGAAAAGCTGTGCGTTTCGAAGTGTCGATCAAGAAAAATGGCGAACTCATCGCGCATCCAGCAGTCGTTTCTGAATTTGGTAAAGCGATCACGGTTGAAGTGGATGAGCAGATCAAGGTAACCAGTGTTGCGCAAAAACCGAAGGGGCAAAAATCGTATGTTGAAGCGAGCATTTATGAATTCGACGGCAAAAACTGGGTTTTGACCTGGAACCCCAATATGCAGGCTTGGATCATGCAAACACCGTCGTTTGAATTTACCAGCCAAGATCAACAATACCGTATCGTCATCAAACCCCGTCTGACCACACTGCCAACTGCAGTGACACAGTCAGGTAGTGAAAACGTGAAGGCTGTAGCGGCAACTACCGCTTCGAGGTAGGAAAACACTTGGGTTCCATGATCATCTTACTTTCCGGCATAGTCGACATAAACGACTTGCGCACTATGCGCGCGATAAAGCCGGTCCCACCTACTCCGAAGAGTTTGTAATTCTGACTTTTTGCAATTGAAATTGGAATGATAAAGGGCGACTCGGGTCGCCCTTTTTTGTTGGTGCGTTGCGGTTGAATTCGTGAATCGCCGAATTCTGTAGTGTGCACTTTTTGTCGGTTTTGTTATACCTCGGTTTTATACAGTATAACGAATTTGAATCAAGCGCCATGCGGGTTTCGAGAGACTTGGAGCACATTGGCTTTTTTCGTCGTCCGAGTTAAACTTCAGTTTTGCAAATTAAATAAAAGTTAGGCCAATCATGTATATCCGCCGCTACACTGCTGACGACTGGAAGCGTGTTTGTGAAATCCACGATTCCGCGCGCCGCGACGAGCTGGCTGCGGCCAATTTAGAGGCTGCATATCTGACCCTTGAGCAGACTGCCGAAAACGAGGGATTTCACGAGTACGAAATTCGGGTAGCGGAGAAAGATGGCTTAGTCGTTGGATTTGTCGCGTTTACACCGGATGAGCTTGCTTGGCTATATGTCGATCCTGCACATTATGGCAACGGTATCGGTAAGTCACTTGTTGCAGCCGCACTCGCCGAAGCTTCTGGACCTGTGAGCGCGGAGGTTCTAGCAGGCAACGATGTGGCAATTGCGCTGTACTGTAAGGCGGGGTTCTCGGTAGTGGGGCAAGAAAGCGGTGTTATGCCGGGAAATGAGGATTTCGCAGTCACAGTATCCGTGTTGCGCTATCCTGCTTCGGTGTAATTCAATATTCCGCTTGGTGAAGGTGCTTTGTTTGGTACTCAAAGAGCAAAATCATTAGCCTAACGCATCATATATGGA
>CAYWNE010000190.1:0-7370 GCA_964459555.1 uncultured Burkholderiaceae bacterium | reverse complement strand
GTTCGAGCCTGGTCAGGTGCGCCAAGCAAGTGGTAAAAAAATCGTGAGCTATGGAACCTGTTCGGATGGCTACGATATTCGTTGTGCTGATGAATGTAGGATGTTCACCAACATCAATAGTACGATTGTCGATCCTAAGAATTTCGATGAGAAGTCTTTTGTCGATTTTAAAGGTGATGTCTGCATTATGCCGCCAAACTCTTTCGCCTTAGCTCGCACCGTAGAGTACTTCCGCATTCCGCGTAGCGTATTGACGATTTGTCTTGGTAAGTCGACTTATGCTCGCTGCGGCATCATCGTCAATGTGACGCCATTTGAGCCCGAGTGGGAAGGTTATGTGACTTTGGAGTTTTCGAATACGACGCCATTGCCAGCGAAGATCTATGCAGGTGAAGGCTGTGCGCAAGTCTTGTTCTTCGAAGGCGACGAGTTGTGCGAGACTTCGTATAAGGACCGTGGCGGCAAGTATCAAGGGCAAGTTGGCGTGACTCTGCCAAAGACCTAAAGCGACCGAGAACTGTACACTGATTCGATAATAGAAGCACAGAAAAGCCCCGAACGACCTTGGGGCTTTTTGCTTTTTCTGCAGTTGAAATTGATGAGCGCCCTAAACCAAGACCTGACGATCCTCGAACGCCTTAGACCAATGGAGGATTTCAACTGAGCTTCGAAGACCAGCCTGCCAAAACGGGTCAGTCTCAATCAATTGCAGCAAATCTGATTTGCTTTGTGCTTCAGCAATCCACAGACCGCCGACTGGTGTTTGATCTGGATGTTCGCGTAGTGAGCCGCCGACTAAGATGATGGCTTTGTGCTGATCCAACCAAACAATATGCTGTGCTAAGAGTGATTTGCGAAGTTCTGCCAAATCGGGTTTATCTGAAAATCTAATGGCAAACAACATGTAGTCTTTGGTGTCTGAAAAAAGTTAAATGAAGCCGAGATTGCGGTTGGTGAAATTGCCGATATTCGGAAAAACGTCGGCAATCTGTGTTGCGCTGAGACCGAACCATGAGGCCAATGTCGCACCATATTGATCGACCGAAAATTGTGGTAATAGACTGCCAGAACCGACATCCTCGGCGTGCTTGAGACCGGTAACTGGGAAGTTGCCGTAAATGTTGCCTCCCTTGACGGCACCACCAACGATGAAGTGATGTGATCCCCAGCCATGATCGGTACCATCACCATTGCTCGTAAAGGTGCGGCCGAAATCAGAGGCTGTGAACAGCGTGACTTGCTTACGCATATCGCTACCCATCAAATTACCCATAGCGCCATCGAAGTAATTGATGGCATGGGACAAGCGCGCTAGCAAATCAGCTTGCGCAGTTTTTTGGAAGTCATGCGTGTCAAAGCCCCCCATGCTGACGAAAAAAACTTGTCGCTTCGCGCCGAGGGCGCTACGTCCAGCAATAATGCGGGCGACGGTTTGCAGCTGCGTGGCGAGATTATTTGTTGCAAGTGCGCCGGTATTTGGGTTTGTGTACTGACTTGGATTGGGAACACCGCTCGTCCCAGCAGCCGCCATGGAGGGGCCAAGAAGTGCTTGCGCGTTGATAGCTCGGTTGGTGACTGCAGCATGCTCTTTTTGGAAATAGTTTGCCGTATCTCCGGTGACGATAGAACGTAATGTACTTCCTGCGGTAGAAGAGCCATACAGGGTACCAGACAATCCTGCGATTGGCGTCGCTCCAGACGAACTCACTTGATACTGAATGATATTTCGCCCCGAGAGAAAAACGGCATTCCCAGATGCCGAGATCGCTGTAAAAATCGGGTTAGTATTATTGGCAGCCAG
This sequence comes from uncultured Burkholderiaceae bacterium, assembly GCA_964459555.1. GTDB lineage: Bacteria > Pseudomonadota > Gammaproteobacteria > Burkholderiales > Burkholderiaceae_D > Undibacterium. The sequence goes on along the minus strand of CAYWNE010000190.1, from coordinate 5,569 downwards.
TAGGTCGCCCATCCGACCACCCCAACCGTAAGCCGCACCTTCTGGCGCGTAGGCTTGCCATAGACTTTGTTGATCATTGTGTGAAAAAAGCTTGGGAGGCAAGGGAACGCTTGCTTTTTGATATTGTGTGAGTGTGGTCGGTACAATTAAAGGTCCAACATTAGCAAGGATGGCGGCGCGGCCATTGTCGAACAAGGTTTTTAGTTCGCTTAGGTTGGGATGTAAAGCGAAGGTACGGCCAGCTTGTGTTGTGCTGGGTGAGATGGGAATAACTCCACCAGTAGTCCCAACCGCAGGAAGGGCTATGGAACCAGTTTCAGCGGTGGTTCTTACCGTGGTGTACTGAGTCCAGGAGGTACTATCAGTCGCCAATACCGTATTGGCGTGATCGTTAGCACCATACATAAAGAGACAGACTATTGCTTTGTAGTCACTGACAGCACCCTGTGCCGCTGCACTCGCCATGGTTGCCAAGTTGAGGGCGAATGGGGTCGCGGCGCCAAGCGCGCTGGCTGATCCTAACATACTTCCTAAACGCAGAAATTCTCGACGTGATGCATTGAGTTTGCTCATGATAGGCTCCTATTTCTGCACCAGGTATTCAGGGGAGGCCATTGTCAAATAAATGGCGAGATACACGCGATTCTTTTTCGCGTTGTCGATGTTGGTGGTATTCGTAGATGGGATCGTTACAGAATTAACTGCCGCCAAAATTTGCGCGCGCAAATTTGAACTCATTTGATTTGCCATCAAAAGTAAGTTGATTTGATCGATCATCTGTTCAGGTGTCGCGGCTAAAGCGATGAGATTTGTATAGTCGGCTTTGACATCGCGCGAACTACCAACGCCGTTTGGAATAATATCGCGCATGAAATTGAGGTAGCCCACGACCGATGGTTCCGCTACGATCTGCATTTCAGGTGAAACCAATTTGGCGTTGGCAATTTCTGAGTTAGGCGGTACATATCCTGGACGATAGAAATTGAAAACCGTCGGTGAGCGCATTGGAGTTTGCGATAGGCTCGTCAATGGGTCGTCGAGGTTAGTCAACTTAAAGAAAGTTGTCGTAGATTTTGCATTGAAGGCGCGCATCCAATTCGCCAGCCGTATTACTGGTTCGCGGAGTTTGCCGACACCGGCGTTGCTCAGAGTGGGATCATTGCGCGCCTCAGTGTCCATCAAGATGGCTTTGACGACGGCCTTCATGTCGCCACGAACGCCTTTGCCGTTATCATTGAACGCCGCCGCGACCCGGGCAACGTATTGCGGACTAGGATTACTTGTCACCAAGCGCTGTATCAATTGTTTGCCAATAAATGGACCAACGTTTGGGTGATTGAAGAGTGTGTCGAGTGCGACCTTAAGACTAGCCTCGGGGTTTGCTGTCGATTGAGGCGCAATCGTTACACCGAGAAATTTTTTTTCTGAAGTTGAATGAAAAGCTGGATAACTCTGCATCGGGAGTACGTCTCGGTTGGGATCGGCATTACCACCGAAGAAGCGCGTATTACTTTTGTCTGGACCAGCCCAACTCCAACCGGTGAAAACCTTGGCTAAGCCCGTGATGTCGGCGTAGCCGTAGGTTTCAACGGGCTTGCCATTGACCAAAACATTGCTCCCATCAGGATTAAGTTGGTACAGCCCGATTGTGAATAATTGCATTACTTCACGAGCGTAGTTTTCATCAGGTACTCGAGTGCCAGATTCCTTCTGATTTCGAATGGAAGTAAGGTAGGTGCCCATCATAGGATGCAGGCTGACGTTTTCCAAAAGAGTGCGGAAGTTACCAAAGGCTCCGGTTGCTAAGGTGTCGTAGTAGGAAGCCACGCCACGTGGGTAATTGGCGACACCACTGTCTTGAAATGAAATGACGAAAATCTCAGAAAGTGCGAAAGCAACGCGCTGTCTCAACTGATCCTCCCCCGTAATCGCTTGCTGCCAATATGATTCAAAGAAGTTGTTTTGATTGAGTCCACTTAAGCCATTCAGTAATCCTGCTGCGGTGGTGTCCATATAGGTTCTATGCAGCGTTTGATTCTTGGTGAATTGCACGTCGATCCAATTGGAAATTCCCATTGACATAAGTAGGTTGATGTCACTCGTGGTTGCACCAAAAGTCGCTTGACCAAGAAAGCGAGAGGCCTGACTCGCTGTAGGAAAGTTTGTTGTATTCGGACTATTTCCAAGCAGCGCCGTAATTAAGCCCTTGGCGACGCTAGTATCCGAAGGTGTTACGGTGGCCGCGATCGCCATGCCTTTTGAAATCGAGTCGGAATCAGAGATGTAGCTGATGCCTTGGGTGACTGCAAACTCACGCGATACGGTATTTTTGTTATCCAATAGATTGGCAACCCATCCATAAGTCGCGTCGCCGCTGAAAGTGTGGGCCGAGTTCAACATTGTGCGGACTAAGGTACCACGAGTTGTTGCTCCCGTCGCGAGGCTATTGGTCCAATAGTCGAGACCTTGTTGATCAGGGTTCGGGCGACCAAGAACATTCTTATAAATCAATGTCACAAATGCCGCATTGCTCATCGACGCAGAATAGCCAGTTTCGTTCGGATAGAGGAGGGCGGCTGTGTAAAATGACTCGCCAACTTGGTCAAGTGTCATCCCCGCTTTCATGCGATCAATCCAATATGCTAAACCGTTCGCATCAGGCACGCGATTGAAATAGGCGATATACAGTTCGATTAAATTACTCAGGTCTTTTGCGCTGATGCTAGTAGACTTACTGGAAATTTCCAGATTGATGGAAATGTCTTTAAACAATAAGGATTTGATCGCGCTCGTCACGAGCGTCGTGCCGTCACTGCCAATGTTATCCACAACACTCAAGCCACTAGGTGTGCTAGTGATCGTGTAGTTGGAGCGTGGTCCATTGAAGCTAATGCTGCTCGTGCCGACAACGGGTGGGCCTGCAAACGTCACGGTCCTGGTAGTTACTTGCGCGTTCTCGTCTCCTTTGCTGCAGGCGGTTAAGCTGATCAGTAGGAACAGTGCACAAAACCATGGCCCGAGAACTTGCTTGATATTTGCGGCTTGAGGAGTCTGTTTCATGATGGTCTCCAGAGGCACCTGAAGTGCCGACGGCGTTTGTTTATTCTGTCTCAGCAAGGGTCTGGTGGACGAACGAAGAAAGAATCAGTTTTGACTGTGTAGGCACTTCGAAGAACTCAAAACCGTAACGGAACTCATCCGCGTTCTCAGTTTCGACAATTGATCTTACGATGATGGGGATCGTGAGATAGGCATCTTCACCGGCCGTGGTGACCTTGAATTTGATGACGCCGGTATCCCCCTTCTTACAGATCTGGCGTTTAATGATTCCAGACGTTCCTCCCATACTGATGTCGCTGAGTGTTGCTGCAGCGGTTTGCTCAGGCGATCCAGCCGTCACGGATGCGATGATTTTGACAGTTGCCCTTGAGTTCTGTCGAATCGTCGTACAACGTACGATTTTCGGATAGGACAAATGCAGATATGCATGTGGTGTGTAGACAGATTTGATGGCATAGGCGGTGAAGGCGTAGGCTTTCTTACCGGGGAATGCGCGGACGATGAACGTTTGGCCATCACGGATGATGGCACCACGACCGTCTATACGTGGAGCTGTAACTAAAATTGACTGGTTCTTGACATAACCGATGAGTTTAACCGTATAACGAATGGCGGCGTTGTCATGCACTTGAAGGAAAAACGTCTCACCAACGTGCCAGCGCACACTGTCGAGATCTAACATGACCGATTCTTTGTTGAGCTCTTCCTGTTCAGCCGCATTCGCACTGCTTGCAGGTTGGATGATCGGTTCTAGGGGGACGTTGGGTACTTGCACCTTAGGTGCTGGTTGGGAATAGGTACTCGATTGATTTGGCGTCGGTAATGGGGTTTGTTCTGGTTCGACTGGGTCACCGAGGGAATCTTCAAAATATCCATCTTCAATGATGCTATTGAATTCGTCTTCATCGTTGATGATGCTACCTTCTTCATGAAGGAGATTTCCCCACGCATCAAAAATCGCCCAAGGTAGGGGCTTCCCAAGCGCGACTTGTTCTTTATCGACAGGCGTTAATGCACCGAGTTGGCTCATGGTTAACTGGTAATCGAGTGGACGATGCTTGGTATTGTATATCGGAAATAGTGTTGTTGAAGCGGTAAAAAAAGCCGCGAGCTTGCGCTGGCGGCTTTTTGTTGGGAATTGAGCAAAAGAAGTCTGATGTGTCTGCGAATAATTGCCAGATCTATACAGATAGCTCGCCATTCTTTTTGACGCAGTCGACGAAGTAACCAATCTTTCCATCTACTTCTGCTTTCACGAGGCCATGGCAGTCTGTTTCAAAACCAGGGAACTGCTCATTGAAGACACGGACAAACTTCAGGTAGTCGACGATGGTCTTATTGAAGCGCTCACCTGGGATCAATAATGGAATGCCCGGTGGGTAAGGCGTCAACAAAATCGCGGTGACACGGCCTTCAAGTTCATCGATCGAAACGCGCTCGATCTCACGGTGGGCCATCATGGCAAAGGCGTCAGATGGTTTCATCGCAGGTTGCATATCGGACAAATACATCTCTGTCGTTAGGCGCGCTACATCATGGGATTTATACACTTCGTGGATGCGTTGGCATAGGTCGCGCAGACCAACGCCTTCATATCGCGGATTAGCGGCAGCGAACTCTGGCAAGATGCGCCACATAGGTTGATTTTTATCGTAGTCATCTTTGAACTGCTGTAATGCAGTCAACAAAGTGTTCCAACGGCCTTTGGTAATGCCGATCGTGAACATAATGAAGAATGAATACAAGCCGCACTTTTCAATGATAACGCCATGTTCAGCCAGATACTTGGTGACGATCGATGCCGGAATACCTGTTTCACCGAACTTACCTTCGAGTGACAAACCAGGGGTGACAATCGTCGCTTTGATTGGATCGAGCATATTAAAGCCCGGTGCCAATTTGCCAAAGCCATGCCAATCGTCTTCAGCGCGAATCATCCAATCTTCGCGTGTGCCGATGCCATCTTCCGAGAAGTGGTCTGGGCCCCAAACTTGGAACCACCAATCTTGGCCCCATTCTTGATCGACCTTGCGCATGGCGCGACGGAAGTCCAAAGCTTCGAGAATCGATTCTTCGACCAAGGCAGTACCGCCAGGCGCTTCCATCATCGCTGCAGCGATATCGCAGGAGGCGATAATCGAATACTGCGGTGACGTCGAGGTATGCATCAAATAGGCTTCGTTGAAGCTATCTTTGTCGAGCTTTACGGTCTCAGACTCACGTACCAAAATTTGTGAAGCTTGCGAAATACCCGCCAACAATTTATGCGTCGACTGCGTCGAGAAAATCATCGATTTCTTAGCACGAGGGCGATCTTTGCTAATCGCATGCATGTCTTGGTAGAAGCTATGGAACGTCGCGTGCGGTAACCAAGCTTCGTCGAAATGCAAGGTGTCGATTTCGCCGTCGAGTTGATTTTTCAGAGTCTCAACGTTGTATAACACGCCGTCATAGGTCGATTGCGTGATGGTCAAAATACGTGGCTTCTTGTTTTTCGCAGCGCGAGCAA
>CAYWNE010000189.1:0-7393 GCA_964459555.1 uncultured Burkholderiaceae bacterium | reverse complement strand
CATCGCTTTTGAGATGCGCAGTCCAATTGTGTAGGAGTTCAAGAAACTGCGTTGCCTGTACCGCGCCGGTCGGCAAGCGCACACCGTTGGCACTGAGGCCCATGGTGGCACCAAGTGGATATTGTTTGTCTTCTTCGCGTAAGGCGTGCGGCACAATATTGCGCTCGACGCGATCGACGGCAATATCATTAAGCTGCAGTTTGACGATGCGTTTCTCGATCTCGGCGGCACTCATGCCCGAAGCATACAGCCCGCCAATCACCGCGCCCATACTGGTGCCAGTGACACAATCGATGGGCACGCGCATCGCTTCGAGCTGTTTCAATACTCCGATGTGGGCAAAGCCGCGGGCACCACCACCCGATAGTACGAGACAAATCTTGGGCCGCGCTGTGTTTTGCGGCTTTGGATTGGGCACGCTGTCGGCTAAAGCGGTGGAATTCTGTTCCGTGTTGCTATTTGTCAGGGAAGTGAGGGCGAAGCTCGACAATGGAGGGCAGATGAGTACGGTAGCGACGAGGGCGGATAGAAACTTCATGGTCTATGCTTGGGTGAGGCAAGTGGAAGCGCGATGGCGTCGTCTTGTTCTCAAGAAGACGCCTAGGCAAAAAGATTATTCGCGGATATATACGGGCTCAGAAGCGGCGGGCGTCAACATCCTTGAGGAATTGTATCAGCCCGGGAAAGTAACAGGCACTATCGTCATACATCGCCATATGGCTCGCATTGGCGCAAGTGAGCGCACGACCATGTTGTACTTTCTTGGCCATGGCTGCCATGTAAGCTGGGTCCATGGTGTCGTGTTGCCCGCCAATAGTGAGAGTCGGCACCGTGATTTGATGTAAATCTTTACTGCGGTCCCAATTCAATAATTTACCGCTTGCGCCGAGCTCACTCGGCCCTTGCATGGAAACGTAGACTTCAGGATTAACATGCTTCATTGATCTTTGTACGGGTTCTGGCCATTGCGCTTGTGGCATCCGCAGCACATGTTTTTCATAGTGATGGGGGATTAATAATTCCATATAGCGTGGATCTTCGTACTTACCTGCTGCTTCCAAGGCCTTTGCTTCTTTCAGTACAGCTTGATCCATCGCCGGCATTAGCACTTTTTCGGCGTAGTCGTTATACGCAGGAATGCTGTCGACCATATTCGAAATCACGAGACCCTTTAGATTTTTCTGATACTTCAATGCGTATTCCATCGCCAGTAGGCCGCCCCATGAATGTCCAAGTAAGTAGAAATTCGATTGATCGAGCTTCAAGGCTTGGCGTACTTGTTCGACCTCTTCGACGTAGCGTGGCAAGTCGATCAGGCTAGGATCAGTGATGGCATCACTATTGAAAGAGCCGAGTTGATCATAGTAGTAGTACTCAATGCCCGCGCCAGGAAAATAGCTATCGAAGATTTCAAAGTATTCGTGCGTCATACCTGGGCCGCCATGCAGCAATAAGACTTTAATGCTCGGATTATTGCCCACGCGTTTAGTCCAGACTTTGAAATTTCCTTTCGGCGTGCTCACGGTGATCATTTTGACGCCGCCAGATTGCACATCATCACGTCCTGAATTGTCGAAGTAGTTCGGCGTTGCTGAGTCTTTGGCAGGCTGCGGTTCTAGTTTATTGCAGGCGAGAAGGGCCGCTGCACAGAGGAAGAAGGTCATCAATTTGTTGATCGTTCTCATGCTATCTCCGTATGGGGTAAGGTGGTCGAATGGGTGCACAAGTATAAAGTGAAGTTTGCCCGTAGTGTTCCTCTGCGCGGAGCAATTTGGTGGGAGCGCAGGCCAAGATTCTATAGATCGACTAAGTTCGACGATTCTAGCCTGAATGGATATGTGTGATTTCAGGATCTGAATACGAAGAGTGGCATTCGTCAGCTTCATTTTCAGTGTTGTAACTCAATACATCTTCGGTCATACTAAGCTTGATGTATTGTCTTTTATGTACTGGAGAATTACTTTGGAAAACATGTACGCCGCTACGGGAACAAATTTAGAACAACTTTCAGATAATAAAGCGACATATGACCCTCAATTCTTAGCGTTCAGCGGTCGTATCGGGCGCGTCCGATATTTGGCGTATCAGAGTAGTGCGGTATTACTATGCTATCTTGCAACATCTGTGGTTTTCGCCATGATGTTTAGTTTGGGTGTGCGTTCTACTAACCCGACTTTTATGATGTTTTTACCGCTCCTGGTCGTCTTACTCATCTTTATCTGCTCCTTTGTCTTTATGCGTCGCCGCTTAAATGACATTGGCCACTCAGGGTGGTTTGCTATTTTGGCTTTCGTGCCATTTGTGAATTTTCTCTTCTCGCTGTATTTGGTTTTTGCGCCTGGCTCAGAGGGCATAAACCAATATGGACCCGCACCTTCGAAAAACACAACGGGCGTCATTCTGTGTAGCTTATTGTTCCCGTTTTTCTTCGTCATTGGGATCTTGGCTGCGATCGCTTTACCTGCCTACAAGGAATACACAGCGAGGGCTAAGTCGGCGGAGACGCAGATTGAGACACCGTAGGATGGAACTGAGTGCCGGCATACGGTGACCCTTGTCGTAGCAAGATCTAAGCGATAGGCGAAAAGCATCGAACGTTTTTTGCTGATCATTACTAACCAGCAAGAGAAATTTTCGTGAGCCTGCACAACTGTCTTGATTGCTTATTTCTAAGCGCTCAGGCTTTTGATCGCCAATGTCGTAGACTTTAAAGAGCGCCGCTTTCTTTGATATCCAAATAACGGTTGACCAAGCTCTGGCTTAATTTCTCAGGCACGATATCAATTAGTTGCCCAGCGCGTATTCCGAGCCGTTTGATAGCTTGTTCACGGTCTTGCAAATAACGAATGGTGGCAGCGTGACGAAGTGCTTGATTGAATTGCTCAACCGGCTCTTGCACGACTTGGTCCAAAGATTTCTCGCGTAAGCTAGCGCACATCACGAGGTGTTTGCGCGACAAAATTTCACAGGCACTGCGCATGGCCTCATCGTCTTCATCTCGCAAGTTCGTGATCATGACGATAAAGGCACGCTTCTTCAAACGTTGCATCAGTGCTGAGGCTGCTACGATAAAATCAGGGGCAGCTTCGTCAGCTTGCAGATCATAAATGCCAGCCAAGACGCGATCCAAACCGACCCGGCCTTTGTGCGGTGGTAACCAACGTGATTCACTACCAAAGGTCATCAAGCCCACCGCGTCGCCTTGCTTTTGCGCGATAAAACTGAGTGTAAGGATGGCATGCAATGCATGATCGAAGTGGCTGGTAGTGTCATCTTTCGACAGCATGCGTCGACCGGTATCGAGCAAGAAGATCACTTGCTGATCGCGTTCTTCTTGATACTCGCGACTAATGGGTTTTTGTTGGCGGGCGGTGGCTTTCCAATCGATAGAACGTTGGCTATCGCCTTGGCGATAATCGCGCAGCTGACGGAAATCAGTACCTTCACCGCGACGACGTTTGCGTAGATTACCCGCAGTTGGTGCACGTCTATCGGTCGCCATCAAGGCATTGTTCATCAGACGCGAGAAATCTGGGAAGACTTTCACCAATTGTGCTGGCCCGATTCGAAAGTTTCGTTCCCACATCTTGAAACGGCCCAATACGCGCACGTAGCATGCCTCGAAATGTGCATCACCGCGACGATCTGGACACAACTTGTAATCGAGCTTGAGCTGCATGCCGACATCGAGTTCGGTTTCATGTGGCATACCTTGGCATTGCCAGTGTGTAGGATAGGCATCAAGCAAATGGAACTTGAGTTTCTGCTGGTCTTCGTTGTGAAGATGCAAGCTGACCGTGTTCCATAAATCAACCGGCCACACGCCCTGGGTTTGACGCTCAATGCGCAACGCTGGGGCACGCCGCAGCATCCACAGATCAAGGATGCTGGCGATGCCGCCGATTGCCAAAATCAACCAAAACAGCCACAGCACAGGCGCATAGAACTGCGCCAGTAAAGCTGGCACGAGAGCAGCGGCAATCAAGAATAGGAGGGCGCGACCCGGAATCATGCAAACTCCTTAGGCACGTGGCGCAGCGATTTGTTCTAGCATATTGCTGAGGATAGTGTCGCTGCTCAGGCCGTCCAATTCGCTCTCAGGTGACAGCGCTACGCGATGGCGAAGAACTGGCAAGCAAGCGGACTTAATATCGGCAGGTGTGACGAAATCGCGTTTGTTCATTAGAGCGAAGGCACGTGCAATCCGAATTAAAGCGATGCTGCCACGTGGTCCGGCGCCGACAGCGATCCCCGGGCAATCGCGGGTTGCGCGCACGATGCGTACGGCATAGTCTGCCACCGCTTCATCGACATGAATTTGCGAGACGAGCTGCTGTAGCGCGATCACCGTTTCTGGTTTGATGATGGTGTTGACTTGTTTCACTTCCAAACCGTCGCCAATACGTTTGTTGGTGACCATGTTGAGCATCGCCAATTCTTCTTCAGCGCTTGGATAATCGATACAGGCTTTGATCAAAAAGCGGTCAAGCTGAGCCTCAGGTAAAGGATAAGTGCCCTCGTTTTCCAGAGGGTTTTGGGTGGCTAAGACCATGAAAGGTGCATCGAGCGCGTGCGTTTCATTTTCAATTGTGACTTGGCGCTCCTGCATCACCTCAAGCAACGCGGACTGGGTCTTCGCTGGTGCGCGATTGATCTCATCGGCCAACAACAGATTGGTGAAGATAGGACCTTTGCGCACGCTAAAGGATTGATTCTTGATGTCGTAAATTGCGTGTCCCATGACGTCTGCGGGCATGAGGTCGGGCGTGAACTGGATGCGTGCTGATTGACCGGCGAAAGTTTTGGCAAGCGCTTTTACCAGCAAAGTTTTGCCGAGCCCAGGCACGCCTTCAAGCAGGATGTGACCGCCTGCTAAGCAACAGGCTAATACCTGATTCACCACCGCCTTTTGGCCGATGATGGCGCGTTGGATTTCATCGCGCATGCGGCTAACAATTTCGACAGCTTGCTGATGGCGCTCAGGGCTGATACCTGAGCTTGTGGCAGTAGGAGTGGCGACCGCTGGAGTACTCGGGTTGCTCGCTGCGGTGATGTCTGCGCTGGTGTCTGTGCTGGTCTCTTTATTAACGCTCATAATGCGCCCTCAATCGTTGAAGTAGTTGAATCTGTTTTGTAAATTGCAGAGGATGTGCTGCGGCTGAATCAAGCCATGCATTGGCTAATGCTTGCGCATCCAGACTGCTTTGTGATGCTAATTCTTGTATCAATTCTGTCGTGTTCAGACGTAATAGTTCTGGTGCGCGTCGACGTAGGCTTTCTTTGCAGGCAGCGCGTGCAGCATCGAGTAAGTTTTGTCGACCTATGGCAGTGGTCCATGCCCACCTTGCGCTGGCGTCGATATGTTCGAGCAAGGATCGACGTTCCAGATTCGGCTCCGGCAGAATCGCGCCAAAACGTCGAGCGTTACGCCATGTCCACAAAATAATTAAAAGCCCTAAGCTGATCACCGCCAATGAAAAGTATTTCCAAACCAATTCCGGCCAATGCATGGCTTTGAGATTTTTGATGATGGTGAATTGCTTACCATCAGGTGTGAGGCTGAGCAGGTCCAATAGCAGTTGGGCATTGTCATCACGTTGTAAGCTATGGTGCGTGAAGATGTTCTGAGGCATAACGACGATCTTGCCTTTGCCAACTTGGTAAAATCTGAGGCTCGTTCCATCGTCAGCTTGGTAGAGAGGTGTTTGTCCGCGTTTGAATCCGACTAAGCGTAATGGTCCGCGACTGACGATCAAGCCACGCCCCGTGTGAGGTAGTCGCACAAAACTCTGATTGTTTCCCAGTGTAGGGACTAGGCTTACTTGTTGTTCCGTCGGCGCAGCGGCAGCTTGCATATTGTCGCTAGTGGTGGAGGAAGCTGTTGCAGCTTGATCTTCCCACTCCTCTTCATCATCATAGTCGTCATCTTCATAGGCATTTTCAGACGGTGAAGCTTGACTCGCGCTTGCGGCTTGGCTTTCTGCTGTCGGCAAGGTCGCTTGCGCCGACGCGATTCTTGCTAGCTTGGGATTGTAAGTATAGACGCCAAGATACTCACCGATAGGATCCTGCATATTGTTATCGACGCGTCGTCCGCTTGGCTCGAACAAGGCCTCCGATTCTTCCGCCACAGGATCGTGAGCCTCGCCTTTCACAATCTTCTTGACCTCCTCACGCGATTTCTTCTCGGCGGCCTCTGGGGCGACTTGGTAGCGAATTTGTGGGAAGGTGATCAGTGTATTGCCCTTTGCCACCCAAGCTAGCAAAGCGTCGCGCTGCTCATTGTTCATGACGCCATCGTTGTTACTGATGATCAGGCTGCCACGCCCGGCTTTGTCGACTGCCTCAATACTGAAGTGCTCGAATTCTTTGATTTGATAGCCATTCAACTGGGCAAGACGTTGCGCCGCCAACATCGGATGCTTGCGGTATTCTTCTAAATTATTGAAGGTCGGCTGCCACTTCCTTTCCATATTCTGCAACCACCACCAGCCGCAGCCTAAGCAGAGCAGTACCATCAAACCCCAAATAATCAGATCGCGAGTCTCGAAACGGCCTTGCGCTAATTTGCGCGATGTCATGGAGCTCATATTGTCGCTCCTTGATCAAAATGTTGGCGCCATTGCTGGCAAAGGCTGTTGATTGAATTGGGAAAAACATGTGCATACGCAGCCTTCAACCAAACTTCAGTGCAAGAGGCAAAGCATTGCTGCAAGTCGGCCTCGGTTTCTTGGGTATGGATGAGTTGTTCACTCAGACGTAAGCAATCCTGTTCGGTCGCGCCCTTATTGATATGAAGACCGTGACGTTCAACCAAGCGCGCCAAACTTGCACGATACAGCAAAGCAATGGCGGCACGCCGTTGGCCTTGATCCCATAGTTGTTGGGCGCTGCTGGCGACATCGTCGGGTAAAGACTCAGGGCGAATATCGAGACCTGCCACCTCTGTGGCTGAGGCTTGAAGTGAAGGGCGCTCAAAACCAAAAAATTGACCACGGTAACGCAACAAAAGCCAAATGAAGAAGGTCAATCCTAGTGCGATAAACACGTACTTCAAAATTTGCGCAATTAATTTCATGCGTTCCGAGATTTCGATTCGTTCGGCGTCGTCTTTGGATTCATCCTCTTTTGGTTCTTTGGGAGCCCACTTTTTCTGGCATTCAAAGAGTTGAAAGTCAGGCCCTTGGTAGATTTTGTCGACCTGTTGTCGGGTCTTCTCGGTGGTCGCATCGACAGCCTCGAAACGTTTCACTTCACGTTCATATTGTAGTTGCTCTTGATCGCAACTGGGGCTGGAAGCGTGTTTGCTTTCGACCGCTGCTTGCGCTTGGTCCTGCAGTCCCATACTGGTAACGAAGAATAGTGGACCGATCACCCCTAATGAGGCTTGGTT
>CAYWNE010000188.1:0-7462 GCA_964459555.1 uncultured Burkholderiaceae bacterium | reverse complement strand
GGTGTCCACCTGGCATGCTCGGTATCGGTATCGGCGGCACAGCGGAAAAAGCGATGTTGATGGCGAAAGAATCGCTGATGGAAGACATCGACATGCACGAGCTGAAATTGCGTGGCCCACGTAATAAGACAGAAGAACTGCGTATCGAATTATGCGACAAGATCAACGCACTCGGTATCGGAGCCCAGGGCTTGGGCGGTTTGACGACGGTACTCGATGTCAAGATCAATATGTATCCAACCCACGCTGCATCGAAGCCAGTGGCGATGATTCCAAACTGCGCTGCAACACGTCACGCGCACTTCGTTCTCGATGGTTCTGGCCCAAGCTATATGGAACCACCGTCATTGTCGAACTGGCCTGATGTGCACTGGGTCGCCGACACTGAAAAATCCAAACGTATCGACCTCAATACTTTGACGAAGGGAGAAGTCGCTTCTTGGAAACCAGGTCAGACTTTGCTCTTGAACGGTAAGATGCTGACCGGTCGCGATGCGGCTCACAAACGCATTCAAGATATGTTGGCGAAAGGTGAAACATTGCCAGTGGACTTCACCAACCGAGTGATCTACTACGTCGGCCCAGTTGATCCAGTACGTGATGAAGCGGTTGGCCCTGCAGGCCCAACTACGGCAACGCGTATGGACAAGTTCACCGACATGATGTTGGAAAAAACTGGTTTGATTTCCATGATCGGAAAAGCCGAGCGTGGTCCAGTTGCGATCGAAGCGATCAAGAAGCACAAGTCCGCGTATCTGATGGCGGTGGGCGGTGCAGCCTACCTCGTTTCCAAAGCGATTAAGAGTGCAAAAGTAGTTGGCTTCGCTGACCTCGGCATGGAAGCGATCTACGAGTTTGACGTCGTCGACATGCCTGTGACGGTTGCGGTTGATGCCAATGGCACCTCAGTTCACAATACCGGCCCGAAAGAGTGGCAAGCGAAAATCGGCATTATTCCTGTCGCCTAATTCGAATTCTTTAAACTTGAATTCGCTCTCTCAACTGTCTACTACTCAAAGAAACGCCGACCGCTGCGCGCCGGTCGGCGTCTTTGATTCGGGCATAGGCGGCCTCTCGGTCGTTAAGCACCTAAGACAACAGCTTCCCAACGAAAACTTCATCTACTTCGCCGATACGGCCTATGCCCCATATGGTGAACGCACGACAGAAGAATTGATCGACCGTAGCCTAAAGATCACGGCATTCCTAATCGAAAAAGGTATCAAGGCATTAATCATTGCCTGTAACACTGCAACCGCCGCCGCAGTGGCAGAACTTCGTCGTCGTTATCCTCAGCTGATTATCATTGGCATGGAGCCAGGCATCAAGCCGGCCGCAGCCCGCAGCGAAAGCAAAGTCGTTGGTGTACTGGCGACACGCAGCACATTAAACAGCAAAAAATTTCAAGAACTGAGCAACAAACTCACGCTTGAAACTCAAACACAATTCATCCCGCAAGCTTGTGTTGGGCTGGTCAATGAGATCGAACGCGGTGATCTGAACTCGCCGAAACTTTTGGAATTATTGCGCCATTATGTTCATCCCCTATTGGCACAAGGAGTCGACACACTTGTGCTCGGCTGTACGCATTATCCATTCGTAGAAACTCAGATCCGCAAAACGATCGATGAATTCGATGCAAACAAAAACATCTTCCTGATCGATACAGGTGCGGCAATTGCGCGGCGCCTACAGCAATTACTTTTAGAGCACCAGCTTTTGTGCATTGAAAAGAAAAGAGAATCAGAATCCCATTTGCAAGTGTGGTCAACAGCACCAACGAATACGACTAGCACAGCACTCGGCTATATCGACGAATCTTCAACCACAATCCAAAACTGCAAACTCCCGGACTAAGACTGCTTTTTTAGCGAGAATTACCATGTTCAATTGGCTTAAAAATGCATTTTCCAAACCGTCAGCAACTTCTCATGAGCCTATTCACGAGTCAGCAACACTGACCAGCGAACAATGGCGTCAGCAAGGAAATCTGTTATTGGATCGAAACGATTTTAAAGCGGCTGCTGAGTGCTATCAACAAGCACTCAAGCAATCAGAAAACGATCTCCCTTCCCTTATCAATCTAGGGTTCACCTTAAGCCAACTTCAGCAGTTCAATGCTGCCAAAGAAGTTTTAGAGAAGGCATTGAAAATAGATCCGCACAATGCAGATGCGTGCTTTAGTCTCGGCCAAATTGAACAACAGCATCATCGATTTGATCAGGCAATTAAGCTTTATATCAAAGCACTACAAACCAAACCAGATTTTGATTTCTGCCGTCAGAATTTATGCGCACTGCTGTTCCAATTGGGACGGATTGCCGATGCACTCAAGTTTTTTGACGAACGCCCTTTTCTGGAGAACGATAGCTTTGCCTACCATCAGTTCAAAGCCCAAGCCTTCCTGCGACTCGAACAAATCGAACAAGCTCAACAGCATTTCGAAAAAGCATTGAATCTGGAGCCACAAAACCACGGTATTCTGCTACAGCTGGCGTGCATCAATATGCGCAAGCGACGTCTTGATCTTGCACAGCAAGACCTAGAGGAAATACTCAAGGCGAATCCAAATCATGGTGAGGCATTGGGTTTTTTAGCCGCCTGCTACCAACTAAAAGGGCATATCAATGAGGCCTGTCGGCGCTACAGCCAAGCGATTCAACTTGATCCAATTAATCTCGCTTTACATCAAAACTATTTGTATGCCTTAAGCTATGCCGCCGATTGTAGCCCTCAAGATTATCTTGTCGAAGCGCGGGCTTTTGCTGCCAAATTAAAGACAACGCAAGACAATTCAATTTTCGCTTCGAGCAAGCGGGTCCTCAGTGAGCACCGTCCACTGCGAATCGGTTTTGTGTCTGGTGATTTACGAGCCCATCCGGTTGGATTATTTTTAGAGAATGTCTTGGCTTCGCTCGATAAAACACAGTTTTACTGTATCGCCTATGCCAATCAAGCGATTGAAGATGAGATCAGCCTACGACTCAAATCACATTTTCAAGAATGGCACTTGATCAGCGCACTCGATGATCAAACGCTAGCTCACCAGATTGCCGCCAACAACATCGATATCTTGTTTGACCTCGCTGGACATACAGAACGTAATCGTCTTGGCGTCTTCACATTGAGACCAGCTCCCCTTCAAATCGCTTGGCTCGGTTATTGGGCTAGCACAGGCTTAAGCGAAATTGACTACATCTTAGTCGACAAAAAATCTGTTCCCGAGATGGAGCACGATCACTTTTCAGAGAAGCCGCTGTACCTCGAAAAGACGCGACTTTGCATGAGCGTACCGAAGACAAACCGCGTGATCGAGGTGAGCGATACGCCGGCTTTAAGAAAAGGCAGCATCTGTTTCGCCAGCTTCCAAGTACCCAATAAAATGACTGACTCCACCTTACAACTTTGGGCAAATACTTTGCGGGCGCTGCCTGAAGCCTCGATGCGGCTACAAAATGCCGCTTTTGAGTTCGATCAGGCGCAACAAGATATTGTTGATAGGTTTGCCATCCATGGCATCCCAGCGCATCGATTGCAGTTTGTAGCGGGGATGTCCTACTCAGACTACTTGGCGGCACATGCTGAGGTAGACATCATCTTGGATACTCACCCGTTCCCTGGCGGCACTACGACCGCCGAGGCGATTTGGATGGGGGTACCAACAATCAGCCTGAAGGGCTCATCACTCTTGAGTCGACAGGGCGAAAGCATGTTGAGTTGCGTCGGCCTCGATGCTTGGATCGCAAACGATGAGGAACACTTCGTGCAAATTGCGACCAAGTACGCTACCGATATTCAGACTCTGAACCAAATACGACGCAATCTACGGAAAGCAGCCTTGGCATCACCATTATTTGATGCGAGCCAATTCACACGCAATTTTGAACAAGTCGTAAACGACGCGTGGCGCCAGCACCTGAGCAAGTAAGGGGCGGCTGCCTTCTAACAAGGACGAAAAAAAAGCAGGCTTCTCACGAAACCTGCTTTTTACAGACCTAAGCTAACTTCAAGGAGAAGTTAACACGACAGTCGCGATTAAGACAACACTGCAGCGATGGCGTTTGCAGTCGCTTCAACATTGCGAGTATTCAAACCAGCCACGCACATGCGACCAGAACGGACCAAATACACACCAAATTCTTCTTTCAAGCGGTCGCACTGTTCCGCACTCAAACCAGTGTAAGAGAACATACCACGTTGGGTTAAGAAGTAACTGAAGTCACGGCCTGGCACTTTCGCCACCAAAACATCGTGCAATGCACGGCGCATTGCTTGAATACGATCACGCATCGCGACGACTTCGGCTTCCCACATTGGGCGCAAAGCTGGATCAGTTAATACGGTTGCGACGATTTGACCACCGTGCATAGGAGGATTAGAGTAATTGCGACGGATACCTGCTTTCAACTGGCCCAAGACATTCACTGCTTGTGCTGCGTCAGGGCAAATCACGCTCAATGCACCGCAACGTTCGCCATACAAACTCATACTCTTGGAGAAAGAGTTCGCAACAAATGCGCTCAAGCCAGAATCAGCAATCAAACGAATCGCATACGCATCTTCTTCAATGCCATCGCCGTAACCTTGGTAAGCCAAATCCAAGAATGGAATCAAGTTACGTTCTTTAAGAACTGGCACCAATTGTTGCCATTGTTCTTTGGTCAGATCAACACCTGTTGGGTTGTGGCAGCATGCATGCAACAACACGACGCTCTTTTCTTCAGCTTGCTTCAAAGCTGCGAGCATTTCCTCGAAACGCAAACCGCCCGTTGTGGAATTGTAGTAAGGGTAGGTTTTCACTGCCAAACCAGAACCTTCAAACACGGCGCGATGGTTATCCCATGTTGGATCGCTAATCAACATCGTCGTGTTTGGGAAATAGCGTTTGATGAAGTCTGCGCCAACTTTCAAACCACCGCTAGAACCGACGGTTTGCAAAGTGACGACGCGGCCCGCTTTCACTGCTGCGTGTTCAGCACCAAACAAGAGGTGTTGTACAGCTGTGCGGAAGTTTGCAGCGCCTTCCATAGGCAAATAAGGACGCGCACCAGCGGCTTCCACGACTTTCAACTCCGCTGCACGTACTGATGGCAACATCGGGATCTTGCCATTGTCGTCAAAGTAAATGCCAATCGACAGATTAATCTTGTTAGGACGGGTATCCTTACCGAACGCTTCATTCAAGGACAAGATAGGATCGCCTGCATAGGCTTCGACGTGCTGAAACATGTTAAAACTCCGGAGTGTAAAAAAACATAAACAAGGACAAACTACAAGAAACGATCAGGGCACACGATTGGTTGACTTTGACAACAGCAAAATAAAGCTCAATGCTCATTCAAAGTACGCCAGGCAAAACTGAGGCACGTCATTACGCGCGTGATTCAATCTAAAGCTGCCAATGCCGTTTGGGAAATTGTTAATGTGAGTGGTGCGTCGAAGGAAATAGGAATGTTTTTCCCCTGCTGTATCAGGCGAGAATCGGTTCGTTCTCAAGCCATCTAGCCGATGAGTGATACTCCAGCTCAGGTAGGTACTTCGTCGTGCAGCGCGAAAGCATGCAAGTTCACAACAACCTTAAGAATTTCGCAAAACCGTTATTTTGCCACATTTTCGCAGCTCTTTTCCGCTGAGTTCGGCGATTTTTCCTTCATTTATCGCAATGCTTTCAAATTTTTGTTTGGTCAGAAAAACACTAAACGCGATTTATCTTGCTTCCTATACATCGACTCCTTACACTGGCTAAGTCACGCACATCACCACTCTTCTTGATTCTTGACAGCTTACTGCAAAGGACAACTCTTTATGAACTACATCGATGGTTTTATTATTCCTGTCGCGACCAAAGACAAAGAACGTTACGCCGAGTACTCACGTTTGACTTCGGCACTCTTCAAAGAATTCGGTGTAATCAGTATCGTCGAATGCTGGGGCGATGATGTGCAGCCCGGCAAACTAACCTCGTTCCCGCAAGCAGTGATGTTGAAAGAAGATGAGACGGTGGTGTTTTCTTGGATGACCTGGCCCTCAAAAGAAGTGCGCGATGCGGCTTGGGAAAAGATGATGGCAGATCCCCGTTTTGCGCCTGAGGCCATTCCCATGCCGTTTGACGGCAAACGCTTGATCTATGGCGGCTTTCAAAAATTGGTCGAATTCTAAGGAGACACTATGCAAAAAATTACGCCATGCTTGTGGTTTAACTTCAATGCTGAAGAAGCCGTCAATCACTATCTCAGCATCTTCAAAAATGGCCGCATTCTTGACGTCTCTCGCTATGGTGATTCAGTGCCCGAACTGGAAGGTAAAGTGTTGACCATGCGCTTTGAAATCGAAGGCCAAACCTTCATTGCGCTGAACGCTGGACCACAATTTCCGTTCACCGAAGCCATTTCTTTATTCGTCGATTGTGAAACACAGGAAGAAGTCGATCACTACTGGGATCGGCTAGTCGAGGGCGGCACAGCAGGACGCTGCGCTTGGCTCAAAGATAAGTTTGGCGTGTCGTGGCAAATTGTGCCGCGTAGTTTGGTGGATATGTTGCAAGACGATGATGCAGCGCGGTCTGCTCGCGTGATGAAGGCCATGATGGAAATGGGCAGAATTGAGGTAGCAAAACTTGAAGCCGCCTATCACGGAGACAACTAATCTTCTTTACTGCCCGCGATTTAGCAGCTTTCTCCCCAATAGAAAAAGCCACGCCAGTTGGGAAACTAGTGTGGCTTTTGTTCTAATGAATCACTTATGTCAATGCGTTTTTCGAATAAACAATCGTTTCAAAAAGTGTTCAAAGTCATCGATATAAGTAAACACGGCTGGAACCACTAAAAGACTCAACAAGGTCGACGTAATCAAACCACCGATCACCGCAATCGCCATTGGCGACCGAAAACTAGGGTCTGCACCCCACCCCAAAGCCAAAGGCATCATACCTGCACCCATAGCAATGGTTGTCATCACGATTGGGCGACTACGCTTGTGACAGGCATCGACCAAAGCTTCAAAACGTGCCATTCCTTGACGCCTAGCGATAATCGCATAATCGACCAAGAGAATGGAGTTTTTGGTGACGATACCCATCAACATAATCAAACCGATCATTGATGGCATCGACAATGCCCTACCGGTAATCAATAGTGCGACGAAGGCGCCACCGATACTCAAAGGTAAGGCGGCCAAGATCGTTGCTGGTTGCATGAAGTCTTTGAACAACAAGACCAAAACACCATAAATACACAGTACACCGATCAACATAGCGATACCAAAACTGGCGAACAAGGCTTCCATTTCTTGCGCATCGCCGAGTTCCGCTATTTTTACCGATGGAGGTAAATTCTTCATACTCGGCAATGCACGTGCTTCCTCGTTCACTTCACCTAATTAACGACCACCGAGCTCAACTTCGAGTGTCACATTGCGACTACTATTCAAACACTCAATTTTACAGGGACCCGACTCCATCGCA
>CAYWNE010000187.1:0-7473 GCA_964459555.1 uncultured Burkholderiaceae bacterium | reverse complement strand
TCGAAAAGGTTTGGAAACGCAAACGGAACGGGGAGGGCAGTGCGACAGCGATACTTTCCCTTAACCAGTTTAGTGTGAGTTATCTCGCTTACTGGTCCTTCTTTGTGTATGGCTATTCGATTAAACCGTTTAATCACTTCATCGTTTGGCCACGCTTGGTCGCAGCGATTTTGGTGATGCTCTTGTTACTTGAAATTTGGCGCGACCGCCGTAGTGCTGCGTCACGTTTAGTGTTGATGTTCGCAAGTGGAATGCTGCTTTTGGGCTTGAGTGGTTTGGCATTAACGTTGTGGACAGGTCCCCTGTTGCTTGACCAGAGCCGAGTGGTATCGCAAGTGTTGATTATGACGATTACGGTATTGCTAGCGCAAGCTTATGCGCACCAGATTCGTTTGATTTTGAAATCTGGGAGTACAGGGGCGGTATCGATTCGTATGAGTCAATTCATTTTCGTGATGGACTTAAGCTCGATTTTCTTGGGTTTGATGTTGGGATTACATGATGGCTGGCCTTTGCTGTTGTTAGCGAGTGTGAGTGCGGTGACGAAGTTGGTGATGATGTATTTGTTTTATTGGGTGCGGGTGAGTGAGGTGGCTAGTGGGCGGAGGTTGGCTTTGGGTGGATAGGGCCGGCTTTTGTTTTTCAGTTGTTCGACGGTCTGTTGGTCGGGGGTAGCCCGACAGCTACTTCCTTTTCTTTGCTTCGCCAAAGAAAAGGAAGCAAAAGAAAGGCGACCGTAGACTCGCCCTTCGGGTGCTTACGCTGCGCTCCAGCATAATTTGCGCATCACAAAAAATGGGAAAGTGTTGAAACTGTTCTTAGGAATGTTCGCTTGCAAGCGAACACCGTTCCGCAGGCAATGCGCATGCGCCTTGAATTCCCTGCTACACCTCAAACAGCAACATTTTCTGATCCATTTTCTGTGAAGCGCAAATTACATCGTCTCGAACGGGGTAAGTCAAAAGCAACGACCTACAACTGCTATGAGAGAAACGAATAAACGTTGTGATTGATTGTTTTGCAGTTGTTGTTGACTTTCATCCACTTCTGACACTGCCAATTGTGCGGGGCAGAAAATGGATAAAGAAAGCTTCGTTGTTTGAGGTGCAGCAGGGGTTTCGATGTGCATGCACATCGCCTGCGTAACGATGTTCGCTTGCAAGCGAAGATGCGCCCTGCAAGGGAAGCGAGTTTCGAAGCTTTCCCATTTTTTGTCTTGCACAATTGGGAACCCGAAGGGCAGTGGCAGCGTGGTCGCCTTTTTTGGGTTACCTTTTTTGGCGAAGCAAAAAAGGTAACTGGCCGCCGGGCCACCCCCGGCCAGAGAACGTTGATTAGCGAAGAAGAGTAATTGAGAACAAAAATTTGATGTAGTACAAAAGGCGCTTAAGCAAAACCAATAACAATCAAAAAAGCGCCAAACCGAATTCAAACCAAAACGCTATAAAAACTGGAGACACCATGAACTACCAAGATTTTTATCAAGCCTCAATTCAAGACCCAGCCAACTTCTGGGACCAACAAGCCAAACTCATAGACTGGCACAAACCCTATACACAAGTACTCGATTACAGCAAACCCCCATTCACCAAATGGTTCATCGGTGGTGAAACTAATCTTTGCTATAACGCGATTGATCGTTGGTTGGAGACACAGTCGGATAAAGCGGCGTTGATCGCTATTTCGACTGAAACCAATTCCGAGAAAACTTACAGCTTCGCTGAACTACATGTTGAAGTACAACGCATGTCAGCGATGTTGTTGGGTCTCGGAGTCAAGCAGGGCGATAGAGTTCTGATCTATATGCCCATGATTGCCGAAGCGGCGTTCGCCATGTTGGCGTGTGCTCGCATCGGTGCTGTGCATTCCGTGGTGTTCGGTGGCTTCGCCTCCAAGAGTTTGGCGACGCGTATCGACGATGCGAAACCCGTGGTGGTGGTGTCTGCCGACGCCGGGATGCGCGGTGGTAAGGCGGTACCGTACAAGCCTCTGCTCGATGAGGCGATTGCACTGGCCGAACATAAACCGGCCAAGGTTTTGCTCGTCAATCGCGGACTCGATGCCATGAGTTTGGTAGAAGGGCGTGATGTGGATTATGCGAGTTTGCGCGCCCAACATCTCGATGCCAAAGTCGATGTGACGTGGCTCGAATCGAATGCGATGTCCTATGTCTTGTACACCTCCGGCACCACAGGAAAACCAAAAGGCGTGCAGCGCGATGTCGGTGGTTATGCAGTAGCGTTGGCATCTTCAATGAAGCATATCTTCTGCGGCAATGCTGGTGAAACCTATTTCGCGACGTCTGATATTGGTTGGGTCGTGGGGCACTCTTACATCGTGTACGGTCCTTTGATTGCCGGTATGGCGACGATTATGTATGAGGGGACACCTATTCGCCCTGATGCGGGCGTATGGTGGAGTATCGTTGAGAAGTACAAAGTCACGCGCATGTTTTCAGCACCAACCGCAGTACGCGTGTTGAAGAAACATCCTGTCGAGCTCATGAAGAAGTATGATATTTCTTCGCTCAAAGCTTTGTACTTAGCTGGTGAACCGCTTGATGAAACTACTTCGAATTGGATCGCGACCGAACTCGGCGTGCCCATTATCGATAACTACTGGCAAACCGAAACCGGCTGGCCGATTTTGTCGGTAGCACGTGGCGTTGAACACAAAGACACGCGCCTCGGTAGCCCTGGTATTGCCATGTATGGTTATAACGTGACCATCATCAATGAAAGCACTGGTGCGGTGTGTGGCCCAAATGAGAAAGGCGTGGTTGCCATCAAAGGGCCTTTGCCACCGGGTGTGATGCAGACCGTGTACGGCGATGATCAACGCTTTGTACAAACTTACTGGTCTAACTTCGCCCACGATCAACTCTATTCGACTTTCGACTGGGGTATTCGTGATGAAGACGGCTACTACTTCATCTTGGGCCGTACCGATGACGTGATTAATGTGGCGGGGCATCGTTTGGGAACGCGCGAGATCGAAGAGAGTATCTCTAGCCATCCACAAATTTCCGAAGTGGCGGTGGTGGGTGTCGAAGATAAACTTAAAGGACAAGTTGCGGTCGCTTTTGCCATTATCAAAAATCCTGAACGTGCAGCGACTGCAGAATTGGCGAAATCGCTCGAAGCTGAAGTGATGGCGGTGGTTGACCAGCAGCTTGGTGCCGTGGCTCGTCCAGCACGCGTGTATTTTGTACCGATGTTGCCGAAGACACGCTCGGGTAAGCTCTTGCGCCGCTCCATTCAAGCGGTATGTGAAGGGCGAGATCCTGGTGATTTGACGACGATTGAAGATCCGAATTCACTGCAACAAATCAAATTGGTCGTGACGACTTAGAGGGGGGGAGACTGCAAGGACTGCTCACTCTCAGTCCTTGCGTCGCCTTTGTTTCTTTAAATAATTAGCGCAGCAGATAGAGTCCTCACTTCATCGTCGGATTCTTCTAAGATGCTTTGTAAGCTACCATCGCCGACAACGAAATCGATTTCCGATTCACATCGATTGGTTTCAGTATCGGTTCTTGTGTCAAGTGGAGAAACAGTTCTTGCCAACTCATTGGCAACCAATAGCGTGTCTCCTAGAGTCTCAGGTGGCATCGCACGCAAACCATACCATAGGCCTTCTAAAGCGTTCTGGACCTCTTCAGGCAAGTGAAGATCTTTCAATACAGCCCGGCCGATAATCGATTCTTGTGATTGTTCCTCGGTGGTGGCTTCACTGAGAGGGTCGTAACTGTCATCGTCTTCGGCGCCAGAGAGGTCATCTGGCTCGAGTAAGCAAGGGAACTCCTCGGCGCGTGAGAGTAAGTAGAATCCACCGACCTCATGCACAATACCGGCAAACATTGCGGTATCAGGGTCGAGCTTGGTAACCCGTCGAGCTAAGACCTGCGCCAATGCCGCAACTTGGGCAGAGTGTTCCCAGAGTTGGTTGATTTTGGCGCGGATTTGTGGGTTCTTACTGGCGCCAGCGATTTGCCGCACGACCAAAGAAGCGACGAGCGCACGTAAAGTTTTGAAGCCGAGGCGAGCAATTGCGGATCGTACATTCGCAACTTCACCCGTTGAGCGTTTATAGGCAGCGCTATTGGCAACGGCAACGACTTTCGCTGCTAACAGCGGTTCGTTGAGGATGATTTTGCTGGCGCTATCGAGCGAACAGTCTTCAACATTGATCGCTTCTTGCACGCGCAATGAAGTTGAGACACTTGCGGAGAACACGAGGTCACCACGTAGGGCCTGTTCTACCAGCAAATTCAAGGCTTGAGTCTTGTTCATCACAGAGTGTCACTCCGTAGAAAATAAGAGTCGAAAAGATGCTGTGGTGGCTATTGCCCTTCACAGCGCCATACACCTTTGCTTCCACTTCCCCAATCAATTCCTCGCGCTTGGCTGACCGCTGAACTCTTAGGATGAACTCTGAGATCGCTTTGCTGTAATTGTTAAAAATCATTAACTACCAATGTAGCAGAAAACCTTTCTGTGTGGAAATTAAAAATTGCGATTGTTTGTAAAAAAGAGATTGGCTGTTGCGATAAAGGCTTGCTATTCGTTTATTCATCGTCAAGATCGAGGCCATCATCGACCCAGGTCAGAATATCGCCTGGCTGACATTCGAGGTATTTGCAGATGCGCTGTAGGGTGCCGAAGCGTATTCCCTTGACCTTTCCGGACTTGAGTAGCGAGAGATTCTGCTCTGTGATACCTACGAACTGCGCCAGATCTTTCGATTTCACTTTTCGCTTGACCAGCATCAAGTCGAGATGAATTTGGATGCTCATTAGATGAACTCCTTATTCTCTTGCTCAAGTCGGTGAGCCTGTTGGAAGAGTTGGGCGACTAAGTAACTAAGCAAGCAAAATAAAAGCAACATCAATTGTTCAGTGCTGACGCCGACCTCGATCTTGATTCCCGCATTGAATTTGAAAAGTGAGAACAGTAGCCCGCGTAATGGTAGTTCGAGAATTGAGAACGCTGTCGCGGCCAAGATCCCAGCGCTGAAACGCTTCCATAGTTCAATATTGTCGCGACTAAAGCTGGTTTCAGGAGTCAGCGTCGACAGCATCGCCCAAAGCTGCTTCATCGCCCAAAAACTGATTGCTAAGCCAGTGAAATTGAGTAAGGCTGCCAAGGCCAAGGCGCTGTTGGATAGTGCGCCGATTTGTTCAAAGCTGAGGCCTGGGAGGCTCATCCGCATCGTAAAGAAAGCAAGTTGGAATTCGAGGTGCATCCAAGTCGTGAGATAAAAGAAAAGGTTGAGCAAAAGATAACTTGCAATGGCAAGTCTGATCATGATCTTGAGATTTTTCATAAAAATATCTGTAATAAAGCAAAAAATTATCGTTTGACAGCAATATTTTATTTCGATACACTAAATTTTAAATGATGAAAGTCGCTCGCGTGTGGCTTTTTTGTGAATATCGAAAATAAGGAAATGATGATGCTGAAGGTAGAGAAGTGGGGTGGACGGTCATTGGCAATCTTGGTGATATTGGTAAGCGTCTTGACCAGCGCTTGCACCACAATGGAAGTCGATGAAAAAAATTTCATTCGCCCCGATCAACGATCAGGCTGGATCAAAAAGAAAGACTTAAGTAAGGCCAAGCTTGAGCAAGCGTTTCCTGAGCTTGCGATTGAAGAGGTCAAACTTCAGTCCAATGACGGCAATGTTTTGCATGGGATCTCTGCTCAAGTTGAGCCAACGAGCCTGGAAACCGTGCAGCGAGAGCTCACCACAGTGCTGTACTTCGGTGGCAATATGTTTCACTTGGACGATGCGAGTGATGCCGTGTTGTCGGTGCCGCGCTCGTGTAAGGCTAACTGGATCAGCTATGACTATCGAGGCTATGGTCGTAGTGCGGGGGATCCAACAATTGCCTTGATGCAGCAAGATGCTTTAGCGATTTACGATGCGGTCCGAGCGAGGGTGAAAGGGCGCTTAGTGCTGCATGGGCATTCATTGGGCAGTTTCATCGCTAGCTACGTCGCTGGGCAGCGAGCGGTTGATGGTGTGATCCTAGAATCGACCGCCACCAACGCCCTCGATTGGGCCAATGCCAATGTGCCTTGGTATGTGAAGCCTTTTGTAAGAATTCAAATTAACCCGTCACTGCAAGGCATCGACAATGTCCTTGAAATGGGTAAACATCGCGGCGCGGGTTTGGTGTTAGTCGGCGATCGCGATGAGGTGACACCGGCCTATCTTGGCGAGCGCGTGGCGGCGGCGATGGCTAATCCTAATAAGCGCTTTCTAGTGATTACAGGCGCCGGCCATAATGGTTTGCTACAAGGTGAAACAGGGCGTCCAGCCCGTGAAGCTTATTGCGCCTTCTTAAGGGCTCAACCGTAGCAATGCGAATGCACAAAGTTACACAGTTGAAGTCATTGGCATTGGCGTTACTGCCCTCACTTACCGCGATGGGGGCGTTCGGCTGGCGGTTTGGCCTTGAACCATGCTTGTAAGCGTGGATGCTGCCGAGTTTGGCGCCATAGCACACATAAAACACAGGACTGACGCAAAGCCGCAGCGATTTTTTTGAAGAGCTTCATGTCTTGTGTTGTGTATCTTAAAGAATGACGATCAGAATGCTATCAGGTGCGAGCCGAACTCTTGTAGGGTTTGAACAAAGCTTTTCTTGAACCAAACCTTAGACTTTTGCTGCAAGCGTTGCGATAACCGGTGCATGATCTGAAGGTTGCTCCCATTTGCGCGGGACGCGATCGACCATGCATGATGTGCAACGCTCAGCTAAAGGTTTAGACAACAGTACATGATCGATGCGCACGCCTTTGTTGAGACGGAATCCAAGTTGACGATAGTCCCACCAACTGAAAGTTTTTTCGGGTTGTTCGAATTGGCGGAAGCTATCGCTCAAGCCCAAATCCAATAACGCTTGAAACGCAGCGCGCTCTGGTGGTGAGACGAGGTTCATGCCCTCCCATGCGGCGGGATCATGGACGTCGCGGTCATCTGGTGCGATGTTGTAATCACCGAGCAGGGCGAGCTCAGGATACTTGCCCATTTCGCTTTGTATCCAATCGCGTAGTGCAGCGAGCCAGCTCAGTTTATAGGGATACTTTTCAGAATCGAGCGCTTGGCCATTCGGTACATAGGCACACACGATACGCATGCCTTCGATGGTGGCGGCGATAATGCGTTGCTGTTCATCCTCGAACAATGGATTGTTCTTTTGAATGTCACTCATTGGGTGACGCGAAAGTATGGCGACGCCGTTATAAGTCTTTTGTCCAGTGAAAGCGACATGATAACCAGCGGCTTCGATCTCGGCTTGGGGAAATTTGTCATCGGTGAGCTTGGTCTCTTGGATGCACAAGACATCGACTGGGTTCATCTCCAACCATTGCAAGACTTGCGGCAATCGCACTTTCAGAGAATTGACGTTCCAAGTAACCAGTTTCATAGATGCTTTTTCCATTCGTAAAAATGCCGCGCGTTGTG
>CAYWNE010000186.1:0-7558 GCA_964459555.1 uncultured Burkholderiaceae bacterium | reverse complement strand
TCCTATGTCTTGGCGTTCGATTCCCTGCTTGAACAGAGTAAAACCATCACCACCGTCAGCAAGGAAACTATTCACAATAACGATATAGTATTGATCAGCGACTAAAGGTTTTCCATTCAGGCGAACATTGCTGATACGTTCATCCTCGTTGGGACTGGCTTTCCATTGATAAGACAGACCTTCAGAAACATATAGTTTTTTCGGGTCATTTAAGGCGCGTCCAGTCCACTGTTGCTGTAAGACTTTCACAATTTGCGCGCCCGTCATTTTCATGCGCGTGATGCTATTGCCAAAGGGCTGCACCGCGAATAAATCGCCATAAGTAATGGTGATCGGGGTTGGGCGCTTGCCGCTGGGTAGGTCATTGCGAATGCTGCCAGAATTGATCATCGCGAGATCAGCGGGGCCTTGGGTTCTTGCAAAGCTCAATTGCCCATCAACAGCGACGTTGCCCAGCATAGAATCCCATGTTCTGGGAAGGTACTGTCGGTTCAGCGGGGCGCTCAACTGAGCAACGGGGCGTGCTTGAACGGCTTTGGTAAGTTCCACCACGTGATTGACTAAGTTTTGCGCGTCGGTATCGGTCGTCATTTTCTCCTGGTCTATCAGGTGATTGACCGCCTTTGCGTCGATGACACGGTTTTGCTTTGTATCGA
This sequence comes from uncultured Burkholderiaceae bacterium, assembly GCA_964459555.1. Classification (GTDB taxonomy): domain Bacteria; phylum Pseudomonadota; class Gammaproteobacteria; order Burkholderiales; family Burkholderiaceae_D; genus Undibacterium. Next base: position 6,902 of record CAYWNE010000186.1, on the reverse strand, counting down.
TTGTGAGCGTCGTTTCAGTAAAATAAGCACCATAGCTGCGGGCTTGTACCAGCAATCGACCACCAATCTTGCAGGTGTAGGCCTGATGAGTGTGACCGGAGATCACCATGGTCACTGCCGGATCAAGCTTGGGCATCATATCGACCATAGGACCACGTAAGCCGTCGCATTGATAGCTTGGATCGTTTGCCGCGCCCCGGTAGTTCGCTCCTTCATGAATCAAGACGATGATAGCGGCGACGCCTTGCGCTTTGATTTCTGGGATGAAGCGATTGATAGCAGTCGCCTCGTCTTCAAAACTCAAACCTTTGACGCCATCTCCGGCAACTAGGTGAGTGGTATCAACGGTGACAGCACCGATGATGCCGAGGTTGACGCCACCGACTTGCTTAATGATATAGGGCTTGATCCAATTTTTTCCGGTTTGCTTATCGATCACGTTGGCGCCAAGATACTCGAATTGCGCACCTCTAAAACCTGGGTAGTTGCAACCTTTGCTGTCACACTTACCTTGAATTTTGTCTAAGAGAGCTTTGCCGCCGATATCGAATTCGTGATTGCCAAGTGAAGTTGCGGTGAGGCCCAATTGATTGAGTGCCTCGAATACCGGCTCGTCTTTTAAGAGAGCGGAACCGATCGGAGTCGCACCAATCATGTCACCGGCGCCCAGCACAATACTATTCGGTTTATCTTTACGCGCCTGTTTAATGGCGTGGGCTAGGTAAGCGTAGCCACCAGCAGGGATAGTGCCACCCTCAGCACCTTCTTGGGTGACCATGATGGGGACGGGATTGCTCGCCTGTAAGTGGCCATGCAAGTCATTGATGCTAAAAATCGTAATTTCGCTGATGTTATTTTTGTTCGAATCAGCATTTTTTTGAATTGTTTGTGGACTGCTGCATGCGCCAAGCAATGCAAAAGTAATCGCTGCAACAATCAAACGGTGTCTCATCATCATTCTTTCAAAATGAAAAAATCTGCGACAGCTGATCGCCGTCGCAGATTTGTTTTAAACGTCTAATTCGGTGTCTTTAATTCCGATTAGAAGTCTGCGCTTAATGTCAAAGACGTCAAGCGTGGAGCACCCATATAGTAGAACACTGTGCTTGCTGCGAAGTTGCCGACCGCCTTCGCGTTTGTTACAGAGTTGGAAGATGGGTTACGATATTTTTCATTGAGCAAGTTGCTGATGCTCAGACGCAATGTCAATTTCTTGTACCAATCGCTCTTAGGGAACTGGTAACCAGCATCCAAACCAACAAGCGTATAGGCTGGCACGAGTTCGTCATTCATCATCGTCGCTTGTTGTTCGCCAGTGTACTTAGCTTTTAAGCGGGTATACCAGTTAGCTTGTTCATAGCTGACAGATAAGCCGTACTTCCACTTTGGTGTATTGGTCAATTGATTGCCAGTGATAGGCAAAGTAACTACTTCACGTTTTGGAGAAGTGACCAAGAATTGCATGTTGTCACGGAATTCGCTCTTCGCGTAACCGACCGAACCGTAGAAAGACCAACCATTGATAGGTTTGTTACCAGCTTCGAGTTCGAAACCTTGTGTTTTTACTTTACCGACGTTCATCAAGCTACGCGTATCAGTCACAGGGTTATACGCAGTGGCTTGGCGGTCACGGAAGTCCACAGTGTACAAAGTGACTTGTGATGTCAACTTATCGCTTTGCAAGCGGTAGCCAAGGTCGAGGTTGTAGGAAGTCTCAGATTTGACGTCATTTCCTAAGACAGGCGCACCATTAACAACTGGCAAAGCGGAATACACGAAGTTTGGAGGTGCTTTCATGTTTTTCGCTAAGCTTGCGAACAATTGGTTGTTGTAGTCGATCTGGTAGCGTGCGCCCAATTGTGGCAACACTTCTGTGTACTTACGGGAGATGTTGTAATCAGTACCCGCGCCTTCGTTGGCGAAGTTGTTGAAGTCACGCTTCATGGTTGGTACACGCACGCCAGCGTTGATCAACACTTTCTCGTCCATGAAACTCATGGTGTCTTGAGCAAAGAACTGGTAGGCCGTGCTGATCGTACGCCAGTTACGAGATTGGAACAAGCTGCCATCTGGACGTTTGATACGGTCAGATTCTAGCCAAATGTCAGCCGCGTTACCGTTTGCGTCAACAGGAACCATAGGTCCAAATTGCTCATGCGTTGCACGCTCACCCCAGAAGCCACCGAGGAAAGTGTGGTTGCTCCACTGGTGGGCGATAGACGCTGTGATACCAGGACGGTTTGTACGTGTCACACTGCTGTTTGCAACGATTACGCGATCCAATGTATCGCCGTCGCCATTCAAGTCAACTGCAGCGGTGTTTTTGCCAGTGGTCGGATTCAAGAATGCACTTTCAGATTGCAAACGTTGTTGATTGCCACCTGTGCCATAACCGAACCAGTAGTAAGGCACGATACGTATATCCGTGTTTTCGCCGATGCGGAATTTGCCAACGACAGAGGCGATTGCATTTTCGAACGGGTTCTTCGAGAGGTTGTAATAAGAGTCTGCGAACGCTGGATTAGGGTCACTGTCAGCTTTGCCTTTTGTTGGTGTCACATGACCTTGGAACTTAGTTGCAAAGTCGTAGTAGTAACCATTTTTATTCAAATCAGCCAAGCTGAAGGTTGCGAAGTTGTTGTTAATCGCACGGTTGTACAACAAGGTTGCGTTGATCGAGTTAAAACGATCAAAATCGAGGCGGTAGCCAATATCGACGTGATCACGCATGGCGCGGCCTTGGCCTTTCCATTTGTCGACACTTGCATCTGAAGCGGAGATAAAGAAACGCGAGCGACCATCAGACCACAAACCAGTATCGAGGCGAACAAAGGTTTTGCGCAAATTGAGACCGCCCAGAGTTTGCATCACGCGTGTTTTCTGTGTCTTTGAAGGGTCGCATGTCGTGATCCCGAAGTTACCACCAGTCGCACCAATTTGCGGAGAGTCAACGTCAGTAGAGCCTTGTGTGACGAACTGTGTACAGGTGTTCTCTTGATCCACGAACTCTTGTGGGAAAACCGCGAAGTTACCTGAATCATTGACCGGTACGCCGTTAATCGTTGCACCAATCTGGTCGCTGTTGAAGCCGCGAAGTGTCAAACCACCACCAAACAAACCAGATGCATCGTAGTTAAAACTATTCACTGCTGGCATCAATTCCAAAGCTTCGTATGGATTGCCTGTTGGACGTTGCTTCGCCAATTCTTCCGCAGTAATGGTACTACGTGCCTTAGGCGCGTTTTCTTCGACCATCAAACCCATACCGACTTTTTTGCCGGTAATCGTAATTTGCGCTGCGCTAATTGGCTCGTTCGATTCAGTGGTTTCTTTCTTTTGCTGTGCTTGCGCAAAGGCTGAACTGCTCATGCATGCGAGTTGGCAGGCAAATGCGATCATGCTGAGGCGGTAAGTTGTGCTCGCCGCTTTCGATTGGTGTTTCATGTTCCACTCCATATCCAAGTGATTTTTGTAAAATTAAATGCTCAAATTTTGAGAACAGTGGAGTTTGCCTCCGGTTTATGACAAACCAGTGACAAAAGCGCTTTCAAGACTGTGATGACCTGCCAGTTTAGCACAGGCAAAACTACGGATTTCAAGCCTCAAGCGGCGCTTACTATGAGCGCGTCGCAGAGAAATACACTCAAGGTGGTATTTTCACGAATGGAGGAGCATGCACAAATTGCTGCAATGCGGCAATTAGAGTTAACACTCTAATTCTGTTGTTTATTCGGTTTTCACCAAATTTAATTGTCTTTTTAAAAATAAAAAAGGCTTTGTGTTTAAAGCCTTTTCTTATGGAATCATTGCCAGGAGGTAACTGGTATTTAGGTTTCTTCAAGCACCCCGATGAACAAGTCGCTATTCCCAAGCTCAGAACCAGAAACAGATTTTCCCCTTAGGTTTGGGTACTTTGACGTTATGTGCGTGCCTTTCGGGGAGCCTTGTTTGACTCGAAGCGGCTACCACTACCGCCACGTGCCGTGACCGGTTTCTTGTTGCCTTTGGTTCTCGCGCTTTCTTTGTCCGCAACGCGACGTTGAGCACCGCTCACACGTTGTTTCAACTCTAAAGGCATGGACGAATGAGCGTTGACCAAGAGGCTGCTGCTGCCGACTTCTTTCATATCAAGCTTTTTGCCACCAACGTAGACAGCTTTGAGGTGTGCCAAAATTTCTTTCGGCATGCCAGTCGGCAAGTCGACCGTAGAGTGGTCATCAAAAAGGCCAATATGACCAATGAACTTGGAGTCCAAGCCTGCTTCATTGGCGATGGCACCGACGATATTGCCGGGGTTGATGCCGTCATTTTTGCCGACTTCGATACGATAGGTCTGCATCGGGATCGCAACCTTGCCCTTACTAGCGTCGCGCTTCTTGTCAGTCGCTTTTTCTTTGGTTTCGCGACTTGGTTTGGTGGACTCTGAGAAGGCGTCTTTGCTAGCTTTGGTCACCACCGCTAGCAGAGGATTGGACGACTCCTCTTGCGGATCTCGACTTAGCTTGCGCTTACTCGATTCCGCGCCGTCTTTGCTACTTTCTTTTTTCGTCGGTTTACTTTCTTTCGGTGCCTGTAAAAAATTTCTTTGGTCGCGTACTGGCGCCGGGTCACTTCCCGCTCCTGACTCGGCTTTCAGCTTCAAAGCTTGGCCTGCTACGCGTACCGACTTTAAATGGTCGAGTGTATCGCCATCGAGATTGTCGGGTAGATCAAGTATGCTGTAATCGTCGTAGATATCAATGCGGCCGATAAAACGTGATTCGATGTTCGCTTCGTTGGCGATTGCCCCGACGATATTGCCAGGTTTGACGCCGTGTTGGTGGCCGACCGCAATGCGATAGGTGCGCATGCCTTCTTCAGCAATGCGAGGACTGTGTTCGCGGCGGCCACCGCGTGGTTCGAAATCGTTGCTGCGATCAGTGCCGCGTTTGCTGCGCCGATTGTCTTCGAACATCGTCTCATCTTGAGCCTTCGGTTCGCGCTTTTTCTTCTCGAGCAACAGTGGTTCATCGCCGCGCGCCATTTTTGCCAAGGCTGCAGCAATTTCCGCGGCGGGGACGTTATATTCTTGCTCGTAATCTTCAATCACTTTGAGATAGTGTTCGAGCTCACCCGATGCCAAGGTACTTGTGATTTGCTCTTTAAAGCGCGCAATACGCACATTGTTGACGGTTTGAATGGTCGGCAATTCCATTGGTGACACCGGTTGGCGTGTGGCGCGTTCGATGATCTTTAGGAGATTTTTCTCGCGCGGGGTTATGAACAGTATCGCCTCACCACTACGACCGGCGCGGCCCGTGCGGCCGATACGATGGGTATAACTCTCAGGATCATAAGGTACGTCGTAGTTCACCACGTGGCTGATGCGGTCGACATCCAAACCGCGGGCGGCAACGTCGGTCGCTACCAAGATATCTATCTTGCCGTCTTTCAGTTGTTGAATCGTGCGTTCGCGCTGCACTTGTTGTATGTCGCCATTGATGGCTGCCACAGAGAATCCACGTGCGGATAAGCGATCGGCCAATTCTTCCGTGCCGAGTTTGGTGCGGGCAAAAATGATCATGCCGTCGAATGGCTCGGCTTCCAAAATGCGTGTGAGTGCATCGAGTTTGTGCATACCGCTGACCAACCAATATCGCTGGCGAATATTGGCTGCCGTTCCCGTCTTCGCGGCAATACTCACTTCCGCTGGTTGGTTCAAATAAGTTTGCGCGATGCGTTTGATCGGTGCTGGCATGGTGGCCGAGAAAAGAGCAGTTTGCCTGCTTTCTGGCGTTTCTTGCAAAATGCGTTCAACATCGTCAATGAAACCCATGCGTAACATCTCATCGGCCTCATCAAGAACTAAAGTTTTTAGTTCGGACAAATCGAGTGAACCTTTATCGAGATGGTCGATCACGCGACCTGGTGTGCCAACGACCACATGGACGCCACGTCGCAGTGCAGACAATTGCGGACCATAACTTTGACCACCGTAAATCGGCATCACGTGGAAACCGGGCATATGGCGCGCATAAGTCTGAAAAGCTTCAGCGACTTGAATCGCTAATTCACGTGTCGGTGCCAAGACCAAAGCTTGCGGCTTAAGTTGGCGCACATCGATATTCTGCAAAATAGGTAGCGCGAATGCTGCGGTTTTTCCCGTCCCTGTTTGGGCTTGTCCCAAGACATCGCGTTGCTCAATCAAATGTGGAATGGTTGCCGCCTGAATTGGCGATGGCGATTCGTAACCAACTTCGCTCAGTGCACGTAGGAGAGCATCGTTTAAATGAAGGTCGGCAAAACTGATATCAGTTGCGGGCGTGGTCGTAGACATGGGATGGGCTCTTTGCTTAAGGAGGGATGTATTCGCATTGCGCGAACATGCATAGCCTCTAGTTTACTCTGAACCCCGCCGAGTTCCTAGGAATCATTTTGAAATTGCCTCGGCAACACGAGCTTGCCCGCGTATTTCAAGATCAAAAGAGTAAGTGCTGAGTAAAAAAACAAGATGGGCGCGCTGCACACGCCACATCTCGTTGAAAAAAGCTCAAAGGGAGGAGGGCTAGAGAAATCCAAGCTTGCGTTTGCTGGCATCAAAGTTCTTAAGATTTGGTAGTAGGTCTAATAGTCCCGAATCGGATATGCCCAACCATCCGCCTAGCGTCGCTGCATATTGTTCAACCGAGGTCGTCGGCAACAGGCGCCCTTGACCAACATCGTCGTCGTCATTGCTTGCAACCAAAGGTGCAGTGCCGTAGTAACGCTTACCATTGACAGCGCCGCCTAACATAAAGTGCATACTGCCCCATCCATGATCGCTACCGTCATTGTTGCCAGTTAAAGTGCGACCAAAATCGGAGGCTGTAAAGCTGGTCACCTGATTGGCGACGCCGAGCTCGACAGTCGCCTTGTAAAAAGCA
>CAYWNE010000185.1:0-7600 GCA_964459555.1 uncultured Burkholderiaceae bacterium | reverse complement strand
GGTCAGTAATCCTTCTCGTAGTTTGGCAATACCTTGACCATAGTTATCGACTGGAAGTAGCTCAACACCGGTATTGGGCAGACCTTCCTGCATGGCACGCATGAATAGTGCGAGCTCGACCACATCACGACGGCTATGTGGACCACCAAAATAACTGATTTCAGCGATAGCTCGACCGTTCAAGAAAGCGTGATAGTCGTCGAGCACATCTTTGGGTACGCCAAGTTTCGCTTGTATGCCTTCAGCATTCGGTGCGATGAGCGGTAGATCAAGAATAATCGTGGTCCCGCGTTGAGGTTCAGATTGAATATCGATTTTGCCACCAAAGGCCTGAGTGATGACATTGTAGGCGAGATGCATGCCTAGTCCGCTGCCACCTTTGCCCAACTTGGTGGTAAAGAAGGGTTCGAAAATCCGACGCAATACACTGGCGGAAATACCCAATCCATTGTCTTCAAAACGAATCATGACCCGTTGCTCACCGTGTTTGTGCGCACTGAGTCGCATGATGCCGGCGTCGATGCCTTCGAACGCATGCAGGATGGCATTGTTGATGAAGTTGATGATGACTTGGCTTAGTGGACCGGGATAAGAATTCATCTGAATATCATCATCGATTTCGAGGATTAATTGATGATGAGTGTTTTTGAGGCGCGGCCCCATCGCGAGTGCCGTTTCTTCCAGCACGGCTTTCAATGAGAAATCGCGGCGCTGCCCTGAATGCTGGTCAGCAGACAGTTGTTTAAAGCTGGCGATGAGGGTGGCAGCACGGTCGAGATTTTGGATAAGAATGTCGGTTCCGCGTAAGGCATCGTCAAGAAATTCATTGAGCGCGCGTTTGGTTAAGCCAGTGACGCTGGCTTGCTGTAATTTTTGGGTGACGTCCGATAAAGTACTGCCGACCAAAAGTGCGTTACCGATTGGTGTGTTGAGTTCGTGCGCAATGCCGGAAACCAAGGTTCCTAGCGCAGCATTTTTTTCACTTTGAACCAATTCATTTCGCGCACCTTCTAGATTCTGCAGGGTGTCGATAAGACGTGCATTGCTGGTGGCCAGTGCGCGGGTACGCTCTTCGACGCGAGCCTCTAGGATTTCATTGGCTGCTCGCAGCTGTTGGCGTAATTGATCGGATTGCTTTAAATCTTGCTGTGATTGCCGCCACGACCATAATAGATATAAAACGATGGCAGTGATCCAAACAAAGATAATGATGAGTCGAAAGTGGGCGGCCGAGATCCAAGGCCCTCGCAGCTCCAGTGATTTAAGTTTGATTTGATGTTCCCCAGGCGTGACATTGCCCCCGGTGACGATGCTCATAGAAATGATGTGGTCTAATTCTGGCCCTAAATGTTGTGCCAGTAAAGGGTGGTCTTGTACCCACCACGAAGACACCATAAATTGATTGAGTCGAAAACTGACTATGCCCTTATCTTTACTCGGGTCATACACGATTTCGTGCGGTTTGAGAGTGATGCTCTGCTGATCTTTGGAGTAGGCAGGATTGTAATTGCGAAGAAATAGACGCACTTGATGCGAGGTTTCGGGGCCTGTTGCTTCTAACTCGATGTTGAGAAATTCGAATTGTCTTAGGTCGAGTCCTTGGTTCTTCTCATCGAGCCGGATCGCTAATTCGCAAAAGGGCCATTGATAGCTAGGATCGATGTTGCAGTATAGATTTTTCTCATTCGACTTTTGCTCAAGCCGGCCTACGCTTTTGCCGCCTTCAGGACGATCATCGACGACAGTAAATCGATGTTCCGGCAATTGATCAATCCGCCAACTTTGCCACATCCATTCTTGATGGGCGTATAGAGCGACGATGGTGAGAATCACCAAAGCTAACAGCAAGCGATTGAATAGACGGTTCACCATAGTCACAGCGAATCTCGCTCCTTACATCGGGTGCTTAAATTTTACTCGGAAATTTCCATGCATCATTTTTTTCAGCTTGATCAAGCCTAACTTCGTCAATAAATGTCGTAAAAATGAAGCTTTGGTCTAAAGCCTTGAAAATTGGCGATCGCTGTCGGGCATAGCGTGGAGTGCGCAGGAATTGGTAAACAAAAAGCAAACGATCGGCGTAATATGGTTTAATATATTTAAAATATTTTAGTGGCGTCTATGTATAACGCTGTTATAGCCACTTGCCACTACCTTTCGCGTTGAAGCCCGCAGGAATGATCATAAAGGAGAATCGTATGCTAGGTCGTTGCAGTTTGATTATGTTTTTTGGAATTGCTCTGAGCTCGTGTTCAATCGTTCCAAACTCGAAATCATTCACGGCGCAGGCATTGTTGGTGTTGTTTTCACTAATGGCTTTCTTATTTATCGTGGTATGGGGGCGCCGCTTGCGACAACTACGCCGAGACGGTCAGACTTGGTCATGGCCACGACCCGTAGAACTGGCGATTGGTGCGATCACTGATTTTTTTGATACCTTAGGGATCGGTGCATTTGCACCAAGTACCGCTTTGTTTCGACTAACGAAAGTGGTTCCTGACGAGAAGATTCCTGGCACGCTCAATGTCGGCCATACTTTACCGACGATTGCCCAGGCCCTGATTTTTATTCAAATTGTTGATGTCTCACCGGGTACCTTGCTTCCGATGATCGTCGCCGCGGGCTTAGGCGCATGGCTAGGAACTGCTGTGGTTGGTCAGCTACCACGCTTGCAAATTCGGTTGGGGATGGGGCTAGCATTGTTACTTGCTGCCAGCATCATGCTACTGTCTTTGCGCGGCATTTTACCCGCTGGGCAAGATGCCTTGGCGCTTTCAGGCTGGAATTGGTGGCTTGGCGTTTTTGGTAATTTTGTTTTGGGTTTACTCATGCCGCTGGGGATAGGCCTGTATGCACCTTGCATGATTTTAGTCAGCTTGCTGGGAATGAGTCCATTGGCCGCCTTTCCAATCATGATGGGTTCCTGTGCATTTCTGATGCCCATCAGCAGTGTGGGATTTTTCCACAATCAGCGTTATCAAATATCCTCGGCGCTAGGACTTGCACTGGCAGGTGTCCCCGCGGTTTTGTTAGCGGCGTATCTGGTTAGGTCCTTGCAGCTTGATACCTTGCGTTGGGGTGTTGTCGTAGTCGTGACCTATGTTGCTTTTAGCATTTTGTATTCCGCTTGGCAGGAGAGGCAAGGCGCCTGAAGCACTTGTTTGGGTTGTTGATGGACAGCTTTTGTCTCGATTAATTTGCACTCAAGGGTGGGAATCAAGATAAACAAGCTAAGTCTTTTATTATTGCTCTTTCGGTAAATTTTAACTTAGTTAAATCAAACGTTTGATTTATGTGCTAGACTGCGGCACATGAATCCAACCTCTTATTTTTCGACACCTGACGATAAACGCGCTACCCGTTCCGATGGACAGGAAGCGCGTGAACGCTTGTTCTTGGCAGCCCTTAAGCTGTTCGCGGAGCAGGGTTATGCCAAGACCTCAACTCGCGAGATTGCCACAGCGGCAGAAGTGAATATTTCAGCGATCAGCTATTACTTCGGCGATAAACAAGGCCTATACCGTGCTGTTTTTTGCGATCAGCGTTACGTCCCGAATCTTCCTCATAATTTTTTTGACGACCAAACATTGAGCCTACGCGATGGCGTTGCCACTTTAGTTCGCCTCTATACAGATTGTTTTAAGCAAGGTGAGATTGCACAAAATTTCCTCCGTATGCACATCCGTGAAATGGTTGATCCTACTGGATTGTGGCAAGAGGAAATTGAGAACAACATCCAACCACTGCACCAAAGTTTCGTGCGTTTCTTGAGCCGTCAATTGCAATTGCCAAAAGTTGATGACGATGTGCATCGACTAGCTTTTGGCATCTCGGGCTTGGCATTAAGTCTAATGGCGAATAGCGACGTGATCGCAGTTGTACGACCAAAGCTGATGCAGAGTAGCGCCTCGATTGATGTTTTTGCCGAGCGTTTGATCGATTACGCGGTCGCCATGTGTGAGGCAGAGCGACAGCGACGTTTTGGCTAAATTACTAGACACAGGATTTCAGAATTTGAATTTGGAAAATTGAATAAAGGTGAAACGATGAACAAGAAATCTGCAACACCCAATAGAAGCCCATCCCTAAACAGAATCGTCGTCGCATTGTCAGCGGTGACTTTTTTACTTATCGCCATTCAGGACGTGAAAGCGGACAACACAACGTCTAGCAAAGCTTCAGCATCTGTATCTACTAGTTCGAAGGCGAGTGCAAGCACGGCTGCTAAACCTGCCTTAACGATTACGGTGACGCAGGTAGGTAATGGACAAATGCAAACACGCTTGCCAGCGAATGGCAGTATCGCTGCTTGGCAAGAAGCCAGTGTCGGTTCTGAATCGAATGGTCTGCGTATCGCCGAAGTGCTTGTGAACGTGGGCGACAAAGTCAGCAAGGGGCAGGTTTTGGCGCGTTTCGCTAGCGAAGCTGTGCAAGCGGATTTGCAACAGGCTAAGGCAAGCTTAATGGAAGCTGAGGCGAGCGCGAATGAGGCGATTGCGAATGCCGATAGAGCACGCGGCTTGACGGCGAGTGGCGCGATCAGTAAGCAGCAAATTGGCCAGTATTTAACAGCCGAGACAACCGCTAAGGCACGTGTCAATGCCGCCAAAGCTATGCTCGACGTGCAAACTTTACGCATGAAATACACGCAAGTGACGGCACCAGATCACGGCATCATCTCCGCACGTATGGCAACCGTGGGTGCTGTCGCTGGTGCAGGAACTGAGTTGTTCCGTTTGATTCGACAAGGGCGCTTGGAATGGCGTGCGGAAGTGACTTCATCTGAGCTGAGCAAAATCACAGTTGGAACGACCGCAAGCATTACGGCACCGAATGGCGAACAAACCAGCGGCAAGGTGCGCATGGTAGCACCGACGGTCGATGTAACAAATCGCACGGGGCTCGTATATGTCGACGTCGATTTGAACAAAGCCAAAACTGCAGCAGCAAGTTTTAAAGCGGGCATGTTTGCGCGTGGTGAATTTGTCTTGGGTAGCTCACAAGCGATCACGATCCCACAGCAAGCGGTGGTGGTGCGTGATGGCTTTAGTTATGTGTTTAAACTCAACGCCGATCAACGTGTCTCGCAAATTAAGGTGCAAACAGGACGCCGCATGAAAGTCGATGGCAGCGAACAAGTTGAAATTTTGAGTGGCATTAATTCTGGCACACAGATCGCATCAAGTGGCGTAGGCTTCCTCAATGATGGTGATCTCGTAAAAGTGGCGACGGCGCCAACTGCTGGCAACGCATCGAAATAGGAGGGCACATGAATTTTTCTACGCTCTCGATCCGGAATCCGATTCCGGCGATCATGTTGTTTGCACTGTTGACGTTGGCGGGGATCTTGTCGTTTCGTTCGACTATCGTGCAAGATTTTCCTGACATCGAATTACCCTTGGTGATCGTGTCTGCGAATCTGCCGGGCGCTGCGCCAGCTCAGTTGGAAACCGAAGTGGCTCGCAAGATTGAAGATTCAGTCGCGACTTTGCAAGGTGTGAAGAACATCTATACCAAAGTGCTTGATGGTGAAGTTACGGTGACAGTTGAATTCGTTCTCGAAAAAGTTTTGTCTGATGCTGTGAATGAAACCCGTGACGCCGTCAGTGCAATACGAGCTGACTTGCCACCAGAGATGCGTGATCCTACTGTTACAAAGATGGCTACAGCGGGCCGTGTGATCATGACTTATACAGTGGAGGTCGCGCAGCAAGAACGTGAGAAGGCTGTCGCGAATAAAGAGAATTCCGCGCCTGATGCGCAAGACCTGAGCTGGTTTGTAGATAACACGGTGTCAAAGCGTTTGCGCGCCGTGCCGGGCATTGGCGCCGTCAAACGCATGGGCGGTGTGAATCGTGAAGTGCGGGTGGAATTGAACGCCGACAAAATGGCTGCCTTAAGGGTGTCTGCGGTGGATGTTTCGCGTCGTCTCAAAGCAGTGCAAAAAGAAGCACCGGGTGGCCGCGGTGATATCAGTGGTGCAGAGCAAGCCGTACGAACGATTGCTACTGTGAAATCAGCCGAAGAACTAGCGCAAATGGATATTCCATTGGCCGATGGACGTCATATTCGTTTAGACCAAGTCGCAACAGTCACTGATACTTTCGCCGAGCCACGTTCGCGCGCCACCTTCAATGGTGTCGATGTCGTGGGTTTCGAAATTTTCCGCACCAAAGGCGCATCTGAAGTAGACGTTGCTCAGGGTAGTCGTGCGGTCATCGCTGAACTACAAAAAGCTTACCCTAAATACGTCTTCAAGCAAGCCGTCGATAATGCACAACCCGTTGAGGAAAACTTCAAAGGCTCGATGGAGTTGCTATATGAAGGTGCCTTGTTAGCAGTTTTGGTGGTGTGGTGGTTTTTACGCGACTGGCGCTCAACCTTGGTTGCGGCGGCTGCTTTGCCATTGTCCGTGATTCCAACCTTCCTCGGTCTGAAATACTTCGGCTATACGCTTAATACGGTTACTCTTTTGTCTTTGGCTTTGGTGGTCGGGGTCTTGGTCGACGATGCCATTGTTGAGATCGAAAACATTGCGCGTCATTTGCACATGGGGAAAACGCCGATGCAGGCGGCGACCGAAGCTGCAGATGAAATTGGGATGGCGGTGATAGCTACGACCTTCGCCTTGGTTGCGGTATTCTTGCCAACGGCCTTTATGGGCGGGGTTCCGGGTCTATTCTTCAAACAGTTCGGGTGGACCGCGGTCATCGCGATTCTTGCCTCGCTGGTGGTGGCGCGTTTGTTAACGCCGATGATGGCCGCGTATATGTTGAAAGCCGTTGGCGCTGGCGCTGATGGCCAACATCATCAACCTGAAGATGGCAAATTAATGCAATGGTATATGCGAACCATGCAATGGTGCTTGCGTCATCGCTTGGTCACTATGATTGCAGCAACCGTGTTTTTCTTTGGTTCGATGAGTTTGGTTGGTTTGTTGCCGACCGGCTTTGTGCCGCCGTCCGATCGCGCTCAGACTCAAGTCAACATTGAACTACCACCGGGCAGTACTTTGAGTGAAACCAGTGCTGTCGCTGAAAAAGCTCGCGTCGCCATTATGTCGGTGAAAGGTATTACTAATGTTTTCAGTTCGATTGGTGGTGGCTCTAGTGGTGATGCATTTGCGCCTGGCGCCGCTGCCGAGGCGCGACGTGCCATTCTGACGGTGTCCGCCGTGCATCGCGATCAACGCAAAGAAGCGATGGCGGATTTGGATAATGCAATTCGCAGCAAATTGAGTGATATTCCCGGCGCGCGTTTTTCAGTCGGCCCACAAGACACTGGTGTGAAGCTGCAATTGGTGTTACGCAGCGAAGATCCGCAAGCATTGCTGGAATCGGCGCGTGCAGTGGAGCGAGAGCTGCGTAGTCTGCGCGGTGTCGGTAACATCAGTTCGAGTGCTTCTTTGGTGCGTCCAGAAATTATTGTTCGTCCCGACATGGCGAGAGCCGCCGACCTCGGCGTGACGGCAGAGAGTATAGGCGAAACGGTGCGCGTGGCGACAGCTGGTGACTACGACATGTCTTTGTCGAAGATGAATTTGACACAACGTCAGGTGCCGATTCGCGTTAAATTGCCGGATTACGTGCGAGCGGATTTG
>CAYWNE010000184.1:0-7609 GCA_964459555.1 uncultured Burkholderiaceae bacterium | reverse complement strand
GACTCAACTTGATTCCGGAAAAGAATCGAAAGGTTCGATGGTTAACACTATTTTGTCGTCCGCGCATGGCTTTAAGGGGGACGCGACATGGGGCTGGGTAGCCGATCTTTTGGATAACAAGGTGATTGTTGCGAATCAGTTTGCGGTTCAATGGGGATTGGGATATGCCGGTAGCGAAGCCTCGATCACGAATGGCATGAAAATCACACAGCAGATTACTGCAACTGATGTTTCGGTCGCGCTCCAGTTGATCGGTGTGGCAGACGGGCAGATTCAGTTCATTTGAAACCTTATTGTTCAATCAAAATGATGATGTCGAGCTCAATTTGGAAATAAATTTTCAAATTTCATCTAGGTTTGCACCAGTATCCTTTATCAAACTCAGCGATCGAGTTTTGAAATAGGTTCTAAGGAGTGATTTTGTAGTTCTTTGTTTATTCTCTTATGAAATTTTTCATCTTTGTTTTTGATGAAAAACATCTTCTATTGAGGGGAGAAAGTATGAACTTGCACCCCGTTAAGTTCTTGAAATCCCTGACTTTAATTTGATCTGCCGAAGCTTATTGCTAAATTTGATTTAGTGAAGGGTGTAATACCCGAAGGATATTTGGCTTTGTCAAAATGAAAATATAGAAAAATAATTTTCACCCGAATTTTGTTTAGTCGCGGATGTTGTTTTTTAGTGATCCGAGCGCCAGAAAAATTGACACCCCAAGTCAGAAAATGATCTCATGCTTGCTGCATAGCTTTTTGGAATAGTTCAAATATATCGAAAATAAGGAACATTCCACTTGGATGGACTGGGTTTGGGTTTCAAGGCTTGAAAGGATTTTTTTCAAATTCCCAACAAGTGTTGAAAATCTGCCAATCGATTATGAGTTTTGCAAAGCGGTGATCACACAGTGTTTTTTTACTTATAAGGTGTCTCAATGGTAAACAATAAATTTAACATGAAGCATGTCCGACGCTCAGCAATCGCTGTTGCGGTGGGTATGTGCTTCGCTTCCATGGCCTACGCGCAAAATGCTGACGGTACGATCTTTGGTCGTGCAAAGGCAAAAGAGCAAGTTCAGGTAGTAAATACTGAAACAGGTTCCAGCCGTACGATTGAAGCCGACAAAGACGGTAACTTTACCTTCTCTAAATTGCCAGTTGGACGTTACAAAGTAACATCCGGTGGTAAAACACGTGAGGTTGCGGTTGCAATCGGTTCTGGTACAGAAGTGAAGTTTGATGATGTTGCAACTGTTACAGTTACAGCGTCTCGTACACGTAACCCAATCGACGTTTCCAGCACAGAGTCCAACACAGTGTTCTCTTTGGCGGAAATCCAAGCTTTGCCGGTTGGTCGTAATGCGACAGCAGTTTCCTTGTTGGCTCCTGGTACAGTTGCAGGTGATGCAGCTTTCGGTAACTTGGCTTCTTTCTCTGGTGCGTCTGTAGCGGAAAACGGTTATTACATTAACGGTTTTGACGTTACAAATATGCGTAACTTCACCAACTACTCATCCTTGCCTTTCGACGCGATCAGCCAACAGCAAGTGAAGACTGGCGGTTACGGCGCAGAATTCGGTCGTTCATTGGGTGGTGTGGTTAGTTTGTCGACAAAACGTGGTACCAACACATGGAAGGGTGGTGCAGCGGTTTACATCACTCCAGGTTGGGCAAGTGCAGCTGGTAAAACGGTTGTGAACCAAGATAAAGATACTTGGATCAGCCCAACCCAGCCTTCATATACTTTGTATAGCCCAACGGCCAATACATTCAAAAACATGTCCTACGACGTGTATGCCGGTGGTCCTATCGTTAAAGACAAATTGTTCTTCTTCGGTTTGTTGGAAGGCCGTAAGAACACATCCGATACCTACGGTGGTGCAACAAGCGGTACATCCCGCGATGAAACACCAACAGGCATGATGAAACTCGACTGGCAAATCAGCGATGACCATCGTTTGGAATTCACAGGTATCAGCAACAAGCGTCGCGTGAGCTATTCCGCATGGGATAACACTAGCGACTCTGATAAATATGGTTTGCGTCACGTTGGCACACCACGTTTGTCTTCTGTTGACACCGGCGGTGACGTTGAGATCCTCAAGTACACTGGCTACTTGACAGAAAACCTGACTTTGTCTGCACAATACGGTCGTTTGTATAGCTTGCTTGGTCGTTTGAATGACCCATCGAACTTCGGTGCAGAATGCCCAGCGATTTATGGTGCAAACGGTCAGCCAGCATATGGTTGCTGGAACCCTGCGCACTTCACAATTCGTGACTTGAAGGCTCCAGATGATGCGGATACACGTAAAGGTAAGCGTATCGATTTGGAATGGATCGTTGGTTCGCACACTATCCGTGCTGGTTACGATGCACAAGACTTCATCTCTTCTCAAGCGGGTGAAACCTACTCTGGCGGCATTTATTACCGTTACTTCGCGATGCCAGCAAGCCGCACCATCAATGGTGTAGCAGGTGCAGGTACGCCAGGTAATACTGAATATGTCCGCGTACGTAAGTATCAGTCTACATCCGGTGAGTTCTCAGCACAAAATGATGCGATGTACATCGAAGACAGCTGGAAAGTGACTAAGAACGTGTTGGTGTACGGTGGTATTCGTTCTGAATCTTTCGATAACAAGAATGCTGACGGCGTGAGCTTCGTAGATCGTAAGAACTTGCTGGCCCCACGTTTTGGCGCGGCTTGGGATGTGAATGGTGATGCTTCCATGAAGGTCTACGGTAACTTCGGTCGTTACTACATCCCTGTCGCATCGAATACAAATATTCGTTCTAGCCGTTCTGAATACTTGGAAGGTCGTTTCTACAACTTCTCAGGTAAAGATCCTAAGACATTGGCACCTTTGAATCTCGGCCCAGAAATCGGTCAAGCAATTGTCTCTGGTAGTTTGGCTGCGCCAAATCCAGGTACGATCGCTGATACACAGTTAAAACCAATGAACCAAGACGAATTCATCTTGGGTTTCCAAAAAGCATTGGCAAAAAACTGGTCTATGGGTGTGAAAGCGGTTTATCGTAAAGTCAACGACGGTATGGATGACTACTGCGGTCATACAGGTATCGCTCAATGGGCTAACGATAACGGCTACAAAGATTTCGATCCAGACAGCTTGGCTTCTTGTATCTTGATGAACCCAGGCCGTCCATTGAACTTGATGATCGACGCTAAGGGTGATGGCAAGTTGGTTGGTGTAACTGTCCCGAATAGCTACCTCGGTTTGGCTAAGTATCAACGTACTTACAAAGCTTTGGAATTGTCGATGGAACGTCCATTCGACGGTAAATGGGGCTTGAGCGGTTCTTATGTTTACTCTGTGAACAAAGGTACTGCAGAAGGTTACGTCCAGTCTGACTTAGGCCAAGAAGATGCAGGTATTACACAAGACTTCGACTTCGGTTCCTTCACAGATGGTGCATACGGTACATTGCCTAACAACCGTACACATGCTTTGAAACTGTATGGTAACTATGCTTTGAACGACAACTTCCGTATGGGTGCAAACTTGACAGTGGCATCTGGTCGTCACACAAGCTGCATCGGTTTCGTACCACCAACAGTGCCAGACTACAACGGTCCTGACGGTACAACCAATGGTGGTTCCGGTGCATACAATAGTGCATCGAGCTACTACTGCTTGAATGATCAAGGCACAACAGTGTTGGGTCACCGTGGTAATGGTCCAACAATGCCTTGGACCAAGTCCTTGGACTTGAACTTGTCTTACATCTTGAAGTTAGAAGGCGGCCGTACGTTGACTTTGCAAGCTGACATTTTCAACGTTTTCAACTCCCGTACCGTAACGATGGTTAACCAAGTTCGTGATTACAGCCGCGCTGATAGTAAGCTTCCTACCGGCAATAAGCTGAATCCTAACTATGGCTACCCAGCTGCATTCCAGGGTGCTCGTTCTGGTCGTATCTCTGCTCGTTACGAGTTCTAAGATCGACAGAACAACTTAGTTCAAGGTAGTTTTGAAACCCCCGCAACATGCGGGGGTTTTTTTTTAATTGTACTTAGCCGATCGCTCAGCTAGTCTGGTTCGAGTTTTTGTTTGGAAGTCTACTATTGGCAAGAAGCTCGCAAAATACCGTTGAGGCGAGTGGGTACAAAACCACCAGTCAAAAATGTGCTTAATTGCCTTGTCTCAGATCAACGACGAGCATCGTAGAGCACTGCGTTGAAGCGAGATTCGTTTGATCTAACCATACTATGCAAGCTCTTGTCGGGACGCATGGAGAGAGCTGCCTCCCACCGCGTCTATATACAGTCAATCCAAAACTATGAGTAATGCAGCCAGTGCAAGGGCATATTTGGGCCTGATACACAAACTAGGTGCATTGTTTAGGTCTTTTTCTCTAGCGAGACGAATTCACGCACGTTTGGTTTTAGCGCGCACAATCTTGTATCGAAATCCTAGCATTAATAGTTTGGCTGCTCAGGAGGTCTCGTCATCAAGTTCTTGTGTTTCAGGGTGATTGAAGAGTTTTTTGTCCGTCATGCCCATGAGACGGCTGGTGAGTGTACCAGCAGTCATTGAGCCACTAACATTTAATGCAGTGCGCCCCATATCGATTAGAGGCTCGACCGAAATTAATAAGCCAGCAAGTGCGACAGGCAAATTCAAAGAAGATAAAACGATCAATGCCGCAAAGGTTGCACCACCACCGACACCAGCGACACCGACTGAGCCGATCGCAATGATGGCTAACAAGGAGGCGAGGAAAGACAATGAGAGCGGATCGATCCCTTGCGTCGGCGCAATCATGAATGCCAACATCGCTGGATAAATCCCGCCGCAACCATTCTGCCCCATTGCCGCACCGAAGGAGGCCGAGAAGTTGGCGATGCCTTCTGGAATGCCGAGTCGACGTGTTTGCGCTTTAACGTTCAAAGGAATCGTGCCTGCGCTGGTGCGCGAAGTGAAGGCAAATACAAGAACCGGCAAGATCTTACGAGCATGGGTGAGAGGATTCAAACCACAAACGGCGACGATGCCAAGGTGAACCATGAACATCAGAATAATCGCACTGTAAGACGCCACAACGAAGTTCAGGAGCTTCAAAATATCGTCTTGATTCGATTTCGCCACCACCTGTGTGATCAAAGCGAAAATGCCGAATGGTGTGAGGCGGAGAATCATCGAAACTAAACGCATCACAATGGTTTGTGCGACTTCGACAAAATGCGTAAACGAGGCAAACATCTCAGGTTTCTTGTCAGCGATACTGGTGGCCGAAATGCCGATCAAAATCGAGAAGATCACGACAGCGATGGTCGAGGTTTTACGTGCCCCGGTCATATCGAGAAATGGATTTTCTGGGATGAAGCTCAGGATGATGTTAGGAATCGACAAAGCCTGCGCGTCGGCCAATTTACCTTTGAGATATTCACCCCGTGCGATTTCGGCAGCACTCTCGTTGAGACCGATCGCGGTCAGATGAAAACTGTGAGCCATCAAAATCCCGATACAGGCAGCGATCACGGTGGTCGTGATGAGTGTACCGATGGTTAGTGCAGAGATTTTTCCTAGCGAACTAACGCCATTGATCTTTAGAATCGCGCCGATGATAGAGACCATGATCAAAGGTATGACCACCATCTGCAGTAGTTTCACATAACCCGTGCCGACCACGTCGAGCCAGATGTTGGTTTCCTTAATGACCTCAGATCCGAGGCCATACCATGCTTGAAAAGCCGCGCCCAGAATAATGCCAAAACCAAGCGCCGAGAACACACGCTTGGTAAAGCTCCAATCGCGTTGATGCATCCAGAATAAAACACCGAGGAAGGCAGATGCGATCAGTAAATTGATGAGGATGCTCAGGCTCATAATCGGCTCTATGGTTATTTTGATTGATGGGGTGATTGCGAGATCTCTAATAGCATGCATCGCTCCAGCTAAATTTCGCCAGTTCTAATCGCCCAGCGAGATCGCTACATTGCTATCAGAAACGAAAAAACAAAAAAGTATTCTAGCTGAAAAAGGCCGACGCGCCTGCGAGATCTCCACTGAGTTTGAGAACCGCAGGTCGCGCTTGTCGGCTATCGCCCAAGTTTCGACGTTTGAAGCGGCGAACTAAAGATTTTTGTTTCGTGCAAAGTCCACTAATTGCCGGAATGCTTCGCCAAAGTACATTTCATAGCTATCTTGTTCGACAAAGCCTATGTGTGGCGTCAGCAAGACATTTTCGCGATTGAGTAAAGGATAGTCACGTGGCAGTGGTTCGGTCTCGAATACATCAAGTGCGGCGAAGCCGGGGCGGCCTGCGCCGAGGGCGTTCACCAATGCGTTTTCCGCGATGAGTTCGGCGCGACTGACATTGACCAGCAAGGCGTCGGGCTTCATGCGCATTAAGTCTTCCTCGCTGACGATGCCACGCGTTCCCTCCGTGAGCCGGAGATGCAAGCTGAGTACATCACTACTCGCAAAAAAATCCTCGCGACTCGCACTTGCAGAGTAACCGTCCTGTACGGCAGCTGCTCGACTCGCTTCACTTCCCCAAATCTGCACTTGCATACCGAAGGCCTTACTATATGAAGCGACTAGTTTGCCGATGCGACCATAGCCCCAGATACCGAGGCGACGCCCTTTTAACACGCGACCAAGGCCATTGTTTTGCGGGTACAGCGAGGCGGTCTGCCACACGTGATCTTGCAGCAAACTTGCATAGTTCGGAATTTTGCGCGAACTTGCCATGATCAAGGCCCATGCCAATTCCGCTGGTGCAGTGGGGTCGCCTTTGCCTTCAAGGATGGGGATACCGCGTTCTTGTGCGGCTTCGATATCGATGTTGCCCGCAATGCGCCCGGTTTGCGCGATCACTTTGAGATTGGGCAGTTTATTCAAAAGTGCTCGGCTGATCGTGGTGCGTTCGCGTATCAAGACCAAAGCGTCAAAGCTGGCGAGGCGGATTGCCAGTTGACCAATCCCGACCGCGCGATTTTGAAACACTTTGACCTCGTGGCCGTCCAAAATCTGAAAGCAGCGTAAATGTCGTACAGCATCTTGGTAATCGTCGAGAATCGCAATCTTCATAGGGGGAGGTAGTAAAGTGGTTCGTATCGCTGATGAATCAGCTGCACAGTTTGTTTTCAAAAATGTTTAAACAGTGATAACGAAAATGTCGCAAAATTAGGCGCTTTTCGCCGGCTCGGTGTAGAATACGCTGCACGTAGCTTTTTGCAGCTCTCAACCGTGCTTCAGTGTTTCTTCCTCAAGTCCGGCCATGAGCCTGGATCTCAGACATTCCCATCATATCCGTCTGTATTCCTATTATCCGACAGAATCGCCGCTAACGTGCCCGTGTTGCTTGAGCCTTGCTCGCATACCCGCTCTTCAGGCCCTTCCTGCCGTGCCGCTACACCGATTTTTTTATTGAAATGGCATTGGAGTAAGTATTATGAATCAACCTAGCATGCAAGGCGTTACGGCACTCAATGTGCCGGCGCACGTAAAGCATCAAAAACTCATTAACTGGGTCGCAGAAATGGTCGCTTTGACCAAGCCTGATAATGTGTATTGGTGCTACGGCATACAAGAAGAGTACGATCGATTGTGCGCCCAGATGGTAGCCGCTGGCACCATGAACA
>CAYWNE010000183.1:0-7742 GCA_964459555.1 uncultured Burkholderiaceae bacterium | reverse complement strand
CGCCGCCTGTGGAGATGTAACCGACTTTGTCGGTGATTTGGTATTTCGCAATCGCTGCCAAAGTATCGCCGCCGCCCGCGATGGAGAAACCGTTTGATTCGGCGATCGCTTCTGCCAACACTTTGGTACCGTTACCGAACTGGTCGAATTCAAATACGCCGACTGGGCCATTCCAAACAATCGTGCCAGCTTGACGAATTTGTGCTGCCAATGCAGCCGCTGTTTGCGGGCCAATGTCCAAAATCATGTCATCGTCTGCCACATCGGCTACCGCTTTCACTGTAGCGACTGCAGTCGACGAAAATTCTTTAGCGCACACGACATCTGTTGGGATAGGCACCACCGCGCCGCGGGCCGACATCATGTCCATGATGGCTTTCGCTTCGGCGACCAAATCTGGCTCCGCTAAAGATTTGCCAATCTTTAAACCAGCTGCCAACATAAAGGTATTCGCGATACCGCCACCAACGATCAATTGATCAACTTTGTCGGCCAAGGATTTCAGAATCGTGAGTTTGCTTGACACTTTGGAGCCTGCCACAATCGCCGACAATGGGCGCGCTGGATGGCCTAAAGCCTTACCCAAAGCGTCTAATTCTGCAGACAACAGAGGGCCCGCACAAGCGATCTTGGCGTACTTGGCGATGCCATGCGTGGTTGCTTCTGCGCGGTGCGCGGTGCCGAACGCGTCATTGACATAGACATCACACAAGGCTGCCATTTTTTGTGCCAGTGCATCGTCGTTTTTCTTTTCGCCTTTATTGACGCGGCAGTTTTCGAGCAACACCACTTGGCCAGCAGCGACTTCAACGCCATCAACCCAATTCTGTTTTAATTCAACATTCACGCCCAATAACTCGGACAAACGCTTTGCCACCGGTGCCAAAGTATCTTCGGCTTTGAACTCACCTTCCGTTGGGCGACCCAAGTGCGACGTCACCATGACCGCGGCACCCGCTTTTAAAGCTTGTTGAATCGCCGGAACGGAGGCGCGAATCCGTGTATCTTCGGTGATATTGCCAGCATCGTCTTGCGGCACGTTTAAGTCGGCACGAATGAAAACACGTTGACCTTGGAGTTGATTAGCTGCGATCAGATCGCTCAGACGATTAAATTGCATGTTTAGGACCGTAAAAGAATGGAGAATGGGGCTAACACTGGCTGAGGTCGACGCGCTCAAACATCACGTCGCGATCACAACCGCATAAACATCTTGAAAGTCGGGTCTTGCAGGCGCCGTTGATCTTAACTGCGCCAGGAAATTGCCAATCTTAATGCTGCTCGTCCTTGCCAAGTGGAGGCTTGCCTTGAGTCTTGTGAACCAGACTTAAACCTCTACTCATTCCTGCTACGCGCCACGGTTGGGCATTCGGCAGGAGCAAAATGACAATCAAACAACAAGTTCAGCGAATTTCTGTAAACCCGTTATTTTACCAAACAGTGGGGGTAGTTCCAGCGTTTTTTGGACGCCTTTTTCTCGATATTCGGGGTTTTCTTGCGTATCAGAGACCGCCTGCACGCCAATTCCGGTCAAGTGTGTCACTGAAAATCATTAATAAAATGAACTTACGATAAACTCACGAGAGCGGCCCGTAAAGGCGTAGCAGGGTGAACACCGTCATACCCAGCACAATCGTCGTCAGCATACTGCGACGCCAAATATAAAATGCCGCGGCGATCAGGCCTGCGAGACATTTAGGGTTGGCAAGAGAGAAATCAATTTGATTATTATTGATGAACATATCGGGTACGATAATCGCCGCCAAGGCGCAAGCAGGAGCGTAACGCAAGGCCTCTTGCACGCGCTTTGGAAGATTGATGTGATGTCCAACTAACCAAAAGGCGCTGCGATCAATGATGGTGGCTATGGTCAAGAAAATGATGATCAACCATACTTCGAGATCACTCATGCCGCCCCCTCATTCGAACTAGGCTTCGATTCCTCAAAATACTCTTCAAGGAACATGGCAACACCCATACCAAGTACCACCGCCAACAGCAAACCCAATTTGTAGGGCCAAGCATGGGTGAGCACCGCCACCAAGCTCGCTACCAGAATGCCGCCGACCGCCGCACGGTTTTGCACCAAAGGCACCATGACGCACAGGATCGCCAAAGTTCCTGCGAATCCCAATCCCCAATGCGTAGGAATTTGACTGCCAAGCAAAATGCCGACAATCGAGGCTGCCTGCCAAATTAACCAGTTCGGCACCACCAAACCTTTTAGGAAATCGCGTTGTTCTTGCTCTTGATCTGCTGTCGTCCACATTTCAGGATAGCGATTCATGAAAAGCGCCACGGTGATATCACCACTAAAGAAGCCCAAGACTAAACGCTTAAACCAATGAAGATGAGCGAATCGCGGGGCGATCAAGGCCGACATAATCAAGAACCGCAAATTGACGATCAGTGCCGTGACGAAGATCACCCAGATCGGCGTATGAAGCGCCATCAACGGCAAGGCTGCGAGCTGCGCTGATCCTGCAAAGACTAAGAGAGTCATGCCGAGCGCTTGCGGCAAACTCATGCCAGCTTTAATCATTGCCACGCCGACCACCAGCCCCCATGCCGCCATACCAAATTGGGACGGCATGCTGAGGCGGACGCCCTCTTTATATGCTGGAGAATGCCAAGGGATGAAATTCGTCATGGGATGTAGCGATAGGGGTTTGATTGAAATTTCTGAGCGACGGAACTTCGAAATAAAGCGTCAATCTCCGCCACCAAGCAAACGAGGCGGCTTGCATTTTCACTATCAAACCAAACTGAACGCAAAAATTCAAAGCGCTATTGTACCCGCTCTTGCCCCTGCAGCTTACGCCGCGCTCATCAAGCTGTGCTTACTGCCCCGTTTAATTGACGATGATCTCAACATCAAGACTGAAACCAACAGATTTCCTCAAGCCTCGAGGAATCCGTTAAAATTCGCCTAATTCAAGCAACTTACAGACTCAGCGCGGTACGCAGCAAATGAAAACCACAATCACCGACGAGTGACACTGCCAGTTCCATCGTGAGTCAAGCCCATCAACAGGAGAGTATTATGTCGACCAAACCAGAGAACGCAACAGCCTCTGTCGAATTACAAGCTAAAGATTTACCAGCATATTGCCCGAATCCAGCGATGCCTTTGTGGTCTTCTCATCCACGTGTGTATCTCGATCTCTCACACGGTGGTCACGCCACGTGCTCCTACTGCGGCACGCATTACCAATTAGCACCTGGAACTGTGATCAAAGGTCACTAATCACAAAGTCCTGACAGAGTCAGCCCGGAATCAGTGACGGCTTTGATCAGCAAACTCAGGAATTGAGGACTACTTCCGACATCCTACATGCCAGCAAAAAAACAGTTCAACGGCACCGCCGACGATCTTGAAGTTGCCTTTTACGATGCGATTTCACGGGGCGACATCGAAGCTTTGATGGCGCTCTGGGCCGATGACGATGAAATCGTCTGCGTCCATCCCAATGCGCCACGCCTGATTGGCCACGCCGAAATTCGCGCGTCTTGGGAAGGCATCTTCGAGAATGGCAGCGTGCATATTCACACCACACAGCTGCATGCGTTTCACAATTTGATGACGGCAGTGCACAGCGTTATTGAGACCTTTCATGGTGGCGTTGAAGCAGCTGAAGATGTGCATATCATCGCGACCAACGTCTATGTCAAAACCCCCAAAGGCTGGCGGATTGTGACGCATCACGCCTCGGTCGCGGCTGGCAAAGCGCCGCCCGATATTTTCAAGACTGGCGTCTTGCATTAATTTGATTTGAATTCCATGCACTACCACTCTCCCGCATGGCTGCCCGGCGGTCATTTGCAAACCATTATTCCGGCTTTGTTGATGAAGAAGCCTGAGCTTCAATTTCGACGCGAACGCTGGAACACGCCCGACAACGACTTCATCGATCTCGATTTTATAGATGGCGAGGCAGGCAAACCCATGCTGGTGCTGTTTCATGGCTTAGAAGGATCGAGCAATAGTCACTATGCGCGGGCCACCATGGAAGCTGTTCGCGCTCGCGGTTGGTCAGGCGTGATCCCGCACTTCCGTGGTTGCTCTGGCGAGCCCAATTTAGCGCCGCGCTTTTACCATTCAGGTGATTCCGCTGAGATCAATTGGATCTTACGCCGCCTGCACTTAGACTTTAAAGCCCGTCATCCCCAAGCTAAGTTTTTTGCTGCAGGGGTGTCATTAGGTGGCAATGCTTTACTACGCTGGTTAGGCGAATCACAACAAACTGCGAACATCGTCGACGCCGCCGTTGCGGTTTCCGCACCGCTTGATTTGACCAATAGCGGTGCCACTTTATCGCGCGGCTTCAATTGGGTTTACACGCAAAAGTTTTTGCAAACATTGAAGCCCAAGTGCCTTGCCAAACTAGAGCAATTCCCCGGCTTGTTCGACAAACACGCCATGCTCAATGCGCGCAACTTATTTGAGTTTGATAATGTGGTCACTGCGCCATTACATGGTTATCGCGATGTGCAAGATTATTGGCATCGTGCCAGTGCTCGCTTGGTATTGAACGATATTTGCGTACCGACCTTGGTCTTGAATGCAAAGAATGACCCCTTCCTTCCTGCGCGCTTTTTGCCGAATAGCGCGGCCGCTGCGGTTCGACTAGAATATCCCGAACACGGTGGGCACGTAGGCTTTGCCCGCTCACCCTTCCCCGGCAAATTAGACTGGCTACCGCAACGTATTTTGCATCACCTCGAGCAACATGGATGATATCGTCAAACTCGCCATGGCCAAGTGGCCCAAAGTGCCGCACTGCTACGGCTGGTTGGCACTTGATGCGCGTGGTCAGTGGCGCATGCGTGACGACAGAGCGCAAGCCTTAGATCTTCCCGGCGATCCGATTCGCAATCTCGGCCTTCAGCAATTTATTAACCGTAACTATGAATGCGATGCCGAAGGTCGTTGGTATTTCCAGAACGGCCCGCAGAAAGTTTATGTCGACCTTGAATGCACGCCCTTTATCGCGCAGCTACTTCCAGAACAAGAGTGGCGTCTGCACACGGGGCAGATTCTGAAATCAACGCAGCAAGTCTACATGCTCGATGATGGCAACCTCGTTCTGCAACACGAACATATCTTGGCGCAAGTCGATGATCGCGATTTGGCGCAAGTTTTGGAACTGCTGCGTGTTGACGGTGAGCCTTGCAGCGAGACTCATTTAGAACAGCTATTAACAACAGGCCCAGATCAACAAACCCATCATCCCTTCTTACAGCATCACACGGTACGCTTGCATTGGCAGACGCAAGATTTGCCGGTGCAACGCACTAGCTTGGACACTTTGATGGCGAAGTTTGCCTATCAAAAACAGGCGCGAGCAAGACAAGAAGAAAAGCCCTGATTTTCTTTATCTTTGTCTCTTTGATCGCGCTGATTAAAACGCTGACGCGACGAGGACTGCCCATCCTTTTTATTACTATCAAGCTTGTTTGTGTCAGGGTCTGTACTCAGTTGCATACTAAAATTCGAACGTGAGTTATCACGTTTTTTCTCTGCCTCAATTTCTTCTTTGTAGCGCTCTTTCCATTCGCGCTCACGAGCATCGATCACCGAGAGATCGTAGTACTTCACGTCTTTCGCAGCTCTTGCAATTTCTAACTGTTGCAAGGCGCCGGGCACCGCACCTTCGATCACATAAGCCTCAGCCAAGGCAATATGCTGCAAGGCCTCTTTGTTTTGGGCCGCATAGGCTTTCGCCAATTCATGATGAAGACGAGCATCGCGTCGATACAAAACAATTTGGTCACGCAAGAAGCTTTCCACCTCCGCGTATTGCTTGGCGGCGATCAAGACTTCCGCATATTGATAGACCATACCGCGCGCGAGAGGAAGATCTCGAAGTGCCACCTTAGCTTTAGCCAAAGCTTGATCCACACGCTTTAATCCGAGTTCGATATCGATCGCGAGGCTTGCAAAAGCGCTGGTCTCCTTCAACCATCTCTTCTGTTTTGGGCTCGCTTCAATCTCTTTCACCAAATCATTCAAGAGCGTTTCGGCTTGCTTGAATTCAGCCTTCTTGTAGGCGATGAAGGCCAAGCCATATTTACCGGCAAGGCGACCCTCCTCATTGCCATTTTGAATTTGATGTTCAAACAAAGTCTTGGTATCAATCAAGCCTTGCCCTTTTGCGTCTTGCAAAACGCGTACACGCGATTGCATCAGATAGAAATCGAGCCCATCAACGCGCTGCTTGTAACGCTCGCCAAATAAGCGCCCTTGAATGTCGGCCATACGTTCCGTCGTCAAAGGATGACTGCGCAAATAGGACAAACCATTGTCACTATAGTTGCGCGAAGCATGCTGCATACGTCCGAAAAATGCATACATACCCGAAGGATCGAAACCGCCGTCTTTTAAGATTTGAAATCCAATCCTATCGGCCTCGCGCTCGGCATCGCGACTGAAACTCAACTGCCTTTGAATCGTTAAACCCTGGCCACCCACTACCATCGCCATCGCCGCATCGGGGCTTGATTTCGCCGCTAGGGCGGCCAAAACAATTGCTGCCAAAGGGATCAACACGTCTTGTTTTTGTTGCCCTATCATACGCGCCACATGCCGCTGCGAGACGTGGCCGATCTCGTGACCCATCACCGATGCCAATTCGGACTCAGTTTGAGCTGCTAGCAACAAGCCTGAATGGAAGCCAATAAATCCACCGGGGAAGGCAAACGCATTCAAAACAGGATCACGCACGGCGAAAAATTCAAATTCATAATTCTTTTCGCCGCGCGCATCGGGGCGCTTATCGAGCAAACTATTTCCGAGTTTCGTTAAATACTCTGATATTGGTCCATCTTCCAAATAATCGGGATCACGGCGCACGCTCACCATGATTTGCTCACCCAATTTTCTTTCCATCACGGGCGACAAATCAGCGCGCGCAGTATCACCAAGTGTCGGCAATTTTTGCACCTGTGCGGAAGCAGATATCGAGAGTGCGCAAACAATGAGCGAGGCGCCAAACATGAGCTGGCTCAAGCTTCGTCGAAAAATCAAAAATTCTTTTTTCACGGTGATATCATCACAAAATATTCATCAGCGAGTTGATGCGTGATACTTCCACTTTCAATATTCAAAAACTTCAACTCAACGTTATGGCCCTATCTTACCGCACATTGCTTTTTTTGTTGATCTTATGACCAAAACCATTACTTCCGCTTCCACAGCCATCGATGCCAACTCTGGGCTGACCCATTTTGATCAACACGGCCAAGCACATATGGTGGATGTCGGCGCCAAAGACAACACCCATCGTGTCGCCGTGGCTAGCGGTACGATTACAATGCGTCCTGAAACACTGAAGGTAATTTTATCGGGAACGGCAAAAAAGGGAGACGTACTGGGAATCGCTCGCATAGCGGCAATCATGGCGGCAAAAAAAACGAGCGACCTGATTCCGCTCTGCCATCCTTTGGCATTAACCCGAGTTGCCGTAGACTTCGAATCCAATCCTGAGCAATCACTGATTACTTGCACGGCACAGGTGGAAACCCACGGTCCAACCGGTGTCGAGATGGAAGCCTTGACCGCTGTGCAAGTCGGTCTACTCACAATCTACGATATGTGCAAAGCCATTGATCGCGGCATGATCATGGGAGCAATTCAAGTGATCGAAAAACGTGGTGGCAAGTCTGGTGATTGGTTCGCATTGAATCAACAAACTACTTAGAATCTTCCAATAGTTTCAACTCTGCTTTCACGTCGCTCAACA
>CAYWNE010000182.1:0-7764 GCA_964459555.1 uncultured Burkholderiaceae bacterium | reverse complement strand
CTGAGAACGTCATTGTCGTTTCCTCGAAGAGCGCGGTCGCTAGTTTGAGCAAAGATCAAGTGGCGGATATCTACCTTGGCAATGTCAAAGAATTTCCTGGTGGTGGTCAGGCTCTGCCATTACTACCTTCTTCTGGTGGAACGCGTACGGAGTTCCTTGAAAAAGTCCTCGGCAAAAACGAAGCGCAGGCAAAAGCTATTTGGTCGCGCTTAGTGTTCAGCGGCAAAGGCAGTGCACCACGTGATGTGGCCGACTCTGCAGAGACAATCAAGCTGATTGCAGCGAATCCCAACTGTATTGGTGTGATTGAAAAGAGTGCCGTGAATAGCAGTGTGAAAGTGGTGTTCACACCGTAATTGCTTTTCAATTTGTGCGACACTAGAAACAAAAAATCCCAGAGTGCAAATGCAGTCTGGGATTTTTTATACGTATCAGATGAGGATGATCTCATCTGCAGTTGTAGCTACGAAAAGCTGCTTATTTTTTGAAACGTTCTTCCGCCAAACGATCAGCGATCACGCTAGTTGGAACGCCTTCTGCGTCAGCACGGGCAAAGACTTCAGTCAAAGTTTCACCGATGCGGCGAACGTGCGCATCCATGCCGTCTTCGGGTGTGTTCATGTATTCGTAGCAGACTTTGATAATGCCACCAGCATTGATGACGAAGTCTGGTGCGTACAGGATACCTTTTTGGCGGCAAGCCTCACCCATTTCAGGTGTCGCTAACTGATTATTGGCACCACCTGCGACGATCTTTACTTTAAGGCGGGACAAAGTGTCTGGATTCAAAGTAGCACCCAATGCGCATGGTGCGTAGATGTCGGCGTCAACGTCGTAAATCGCATTAACGTCAACCACGGTAGCGCCGAATTCTTCTTGTGCACGTTTCAAAGAGTTTTGGTCGATATCAGCGACGACCAATTTAGCACCGGCTTCATGCAAGCGACGTGCATAGTCGTAACCAACATGGCCGAGGCCTTGCAAAGCAACGGTCAAGCCATCGAAGCTATCGCGTTTGAAGTGATGTTTGACCGCGGCTTGTGCACCAACGAAGCAGCCTAAGGCTGTGAAAGGAGATGGATCACCACGATCGCCCAAGCCAGCAACATATTTCGTTTTGCTGGCGACCGAAGCCATATCAGCAGGGCTCGTCCCGACGTCTTCTGCGGTAATATAGCGGCCCGCTAAGCGCTCGAGCGCTTCGCCGAGTGCTTCGAATAAGGCTGGTGTTTTGTCTGTTTTTGGATTGCCGATAATCACGCTCTTGCCGCCGCCGATAGGCAAGCCAGCAACGGCGTTTTTGTAAGTCATGCCGCGTGAAAGGCGCAACACGTCGCGGACTGCTTCCGCTTCAGTTGCGTAATTCCACATACGGCAACCACCCATAGCTGGACCGAGGTTGGTGTTGTGGACGGCGATGATGGCTTTCAAGCCAGACTTGGCTTCAGAGGCGAAAACGACTTGTTCGTGATTGTCAAAATTGACTTCGTTGAATACAAAGGCGGTCATGCTTATGGCTCCGCGCGGATACAGATCAAGCCAGCGTTTTGCTGCTGAGTCTGATGCCGCAAAAAATAAGGTGGATGAAAAATTGGGTATTGAGGTACGACGGTTTTAATTCTGGGTTTTCGTGCTATGGGTAATAGACGAAAAATCGGCGATTGTGTCGCGCGCGTCGCAGTATAAGTGGAAGCGGTCTGAAATTCAATCGAACTCAGGCTTTTATTATTTTTAATTAAATTTATTTTGTTTACTTTTCGCAGTTTTTAGATTGGCCTAGGCAGGTTTGAAAACTGCACGATTTCGTAAGTTCGTGCCACTGCGCCGTGAATTCGTCGCCGTTTCGTGACAAATGCAGGAACTTTACGTAAGGTAACGCGTTCAAAGCAAGATTCATCTTAGGGAGATTTTATTATGTTGCGACCAAGTCTACTCATTCTCGCATTGTGTCTCAGTGTGACCGCGTGCAAGAAGAGCGGAACCGAGTCCACCAGCGCAAGCGCTTCGGCGCAGGCGACTTTGCAAGTGACACAGGAAGATTATTTTGTGGTGGAGAACAATGCCTTGGCCTCGGGCCCTGTAATTACCGGCTCGATTCAACCTGAGCGCAAAGCAGACTTACGTGCTGAGGTATCCGCCATCGTCATGCAGGTCCTGAAAGAAAACGGTGAAGTTGTACGCAAAGGTGATTTACTGGCCCGCTTGGATGACACCAGTTTCCGCGACCAGTTGGCATCGAGCGAACAAGCTGCCCGCGCAGCACAACAGACTTTGGATCAGGCTGAGCGTCAGTTAGAGCGTCTGAAAACGCTACGCGCTTCTGGGATGACGTCGATGCAGGCACTAGAGGATGCAGAGATCCGCCGCAATAACGCGCAAAGTGAATTGGTGGCTGCGAAAGCTCGTCAAGTGGCGGCCCGCCAGCAATTGCAGCGCACCGAAATTCGCGCACCGTTCGATGGCATCGTGAGCGAACGCAAAGTGTCGAATGGTGACACTGCGCAGATCGGTAAAGAGATTATGAAGGTGATTGATCCAAGCAGTTTGCGTTTCCAAGGTTTGGTGTCTGCCGAATCGGTGAATGTGGTTAAAGCAGGTCAATCGGTCAGTTTCCGCATCAATGGTTACGATCAACAATTCGTCGGCAAAGTGCGCCGCGTTGACCCTGCCGCCAATGCCACCACGCGTCAAGTTGAAGTCTTGGTCGATTTCGTCGGCAGCAATCAGCCTCGTGTTTCCGGCCTGTATGCCGAAGGCCGTGTCGAAGCGGGTAGTACGCAAGCGCTCACAGTCATGAGCGGCGCTTTGATCCGTGATGGTGATAAAACTTTCGTGTGGGCTTTGCAAGATGGTTTGTTGAAACGTTTGCCGATTGTCGTTGGTGAACGCGATGTCCGTCGCGGCGATTATGCAGTACTCTCAGGCTTGAAGAGTGGCGACAAAGTTTTGCGCCAACCGATGTCGACCTTTAAAGATGGTTCAAAAGTTGTGATGGTGGCTTCTGCTGGAGCCACAAAAGCAAGTGCTTCCACATCTGCAGATTCAGCATCTGTCTCTGCCGTAGCCACAGGAAAATAAAATGTTTCTATCAGACTTTAGTATTAAAAGGCCGGTAGCGACGATCGTCATTATCATCGCGCTGATGTGCCTTGGTTTATTGGCGCTTTCGAAATTACGCGTCAATGAAATTCCCAACGTGCAGGAACCTGTGCTCGGTGTTTCTGTGCCCTATCCAGGTGCTTCGCCAGAAACGGTCGAGCGAGAAATCGTCAATCGTATCGAGAAGTCATTGCAGAGTATTTCTGGCGTAACGCAATTGAACGCAACAGCAAGTGAAGGCAGTGCTTACTTCCAACTGCGTTTCAATTTTGATCGCAATATGATCGAAGCGTCGGATGATGTGCGCAATGCGATCGCAGCGGTTCGTTATAAGTTGCCGACTGAGATGCGTGAGCCAATCATCGAGCGCCGCGATCCTAACGATCAGCCGATTATGCAAATGGCTCTGTCGTCTAAGACCAAGACTCATGCTGAGATTTCGCGTTTGGCTGAAGACGATTTGTCAGATCGCTTCCGTGCAATTGATGGTGTAGCGACGGTTGCGGTCAATGGTTCTTTGAAACGTGAACTGAGTGTTCTATTGAAGGCGCAAAAACTGCGTGAGTTTAATGTTTCTGTCACTGAAGTCGTCAATGCCCTACGCACACAAAATGCCACGGCACCGGTCGGTAAAGTGCGCGGGAAGATGGATGAGAAGAGCATCCGTTTGGTTGGCCGTTTGGAATCGCCCGCAGAGTTCGAACAGATCGTGGTGAAGCGTCGCGGCACAGAAGTGATTCGCCTTGCGCAAGTCGCAACTATCCAAGATGGTTTTGCTGAGATCAATGGCTTTAGCGTGCGTAACGGCAATCCTAACGTCGGTTTGATGGTGATGAAGTCGCGCGATGCATCGACAGTGACAGTCGCCAACCGCGTACGCAAACAAGTCGATGAAATCAATAAAATTCTGCCAGAAGGCACCAAGCTAGAAATCACGCAAGACGGTGGTAAAAATGCGCAGAAGAATTTGAACAACGTAATCGAGGCATTGATCTTCGGTGCGGTGTTGACGATTTTCGTGGTGTATGTGTTCTTGAATTCTTGGCGTTCGACGTTGATTACTGCCTTGAGTTTGCCAACTTCCGTTATCGCCGCCTTTATCGCCGTGTGGTTATGTGGCTTCACATTGAACTTCATGACCTTGCTTGGTTTGTCTTTGGCGATCGGGGTATTGATCGACGATGCGATCGTGGTCCGTGAAAACATCGTGCGCCATATGGAGAATGGTTCGGATCGTCGCACCGCTGCGTTGAATGGTACGGCCGAGATCGGTTTGGCAGTGGCTGCAACAACCTTTTCGATTATGGCGGTGTTTATTCCGGTCGCCTTTATGCCGGGTGTATCTGGTGAATGGTTCCGTCCGTTTGCCTTAACGGTGACGAGCTCGGTCGCGGTCAGTTTGTTTATTTCCTTCACCTTAGATCCGATGTTGTCGGCATTCTGGGGTGATCCACCTGGTCATCATCTGCAAGCGAAAACGGGTATCAGTTTGCAGTTGGAAAAATTTAATAAGTGGTTTGATGGCCTAGCCGAAAGTTATGGCGATGTAATTGCTTGGGCATTGCACCACCGTCGTTGGATGGCGATTATCGCGATGGCGAGCTTTGTTGGGGCAATCGCACTGCATATTAAGTTTGGTGGTACTAGCTTCTTGCCTGCGTCTGATAGTGGCAACTTGATGATTAATATTCGAACACCTTCGAGTTCGAGTTTGGAGTACTCTCGTCTGAAAGTGGAGAAAGCAGCCGAATTGGCGCGTACTTTGCCAGAGACAGTGGCGACCAATAGCAGCGTGAATATTACGGGTGGTCGTGTTTATGTCGATATCGGCAAGAGTACAGAACGCAAACGCTCAGCGGCAGAAGTCGCGGTGAGTTTGCGGGCACTTGTCGGTAGTTTGGTTGGTGCTGAATACGTCGTCCAAGATGATCTCAATAACGGCGGTGGTAAGCCCGTGCAGATTCGTTTCTCAGGCGAAGACTCACGCAAGCTAATGGAGATTACCAGCGACTTCATGGAAAAACTACGCAAAGTGCCTGGTGCGGTTGACGTTGGCCTGTCAGAGCAAGATCCTAAAGATGAGCTGCAAATTGAATTGAATCGCGGCTTGGCAAATTCTTTGGGTATTTCTGTCAGTGATGCAGCGACGGCGTTGCGTGTCGCGTTCGCGGGCGTCGAAGTTGGGGATTGGGTTGATCCGACTGGTGAAACGCGTGATGTATCAGTTCGTCTCGATCCAGCAGATCGAGTTAGTGCTGACAATATCGAGACCTTACCGATTGCTGTCACCGGCACCGACAAAATGGTGCCTTTGGAGCAAATCGCTGATATCAGCATGGGCAAAGGGCCTGCGCGTATTGAGCATGCAGATGGCAAGCGTATGATTGCTGTTTCCGCCAACGTGCAAGGTCGTTCGCCTGGTGAAGTCACAACGGAAGCCTTGAAAATTGCGAAGGGCATTAACTTCCCAACGGGATATGGTATCGAGCTCGCTGGTTCGGCCAAAAATCAACAAGAGCTATTTACTGAAATGACGATTGCCTTGGTGATGGGTATTGGTTTGATGTACTTGATCTTGGTCATGCAATTTGGTTCATTTACTGCGCCGGGTGCAGTGATGCTGTCGTTGCCATTGAGTTTGATTGGCGTTGTGATCGCACTGTTGGTCACACGCGGCACGTTGAACTTAATGAGCTTCATTGGCATCATTATGTTGATGGGTTTGGTGGCTAAGAATGCGATTCTCTTGCTTGATTGTGCTCGCGCACGTGAAGCAGAAGGCCATGATCGAGAAGAAGCGTTGATGTATGCAGGTCGCATGCGTTTGCGCCCAATCTTGATGACGACCTTTGCCTTGATCGCAGGTATGTTGCCAGTCGCGATCGGCGTCGGTGAGGGCGGTGAATTTTATCGCCCACTTGCGATCGCGATCATCGGTGGAACGATTACTTCAACATTGTTGACCTTGTTGGTGGTTCCAACTTTCTACGACAGTATTGAGATTGCCCGTGATCGGATGATTGCGAAATATGGACGTCGTGCGGAAAAATGGAATGCTTTGTTTGCCTTCCTGCTTACCTTCGTCGAGGCGATCTTGACCTTGGTCTTCGTTCGCTTAGTGTTCCGAAGCTTGATGTGGTTGATCAAGCCGCGGGTGATTCGTAACTAAATCGAAGCACTGATCGAAAAAAAGCCGGAAGTGATCATGTTCACTTCCGGCTTTTTCTTTTGCTGAGCAGATGATTTCTAAACTAAATCAACGCCGATGTTTGAATTGATTTGAGTTTCTGTGAACCTACTTGAGCGCTTCCACCAAAACCCGACCTTCAGCACCCGCTGGTGGACGCACACGCAGCAGATGCGCCAACGTCGGTGCGATATCGACCACTTCTGCATAATGACCATAATTGCCAGGCTTGATCCATGGCTTACCCATGATCATCAGTGGCACATTGGTGTCGTAGCGATACGGCGAACCATGTGATGTACCGTGGTCATCACTACCGAAATACCAGTAAGGCTTCAGTACCAACATCACATCGCCAGAGACTTGGCGATGCCATCCTCGTTGCATCAGTTTGGCGATGCGGCTATTGGGTACATTGCCATTTTCTAGTTGCGTGCGAGTGAAAGCATCGGCAATGCCTGCATATTTCAATGAGAGTTGCGCCACAGCGTTTTCTAAGTCTTCACGCTTGATGTTGGTGCCTTCGAGTTTTTGATAGTCGAGCAAAATCGTTGGCGCTGAAAGTTTCTTCACCAATTTTTCGATACCGAATTTGGCTTGTAAACTTTGATTGAGTGAGTTGATCAATTCTTTGCCATCGAGGCGTGCTGCATCGAGTTGATTGTCGCGGGCAAACTCGGGCGTGTTGGGGAAACCATGATCCGCCGTCAGCAGTACGAGACTATTATCGAGTCCAACTTTCTTGTCGAGATAGTCGAAGAACTTAGCCAACATGCGATCGAGTCTTTGTAGATGATCATGTGACATGCGGCTTTCTGGCCCCCAACGATGATTGACATAATCGTGGCTAGACAAGCTCACACCGAGGACGTCAGGAACGCCCGCCGAATTGTGTCCGAGTTTTTCGCCGTTGATGGCTGCTTTAGCGAACTCCAAAGTCATCTCATCGACGTAAGGACCGGT
Organism: uncultured Burkholderiaceae bacterium; assembly: GCA_964459555.1. Lineage (GTDB taxonomy): Bacteria > Pseudomonadota > Gammaproteobacteria > Burkholderiales > Burkholderiaceae_D > Undibacterium. The sequence goes on along the minus strand of CAYWNE010000182.1, from coordinate 515 downwards.
GAACAGACTCTCGTAGTATTCCGCATCGGGTTTGCCAGAGGAACTGGCATAAATCATCGGCAGTCGATCATTGGCCTTGGCCGCACCCGGAATAATGATGCTGTCGTTCGCATCATTGGCATAGGCTTTTTCATCGAGCAGCAAATTCCAGCGTTGCCCATAGTATTTGTCTTGCGGCTTGGCTGCCACGTACTGCTCACGCCAAGCAGGATAGTTTTGCATGTAGTAGGTACTGCTGGCGAAGCTGCCCGTCTTTTTCATCATCATGTAGGCAGTGCCGGTTTTGCCAGCCAAGAGAATCGCGCCACGGTCTTTGCCAGAAATGGTGATGACCTTACTTTGCTTGCCAGTCGCATAGCGCAGTTCGTCGCCCACCGTATTGACTTTGAGGTTGGCAGGCGAAGTGCCGTCACCAGGTTTGGTATCTTCGCCAAGATAGCTGTAGCGACTATCTTCGGTGCAGTAGACATTGGCTAATGTAGTTGGATCGGTCCAATTGTTTGCAATCACGCCAT
>CAYWNE010000181.1:0-7765 GCA_964459555.1 uncultured Burkholderiaceae bacterium | reverse complement strand
CATTTCCCGTTTTTCTGTATGAAAAGGCTGTACAAATTTGCACGTTAGGCGTGCAACGAGCAGTACCAGCACAAAGGAATTTCGCATGCGGTTTTTCTTCTCGAATCAAAGGTTGGCCTAATGCTGTCAACCTTCATTACCAATATCTTTAGCCGCATTACTTTGCGCTTAGCGGTCATTTTGGCCGTTTTCTTGGGCTTGAGTGTGACCGCACTGGTGCTGGTTCCTTATCAACGCGATGCGATTACTGCAGATTTGGAAAAGAAAACTGTCGACGATCATCGACGTTTGACAGGGATTCTGTCGGTCATTTTGAGTGAACCGGTTTGGCAAATTACCCCGGAAATTGCCAAGTCTTCGAGTGAACAGGTGTATTCCGATCCGCGCGTCTCCGAGATCAGGGTCATTACTCTGCCACACAAGAAAGTCTTCATCACCCTTGACGAGCGCAAGCTTGGCCAGAAAGGTCCGTTCCGCACGCTGTCTCGTCAAATCACCCATGGCGATCAAATCATCGGCGAGGTTCAACTCACCTTGGCAGATGACATCCTCGAACGGGAAATTGCTGATAACTTCACCCGCGCCTTGGCAATTACAGGCATCTCCTTCTTGCTCTCGACTTTCTGTATCTTCATGGTACTGCAGTGGCGTCTGGTTAAGCCAATTAAACTTTTGATTGAAACTTCAGACAAGCTCGCCAATGGTGAACTCGATGAAGTCATCTCCTTTGATCGTAAAGATGAAATCGGTCATCTGGCCTTGAGTCTTGAGGCGACGCGTCAAGCACTGCAACGATCCTTCAAAGAGTTGGAAGTCAAAAATCAGCAGTTACTTGAATATTCCGGCACTTTGGAATCAAAGGTCAGGCTACGGACGCAAGAGCTTGAGAGCGCGAATCACCATCTTGAAGCGGCGCTTGCTAGTGTCAACAGCGCTCAAAATGAATTGGCTCGAATTGAACGCATGGCGGCCTTAGGTTCTATGGTTGCCGGCGTGGCTCATGAATTAAATACGCCCTTGGGTAATTGTCTTTTGGTCGCGAGTACTTTGAGTGACGAAACGCGCCAGCTCGAAAAAGCTATGAACGAAGGCACTATGCGCCGCTCGGATCTCAGTCATTATGTGACCGCTGCGAATGAATCGAGCAAATTACTGATGCGTGGTTTGCAGCAAGCAGCGCAGTTGGTCGGCGATTTCAAACAAGTGGCGGTTGATCAATCAAGTGCGCAACGCCGTAAGTTCTCATTACTTGTGGTGTTCCAAGAACTGGCGGCACTCTTGCATTCCAGCCTACGCAAAACTCCATTTACGCTTGAGCTCGACATCCCTGATTCGATCGAACTCGATAGCTATCCGGGCCCACTTGGACAAGTTTTTAGCAATCTTGTTAATAACGCGGTTGTCCACGGTCTCGATGGCTATGCCAAAGGCACCATGCGCTGCATGGCACGCAAACAAGGCGATCATGTCTTAATTGTGTTTGAAGACTCAGGCAAAGGCATTCCACCAGCCATTATAAAACGTATTTTTGAACCCTTCTTCACCACTAAGTTCGGTAAAGGTGGCAGCGGCTTGGGGCTCAGTATCACGTTCAATATCATCACCAATGTACTTGGCGGCGAAATCCGCGTTACCAGCGAACCCAATCAAGGGGCACGCTTCGAGATCAATCTACCTCTGGTCGCGCCAGGCAATCAAGAAGCGAACGAACAAGTCATCGAGGCTTAAACCTCTCTGTTATACTTTCACCTCTGTAAAGCGACGGGTCGATAACTGCATGATGCAGCTACTGACACCCGACTCGCCTTCTTTTCACCCAATTCAACTTGGATAAAAATAATGCAACAGTATTTGGACTTCATGCGCCATGTGCGCGACCATGGACAAGTTAAAACCGATCGCACAGGCACCGGAACAGTCTCGGTCTTTGGCTACCAAATGCGTTTTAACCTGCAAGATGGTTTTCCGCTGGTGACGACCAAAAAATTGCATCTGAAGTCGATTATTCACGAACTAATTTGGTTTTTGGCTGGTTCAACCAACATCAAATATCTTAAAGACAACGGTGTGTCGATTTGGGATGAATGGGCTGATGAAAATGGCGAACTCGGTCCGGTGTATGGCTCGCAATGGCGCAGCTGGCCTTTACCAGATGGCGGCCATATCAATCAAATCCAGCAATTGCTTGACCAAATCAAAAACAATCCGGACTCCCGTCGCCTGATCGTCTCAGCATGGAATGTCGCCGATATTCCGCGTATGAAGCTACCGCCCTGCCACGCTTTTTTCCAATTTTATGTCGCGGATGGTCGTCTCTCTTGCCAACTGTATCAACGCAGTGCTGACATCTTTTTAGGCGTTCCGTTCAATATCGCCTCTTACGCTTTGTTGACCCATATGATGGCGCAACAAACAGGCTTGGAAGTCGGTGATTTCATTTGGACTGGCGGCGACTGCCACCTGTACAGCAATCATCTCGAACAAGTTGATTTGCAATTGTCTCGTACACCGTACCCCTTACCGCAATTAAAAATTCATCGAAAACCCGACAGCATTTTCGACTATCGCTTCGAAGATTTTGAAATTCTCAACTACGAATTTCATCCTCATATCAAAGCGCCCGTTGCGGTTTAGGATTGAGCCTTATGAGCAAACTCAGCATTATTGTGGCCACCGATAAGCGACGTGGAATCGGCATCAACAACCAACTACCTTGGCATTTACCCGAGGATTTGCAGCACTTCAAAAATACGACCTCCGGATTCCCAATTATCATGGGTCGTAAGACCTATGACTCAATCGGACGCCCTCTACCAAAGAGACGCAATATCGTTATCTCTCGTAATAGCGAGTGGAACCAAGCTGGGGTGGAAACGGTCAATTCCTTGCAACAGGCGGTCGACTTATTGCAAGGTGCAGAAGCTTTCGTCATCGGTGGCGCGCAAATCTATGCGCAGGCATTGGACTATGCAGATCGTTTGATCGTCACTGAAATTCAAGCTGAATACCAATGCGACGCTTTTTTTCCAGAAATTGATCCCCATCTCTGGCACGAAAGCTCGCGCGAGCATTATCATTCAAATAATGGTAATCTCGCATATGATATTGTCATTTATTTAAAGAAGTAGGAATTTTATGTCAGGACACGGATTTCACGTACATGGTCCCCATGACCACGAATTAGAACACGCAGCGCATAGCAGTGATGAATTTTCTAGCCGCATCGCGGTGATGACGGCCATCATGGCGACTGTTGGGGCCTTGATTGGCTACGAAGGCGGCGCCACTCAAAACGAAGCGGCGATGTTAAAGAATGAAGCTGCCATCAAGAAAACCGAAGCTGCCAACAAATGGGGCTACTACCAATCGAAGTCAGCCAAACAAAACTTGGCAGAATTAGCGATTGCACTCCCCGGCACCGATACAGAAAAATATAAAGCTGAGGTAGAGCGCTACAAGAAAGAGAAAGACGACATTAAGAAAGAAGCCGAAGCTTTCGAAAAAGAAGTCGTCGAGCTCGAACACCGCTCTGAAGGCGCTCTGCATCAACACCATCGCTGGGCTCAGGCTATGACCGCTGTGCAAATTGCGATCTCTTTAGCAGCAATCGCTTTATTAACCAAGAAAAATTGGTTACAGTATGCGTCATATGCCGTCGCTGCGGGTGGTTTGGTCATTTCTGGTTTTGCATGGTTTCATTTGTAATTCAAACTCGACTATGAAAAGTATTGTTCTAGCTATCCTGTGCATCACGCCTTGTCTGGCATCTGCGCAATCTGCTCAAGATGCGAGTAGCTTCGTCTTTAGTCTCAAATCGCCGCTAGAACAATACAAATCTAAACAAATCGCGAGTCTTTCTTTATCGGGCACAGGTCTTCAACTTGCGCCAGCTGATACAGAAACGTCATCGGCGACAGGTCACCCCCTGGTGATTAAGACCCATGCTTTGGCAAACCTCAATTTCTCCAAGAGCGACAAAATTCAATATGGCCTGAAACTCGAAAGCGATCAATTTTTTGATCCCTTTGCCTTCGAAAAGCGTCTCGATGCAAAATTCGCGTATGCGCCAATACAACGCGTACAAACGGCAGCCTATCTCAATTACAAGCTCACACCAGACTACAGCCTCACTGCCAACATCAATCGTATCAGTGGTGCCGACAATGCACGTGTCTTCAGCGTCGGTGCGAAAGCCAGCAAGTTCTTCGGTCGCAAGCACTCATTGACGACTAGCCTAAGTCTGAACTGGAGTAACAAGACTCCTAGCTTGTGGTCGCAATTTGATCGAAGCCTCGGCACCGTAGGAAATCTGAACAGCAACAAATTCACGACCCGCCCAGACCTACGATTGGGCGTGACCTGGAACTGGGAAATCAACTCGAATTGGTCATTATCGACCGGCTTGAGTGCGCGTCATTTCATGAATGATGTGAACAAGAATCCATTCAACACACAGCGCTCAAGCGTGACAATCTTCTCGGTTGCAAATTACCGTTTCTAAGACTGAAGAAAAAATTGTTTTAGTGTTCTAGGGCTTTATACATCTAAAGCACTAGCACACAGAACGAATCTGTGAGCAGTGATCATCACTATCGCCACTGCTTGCGGTTTTATTCCTGCAAACGTCCGGCTGCAATTTTCAAAGTGCGGCCACAGCGTGCAGCAATTGACATATCGTGTGTCACCAAGACCAAGGTAGAACCACGCTCACGGTTAAGCTCGAACATCAATTGAATGACTGCTTCGCCAGTCGCTGCATCGAGACTCCCTGTCGGTTCATCAGCAAACAATAGTGGTGGCTCGGTGACAAAGGCACGCGCTAGGGCAACCCTTTGCTGCTCGCCACCAGACAAAAACTTCGGATAGTGTTTTAAGCGTGCCGACAATCCGACTTTCGCCAACATTGCTTCTGCCTTTTCCTTCGCGTTTTTATCGCCCCTAAGTTCAAGTGGCAACATTACATTTTCTAATGCATTCAGATGCATTAAGAGCTGAAAAGATTGGAATACGAATCCCAACTGGTTCTTGCGCAGCAAAGCACGTCCGTCCTCATCCAAAGCAAAAATATCGACTCCGCCCAAGATGACTTTTCCACTAGTCGGCGTATCCAATCCAGCCAAGATACCCAAAAGTGTTGACTTTCCCGAACCTGAAGCACCAACGATAGCGACAGTCTCACCCGCTTGCGCCGTAAATTCGATATCATGCAGAATACTGAGTTCGCCAGTGGCATCGGCGACACGTTTGTTTAATTGACTTACTTCGATTGCTACTCGGCTGTTTTCTGCTTGACTCATTTGGGTGCTTACCTTTTTACGTTCTACTTTTCACTATGATTCAATCGATGCTGAAAAATTTACGGCTTCAATTCTCGTCTGCATTAGCTGGATTAGCTGCACTGTTCGCAGTTTTCGCCATGGCTATACCGACATGGGCACATTCTGCACCAAAAACCATACTTGTGCTCGGCGATAGCCTCTCCGCCGAATATGGCATCGCGCGAGGTACAGGCTGGGTGGCTTTATTGGAAAAGCGGCTCAATGAAAAGAAGTTGGGGTTTAAAGTCTTTAATGCAAGTGTCAGTGGTGAAACCAGTAGTGGTGGTAGAACACGCCTTGCCGCTCTGCTGCAAGAACACAAACCCAGCATTGTGATTATCGAATTAGGTGGCAACGATGCGCTGCGAGGTTTGGATCTCAAAGCCTCCGAAAATAACTTTCGAGAAATGGTGAAAGCGGTGCAAGCAACGACGGCCAAAGCGCTATTGGTCGGCATGAAAATTCCACCGAATTATGGCAAAACCTATGGCGATCAATTCTTTGGTTTGTACAGTAAAGTAGCTAAAGAAACCAGTGCCCCTCTTGTTCCATTTTTACTTGAAGGTGTTGCAGAGCAAGCAGATCTCTTTCAAGCAGATCGCATTCACATGAAAGCCGAGGCGCATCCGCGCATCCTCGACAATGTCTGGACGCAGCTCGAGAAAATGTTGAAGCGATGAAGTACCCTCAACTGATTTCGATTGCCGACGCCCTCAGCCAATTCGACCAATTCGATGCCATTATCGATGCGCGTAGTGAAGGCGAATTCGCCGAAGATCACTTACCTGGGGCTATCAATTGCCCTGTATTGAATAATGTAGAAAGAATTCGTGTTGGCACCTGCTACAAACAAGTCGGTGCTTTCGAAGCTAAGAAAATCGGCGCAGCCATAGTCGCTCGTAATATCGCTGCCCATCTCGAGCAACAGTTCTCTGCCATGCCGCGTGAATGGCGACCTCTAATCTATTGCTGGCGCGGCGGTAATCGCAGTGGATCGATGGCGACAATTTTCTCTAAAATCGGCTGGCCCGTTGCACAACTCGATGGCGGCTATAAGGAGTTTCGCCGTCATGTCAATGACAGCCTTCCTCGCTTGGCACAACAATTTCAGTGGCACGTCTTATGTGGTCCAACCGGTAGTTGCAAGAGTAAGCTCTTACAAGTTCTCTCTGAACAAGGCGCGCAGGTTCTTGATCTTGAGACACTCGCAGGCCACCGCGGTTCAGTGCTCGGCAATCTGCCTGAACACCAACAGCCGAGTCAAAAGAGCTTCGAAACACAGATTTGGAATACGTTGCGTCGTTTCGATCCCGAGCAAGTTGTGTATGTCGAAGCGGAGAGTAAAAAAATTGGCAAACTGCGCGTGCCAGAAGATTTAATGGCAGCAATACGCGCTGGCCACTGCATACACATCGACATGACACTCGCCGCTAGAATCAAATTCCTCTGCGATGACTACCGGCATCTGAGCGAGGATACAACTCAGTTAGGTCAACAGTTGGCATTTTTGATGCCTTTGCATGGTCGCGAACGTTTAGAGCGATGGACGCGATTAATTGAAGGCGGAGCAATTGAACAACTAGTCGAAGAACTTCTACAACAACACTACGACCCTGCGTATCAAAAAAGTGTATTGCGTAACTTTAAACATATCAGTGAGGCACGGCATTTGAGTTTGAGCTCGCATGCGGCACAAGAGATTAGCGAGTTGGCAGCAGAGATCACAAAGAAAACATAGAGAGACGGGACCACTAATAGCCGTATTTAATCATCTTTATCGTCGATGATGCTTTGCCCAACTTGATCCAACTCTTCGAATTGGCGGTGGTTGAGCGCCCACCAAAATACCCAACCAATCGCAAATATCAACACCACACTCAGTGGCACTAACAAATACATAATATCCATAAAAATTCCCGCAAACGAATTGCTACTTTCATTATTGCATTCAACCTGCAATCATCTCTTGACCGCCTTAACTCGATCTCGCCTCTATCTTAATTGATACCGAGCTTGACTTCTGGCACCCGCAAACGCAAGACGCGCAAACCATTCATCACCACTAACAAAGAGCTTAAAGACATTCCCAAAGCAGCATGCCACGGCTCTAGCCAGCCAACCACGGCTGCTGGAATCGCGATGAGATTGTAGAGCATAGCCCAAGCAAGATTTTCTCGAATCAAACGGAACGCTAAGCCCGCCACTTTGAAGGCATAGACAATATCGAGCAAACGGTTCGACATCAGCAATGCGTCACTGCGCGTTTGTGAAATCGGCGCGCCCTGCCCCATGGCGATAGACACATTGGCTAACGATAAGGCTGGACCGTCGTTCATCCCATCCCCGACCATAACAACCACCGCCCCAGCTTGTTGTAGCTCTTTGACCATCTCATATTTCTGATTTGGCTGCAATTGCGCGTGATAGTTTTGAATACCAACTGCTTC
>CAYWNE010000180.1:0-7872 GCA_964459555.1 uncultured Burkholderiaceae bacterium | reverse complement strand
ACAAAATGAAGGACACCAACACGCCCAAAATGGTGATGGTATGTGTCGTTTTGCGACCAATGAGGTTGCCAAAGAACTTGGTACCAAGCAGACCTGCAATTGCTGCACCAGCTAGTGGTGCGAGAGGTACTGCCAGTAGTAAATGTGGGTTAAGTTGCCCCGCCATATCGACCCTTTGTTATCTTATATCTTTAATTTCAAATACCGTGATGAGCTACTCGCACAGTGTGTGCGAGTCCAAAAGATTAGCCCTTCAAAGTACCCAGATCTTCTACATTGATCGTATCCAAATTACGGAACATCACGACCAAAATCGCCAAACCAATCGCTGACTCTGCAGCTGCAACTGTCAGGATAAAGAAGACAAAAATCTGTCCTGCGGTGTCACCCAAATAGTGAGAAAACGCCACGAAATTCATATTCACAGCTAACAACATCAATTCAATCGCCATCAACAAAACGATGATGTTTTTGCGATTCATGAAGATGCCGACCACTGAGATCGCGAACAAGATCGCGCCCAAAATCAGAAAATGTGTCAAGCTCAATGCCATTTACGCACCTGTATTTTCTGCAGATTGCTCTGCGCCATTAGCGCGATCAGATTCTGCCTTCATATTGACCAAGCGTACACGATCATTACGCTTCACTTTCACTGCCGCAGCAGGATCAAAATACTTACTATCTTTACGACGGCGCAAAGTCAACGCTACCGCTGCAACAATCGCCAAGAACAAAATCGAGGCTGCAACTTCGAATGCGAAAATGTAGTTTGTAAAAATCTCAATACCCAAGACCTTAGTATTACCAACATTTGCTGCATTCGCTGGCACTGCGTTATCTGGACGCAAGAAGCCTTTCAGCAGCACGGCCGACATTTCAAAAGCGATGACTAGGCCAACAATTGCAGCCAAAGGCAAACGCCCCCAGAAACCTTCGCGTAGTTTGTCCATGTTGATATCTAACATCATCACCACGAAGAGGAATAAGACCATGACCGCACCGACGTACACGAGAACCAACACGATCGCCAAGAATTCGGCTTTGAGCAGCATCCAGATGCCGGCGGCACTAAAGAACGAAAGAACCAAGAACAAAGCGGCATGAACTGGGCTGCGCGCAGTGATCACTTGAGTTGCAGCCAATACCAAAATGGCAGCAAACACATAAAATAAAGCAGTCGTAAAATCCATAAAAAGACTCTTCCTGTTTAGCGGTATTTCGCGTCAGCTTGACGTGCTGCCGCAATTTCAGGTTCGTAACGGTCACCAACAGCGAGCAACATCTCTTTTGTGAAGTACAAATCACCGCGCTTCTCGCCGTGGTACTCCAAAACATGGGTTTCAACGATGGAATCCACTGGGCAAGACTCTTCGCAGAAGCCGCAGAAAATGCACTTCGTCAAATCGATATCGTAACGCGTGGTGCGGCGCGAGCCATCTTCGCGTTGATCGGATTCAATCGTGATCGCCATCGCTGGGCAAACTGCTTCGCACAATTTACAGGCGATGCAGCGCTCTTCCCCATTTGGATAACGACGCAATGCATGCAAGCCACGGAAACGTGGAGATTGCGGGGTCTTCTCTTCTGGGAACTGCACCGTAATCTTACGTGCAAACATATAGCGCCCCGTCAAGGCTAAGCCCTTGATCAGTTCGCGCAGCATCAGGCTGCCAAAAAAATCCTTAATCGCTTCCATTTTTCTTTAGCCTTTTACTTCCAAATGTTCCAGGAGGTTTGCATCCATGCTGCAACGATTACCAAATACACCAAGGTCAAAGGAATAAACACTTTCCAACCTAAACGCATAATTTGATCGTAGCGATAACGTGGGAACGATGCACGCGCCCAAATAAACATGGAGACCACAACGAAAGTCTTAATGCCTAACCAAATCCAACCCGGGATGTAAGCCAATAAACCTAGCACCGGCACTTCATGACCAATCGGCGAATTCCAACCACCCAAGAACATGATCGATGCCAATGCAGAAATCAAAATCATGTTGGCGTATTCAGCCAAGAAGAACATCGCAAACGACATACCTGAGTATTCAACCATGTGACCAGCAACGATCTCAGATTCACCTTCAACCACGTCAAATGGATGGCGGTTTGTTTCAGCGATACCAGAGATCACATAGATCACAAACATCGGCAACAGTGGCAACCAATTCCAAGACAAGAAACTCCAACCGTGGTCAGCAAAATACCCCTTCATTTGACCATTAACGACATCAGTCAAATTCAAACTACCAGATACCATCAGAACCACGACCAAGACAAAACCCATGGCGATTTCGTAAGAAACCATTTGCGCGGAAGCACGCATCGCGCCCAAGAACGCATACTTGGAGTTAGAAGCCCAACCAGCGATGATGATGCCGTACACTTCCATCGAGGTGATAGCCATGATCAACAACAAACCGGCATTGACGTTCGCCAACACAATATCAGGACCAAATGGTACGACCGACCACGCAGCCAAGGCTGGCATAATCGTCATAATTGGTGCCAACACGAACAAGACCTTATTCGCTTTTGCTGGAACCACGATTTCTTTGAGCAGGAGCTTGAGCGCATCAGCGATAGGCTGCAACAAACCTGCAGGACCTACGCGATTTGGACCGAGACGCACGTGCATCCAACCGATCATCTTACGTTCCCACAAGGTCAGGTACGCTACTGCGCCGAGCAAAGGCAAAGTCACGCAAACGATCTTGATCATGGTCCACACCAGTGGCCACAAACCACCGAGATACTGCACGCCGTAGCTTTGAATCGTATCGAGGAAATTCATCACGCACGCTCCACACTAATTGGGCCGAACATTGCACCCAGTTGATGCGTCGCCAACACACCAGCGGCAACACGAACTACCGTTGCCGGTAAGGATTTATCGAGAGTCGCTGGCATCGCGACAGAACCAGCGCCTTGGGTCAACTTAACGAAATCACCGTCTTTCAATCCAAGACGAGCGAACTCTACCGCGCTGAGGTGGACTGCACTTGCGGCCTTCGCATCAGCTGTACGTTGTAAAGATTCTGAACGGCGTACGATCGCATCGGTCGCGTAAATATTGACGTCAGAGACACGTTCCAAACTATTGGCTGGAGCCGCTACGCTGATCGCCACATCGGCGAAATTATTAAGTTTCGCAGACACATCTGTTTGGCCTTGACCCAACACAGCATCACGTACGGCTTCGGAAGTTTCGTAATCAAACTGCTCCAAGCCCAGCAAATTACCGAGCACACGCAAGACTTTCCAAGCCGGACGCGTATCACCAAGCGGTTTCACCACACCATGGAAGCTTTGTGCGCGACCTTCGCAGTTAACGAAAGTACCTGCAGTTTCAGTGAACGGAGAAACTGGCAACAAGACATCAGCGTAATCGAAGCCTTGCTTGAACGGAGACATTACGACCACCATGTCGGCCTGTGCCAAGACTGCATTAGCTTCGTTAGCATCGGCAAAATCGTGATTCGCTTCTGCGTTCAAAACCAAGACCGCTTTACGATCTTTGCTCAACACTTTGTTTGCATCCGTCGCTACTGCGCCAGCAAGATGAGCGCCAACGCTGTTTGCAGCTTCAGTCAAATAGCCCAAACCAACACCCGCTGTTTGCGCAATCCATTGCGCTAACGCGTGAATTTGACTTGCATTCGGATGTTGCGCTGCTGTGTTACCGAGGAACACGCCGCCTTTGTTCTCTTCATTTGAGCTCAACAAGCTAGCTGCGATCGCCTGCGCCGCGTCACTGACAACGACATCTGGCAAGCCAGCAGGTTTTGCAACTTGCTTGGCGTTCGCCACTGCAGTTGCAACTTCAGCCAAGAAGTTGGTCCAAGCAGACGGTGCCAATACCGCTTTATTGGCGACTTTCATCAACAATTCATCATCGGTCGCATGCAATACACTCAACTTCGCGCCACCCTTCACTGCTTGACGCAAACGTGCTGCCAACAAAGGGTGATCCTTGCGCAAGAAGGAACCAATCACAAACACTTGTTTGAGTTGTGCAAACGCAGAGATAGACATGCCCAACCATGGAGTCACCTTGCCAGACAAGCCGAAGTCCGCTTGGCGCAAACGTGTTTCCACGTTGTTCGAGCCCATGCCTTTGACGACTTTTGCTAACAAGCTCAATTCTTCCAAAGTGGAGTTGGCCGTCGCCACAGCGGCGATCGAATTTGCACCATGTTCGTGACGCACGTTTTTCAAACCATGCGCGACATATTCCAGGGCTGTTTGCCAATCCACTTCTTGCCATTGACCACCCTGCTTCAGCATTGGCTTAGTTAAACGATCTTCTGTGTTCAAACCTTCATAGGCGAAGCGATCTTTGTCGGAGATCCAGCATTCATTGATGGCATCGTTTTCCAGAGGCACAACGCGCATTACTTTGTTGTTCTTCACTTGCACGATTAAATTCGAACCCAAACCATCATGCGCGCTCACTGATTTACGACGGGACAATTCCCAAGTGCGTGCGGAATAACGGAATGGCTTAGAGGTCAAAGCACCGACTGGGCAGAGATCGATCATATTGCCAGACAATTCGGAATCGACGGTCTTACCAACGAAGGAAGTGATTTCAGAATGCTCACCACGATTGAGCATACCCAATTCCATTACACCGGCGATCTCTTGACCAAAACGTACGCAGCGTGTGCAGTGAATGCAGCGGCTCATCTCTTCCATCGAGATCAATGGGCCAACGTTTTTGTGGAACACCACGCGTTTTTCTTCTTGATAGCGAGATTTAGTTTTACCGTAGCCGACCGCCAAATCTTGCAATTGGCACTCACCACCTTGATCGCAAATCGGGCAATCCAAGGGATGGTTGATCAACAAAAATTCCATCACATCTTTTTGTGCTTTGGTCGCTTTATCGCTATTGGAGCGAACGATCATGCCTTGAGTCACTGGTGTGGCGCAGGCTGGCAAAGGCTTCGGTGCCTTTTCTACTTCAACCAAACACATACGGCAATTCGCCGCAATCGACAGTTTCTTGTGATAGCAAAAGTGCGGGATGTAAGTGCCAAGTTTATTGGCGGCTTCCATGACCATGCTGCCCGCAGGGACTTCTACTTTCTTGCCGTCTATTTCAATTTCAACCATGGTGTGCTCTAGGTACGCTAAGCGAATAATTTTTTCAGATCAGGATCACGTAATCCTAACCAACACATTTTTTACAAATACGTCGGCACTAAGCAGTGCTTATGCTCGATGTGATACTCAAACTCTTCACGGAAATTCTTAATGAAGGCACGCACTGGCATCGCAGCTGCATCGCCCAAGGCGCAAATCGTACGACCTTGAATACCGTCCGCAACCGCATTTAACATATCGAGATCCTCTGGACGACCTTGACCGTTTTCGATGCGATGTACCATGCGATACAGCCAACCAGTGCCCTCACGGCATGGTGTACATTGGCCGCAAGACTCTTCGAAATAGAAGTAAGACAAACGCAACAAAGACTTGACCATGCAACGCGTTTCGTCCATCACGATCACGGCACCAGAACCGAGCATAGAGCCGGCTTTTGCGATCGAATCGTAATCCATGTCGGTCGCCATCATGACTTCACCTGTCAAAACAGGCATAGAAGAACCACCAGGAATGACCGCCTTGATTTTTTTGCCGTCGCGCATGCCACCAGCAAGTTCTAGCAGAGTCGCAAATGGTGTCCCGAGCGGCACTTCATAGTTACCAGGTTTCGCAACGTCACCCGACATTGAAAAAATCTTGGTACCACCATTATTTGGTTTACCCAAAGCCGCATAAGCTTCGCCGCCCATGGCCAAGACAAACGGTACAGCAGCAAAGGTTTCAGTGTTGTTGATGGTGGTTGGCTTACCATACAAACCGAAACTCGCTGGGAATGGCGGTTTGAAACGTGGTTGACCTTTTTTACCTTCGAGGGATTCCAACAAGGCCGTTTCTTCACCGCAGATGTATGCGCCGTAACCGTGGAAAGCATGCAATTGGAACGAGAAGTCAGAACCGTGAATGCGATCACCCAACATACCGGCCGCACGTGCTTCTTCCAAGGCTTCTTCAAAACGATCGTAATCAGCGAAAATCTCGCCGTGGATATAGTTGTAGCCTACAGTAATACCCATGGCGTAAGCACCAATCGCCATACCTTCGATCAAAGCATGCGGATTGTAGCGAATGATGTCGCGATCTTTAAATGTACCTGGTTCGCCTTCGTCGGTATTACAAACGAGGTATTTTTGACCAGGGAACTGACGTGGCATGAAACTCCATTTCAAGCCGGTCGGAAAACCCGCACCACCACGACCACGCAAGGACGACGCCTTCAACTCAGCGATCACTTGCTCTGGTGGGATTTTTTCATCGAGGATACGTTTCAAAGACTGATAGCCGCCACGTGCGACATAGTCTTGCAAATGCCAGTTTTTACCGTCTAATCCGGCGAGAATCAATGGCTTGATATGGCGATTATGTAGACTCGTCATTATTTACCCGCTTCTGCTGTTTGAGCTAGTTCGCTAACCAATGCGTCGATCTTGTCGTTCGACATAAAGCTGCACATACGCTTGTTATTCACCAACATCACTGGTGCGTCACCGCAAGCACCCATGCACTCACCTTCCATCAAGGTGAACTTTCCGTCAGCCGAAGTTTCTTTATAGTCGAGACCTAGTTTTTGTTTCAGGTGATGTGCCGCGCGTTCACCACCAGACAAGGCACATGGCAAATTAGTGCAAACCGTGATCTTGAATTGACCGACTGGTTTGGTGTTGTACATGTTGTAGAAGGTCGCTACTTCCTGCACCGCCACCGCTGGCATACCAATGTAATCTGCCACGAATTGCATCACTTCTGGAGACAACCAATTGGTTTCATCTTGAGCGATGGCCAAAGCCGCCATGACCGCCGATTGTCTTTGGTCCGCTGGAAACTTCGCTAATTCGCGATCAATTTTCTTTAGTGCTTGCTCTGATAGGATCATCGCTCTTGCCTCAACTATTAGCTCGTCAACCGAGCCAATCATTCATTAATTTTTATTTCTCGAGTCACGCATGGTTTTGTTTTTGAGCTAGCGATATTGAGCACCAACTCATAAGCCACAAAACCAGTCAAACTTTTATCGGTCGATTTCACCGAACACGATATCTTGGGTACCAATGATCGTGACGGCGTCAGCAATCATGTGCCCCTTAGCCATTTCATCCAAGCCCTGCAAATGCGCAAAACCTGGTGCACGAATCTTCATGCGGTATGGCTTGTTTGCGCCATCGGACATCAAGTAAATACCGAACTCGCCTTTTGGATGTTCCACTGCGGCGTACGCTTCACCAACCGGCACATGGAAACCTTCTGTGAATAATTTGAAGTGATGGATCAACTCTTCCATATTGGTCTTCATATTCACACGGCTTGGTGGCGTGACTTTGTGGTTGGTCGACATCACTGGACCTGGGTTGTTACGCAACCATTCAACGCACTGTTTGATGATGCGATTTGATTGACGCATTTCTTCGACACGCACCAAGTAACGATCATAACTATCGCCGTTGACACCAACTGGAATATCGAAGTCGAGCAAATCGTAGACTTCATACGGTTGCTTCTTACGCAAATCCCATTCGACACCAGAACCACGCAGCATTGGACCAGTAAAGCCCATCGCCATCGCGCGCTCAGGTGAAACCACACCGATACCAACCAAACGTTGTTTCCAGATACGATTATCCGTCAACAAAGTCTCATATTCGTCGACGTATTTCGGGAAACGATTCGTGAAGTCTTCAATGAAATCAAGCAAGGAACCTTGACGATTTTCATTGAGTAAACGCATGGCTTTTTCGTTTTTCAACAAAGAAGCCTTGTGCTT
>CAYWNE010000179.1:0-8187 GCA_964459555.1 uncultured Burkholderiaceae bacterium | reverse complement strand
AGTGAGTGGTGAGTATGCGATGATCAAGGCCGCTTCACAAAATGGTTGGATCGATCACGACAAGACCATGATGGAAGCCATCCTGGCCTTCAAACGCGCCGGTGCCGATGGCATCTTGACGTATTTTGCACGTGATGTAGCGCGTTTATTGCAAACCAAGTAAGCTTTCGAAAGACGCGCTTTGCGCCGCATCGAGCCACGATGCTCGCCGAACTTCGCAAAGCGCGTTGCCACTTTCGGAGCTTTACTTGATGGATATTTTCTATATCAGCGAACACCAAGTCGTGCAGAATTCTTTGCACGACTTTTCTCAAACTGACTTTCTCAATGCGGCGGCGAGCGATACACAACTGCTCGATGAGAGTTGCCGTTTCTTGTGGCTCGATGTCACGCATGATGAAGTTGCTGCCAACCCCGAAGCTTGGCGCGATGAAGTCGAACGCATCACCGGTATTCGCATTTACGATTTACATTTGAAGGATGTGATCAACCTAAGTCATCCTTCGTATTTCGACGCGACCCAAGACTATGAGTTGGTGGTGTTTCAAAAGCTCGCACTTGGTGTTGAATCTCCAAGCACAGAAACCGCCAACAAAAAAATCCCAGCCGCGCTCAATAAGCTCAACACCATTCCAGTTTCCTTCCTTCTGCTCGGCACTGCACTTGTCACCGTGCGTGGCAAACATAGCCGCACCATCGAAGCGGCGCGTCAGCGTTTGCTCAGCCACAAACCAAAAGGCGAAGGGAATGGGCATGCAAGTCGCTTGCCTTCGTCACCAGAAGATTTGATGCTGCGTTTGTTAAATGCGATGGTCGATCAATATCTCGATTTGCGTCAACCGCTCACCAATCAACTCGATCGCTGGCAGCATGCCTTGCTTGATCCACGCAAGCCCTTCAATAACTGGATTGCCCTGCTCGATTCGCGTATCGAGATTCGCAAGCTCGATCATCTGTGCGAGGAACAATACGATGCACTGCAAGAATTGCGCGATCATTTGGTCGACACCTACGACGGCAATTCCGAACACCATAGTCGCGCCAAGGATTTGCTATTGGTGCGCATTAACGATGTGATGGAACACGTCAATCGCGTGCTCAATCATGCGCGCCGCCTCGAAGCCTCACTCGAATCTTCGGTGCAAATTCACTTTGCGGCAATGGCTCATCGTACCAGCGATATCATGCGGTGGCTGACGGTGATCACTGCCTTGTTCATGCCACTGACTTTGATCACCGGCGTCTTCGGCATGAACTTTGTAAAGATGCCCATGATTGCCGACGAATCCGGTTTTTGGAAAGTGATAGGTGGCATGGTGGCGATTGTTTTCGTGTTGGTCGTGATTTTTATCAAGCTTCAATATTTTGGTGAACGCGAACGACGCCGAACAGATTGAAGCGACTGATCAAGTTCAACTCAAACGCCGCCGCTCCATGTGCGAAGACAGAAAATTTCAAACGGATTACTCGATGCAAACACATAGTTTTCTTTGGCATGACTACGAAACTTTTGGTGCAGTCGCTCGTCGCGATCGGCCTGCGCAGTTCGCCGCCATTCGCACCGACGCTGATCTCAATGAAATTGGTGAGCCTATCAATATTTTCTGTCGCCCCGCTAACGATTACCTGCCCGACCCACAATCTTGTTTGATCACGCATATCACGCCTCAGCAGTGCCTTGAACAAGGTCTGCCAGAACATCAATTTGCTGCGCAGATTGAAGCGGCGCTGGCTGCAACTGGGACCATTGGCGTCGGCTACAACACGATACGTTTCGATGATGAAGTCACACGCTTTCTGTTTTGGCGCAACTTCATCGATCCCTATGCACGCGAATGGCAAAACCAATGCGGTCGCTGGGACATCATGGACATGCTGAGAACCTGCTACGCCTTGCGCCCTGAAGGCATACATTGGCCACTGAACGAAGAAGGTAAGCCGAGCTTCCGTCTTGAGCACTTGACCGCAGCTAATGGCATTTCGCACGAGAGTGCGCATGACGCTTTATTCGACGTCCGTGCCACGGTGGCTTTAGCGCGTTTAGTGAAAGAGAAGCAAAGTCGTCT
Source organism: uncultured Burkholderiaceae bacterium (assembly GCA_964459555.1). Lineage (GTDB taxonomy): Bacteria > Pseudomonadota > Gammaproteobacteria > Burkholderiales > Burkholderiaceae_D > Undibacterium. Next base: position 6,121 of record CAYWNE010000179.1, on the reverse strand, counting down.
CTTCGATTTCTGTTTTGCCCTTCACAAAAAGGACAAGGTAGCACAAGAGCTTGGCATGCCTTTGCTCGGCAAGCCCTTCCTACATGTATCGGGCATGTTCCCGACGCAGCATGGCTGCCTTGCGGTGATGTGGCCACTGGCAGTTCATCCAAAGAACAAGAACGAAGTCATTGCTTGGGATCTGCGCTACAACCCTGAAGAATTGATTGGCCTTGGTGTCAACGAAATTCAAGAGCGCATGTTCAGTAAAAGTAGCGATCTGCCGGACGGCGTCACGCGCCTACCCATCAAGAGCATTCATCTGAACAAGTCACCGGTCGTGATTGGCAATCTCAAAACGCTGAGCGCTGAAATGGCCGAACGCTGGGAGATCGACATGGAGAGCTCACTGAAGCATGCACAGATCGCAGCAGAGATGCTCAGCACCCAAAAGCTCACCGTCGATTTATGGGACAAAGTCTACGGCCGTGAAAGCGGTGAAACACAAGATGTTGATGAAGACCTGTATGGCGGCTTTCTCGGCCCTGGTGACCGTCGCACACTGAATGAGTTGCGTCAGCTGCCGCCAGCCAAGCTGCTGAGCGTACAACCGCATTTTCAAGATGAACGATTGGATGAGCTTTTCTTTCGCTACAAAGCGCGTAATTTCCCAGAAATGCTGTCCGCAGAGGATGCAGAACGCTGGGAAGAACATCGCTATGCGCGTCTGATCGAGGGCGATGGCAATGCGCGCAGTGTCGAGGTTTTTTTTGATCAAATCGATCAGCTATCCGAGCAAGCCAATGATGAAGAACAAGACATTCTCGGCGCTTTGTACGACTATGCTGAGATGATTGTGCCAGTACGTTAGCGTCCAAGCGGTGCATTAAGGGAAAACGGGAAAACAGCGCTTCTGCTTTCCCAATGCTTTTACTTTGTTTCGAGCGCGGCCAAAGAACCTAAGAAAGTATCGGCGTTTTGATATCCAATCACACGCTTACCAACCAACTCTTGGGCATTCTTATCAAAGAAAATAATCCCCGGGGGCCCAAATAAACCGAATCGTTTGAGCAAGGCCTTATCGTCGGCGTTATTGGCAGTGACATCAACTTGCAATAGCAGCATTTGATCAAGCTTGGCTTTAACGCGCGGCTCAACGAAGGTCAGCTTCTCCATTTCCTTGCAGGACACACACCAATCCGCATAGAAGTCGAACATCACCAACTTATCTTTATTGGCAGCCAAGACTGCATCAAGTTCGGCACTGCTACGTACGCGTTGGAATTTCACGTGCACTGGCGTTCCAGTGAGATGCGCCAAAGGTGAAAAGACATCGCGCCCACCAGTCGACACCCCGACTAACTGTATAGCGCCGAGTATGAAGAAAACGCCTGCGACAAATTTCGAGAATAATTTCCCTTTATTGATGAAGGCCTGGTAGATCGCATACGACATGAGTAAAGCCGACCATGCCAACATTTGAACCACAGCTGGAATCACAGGCGAAATCATCCAAATCGCCATCGCCAACATCAAGACACCGAAAAAGCGCTTAATCTCCTCCATCCACATCCCAGCGCGCGGCAACACACTACCGGCCGACATCCCCACCAATAACAAAGGAACACCCATCCCAATCGCTAAGGAGAATAAGGCGCTGCCGCCAATCACCACATCGCGCGTTTGACTGATGTAGACCAAAGCGCCCGCTAATGGTGCCGCTACGCAGGGGCCGACGATCAAGGCTGAAATTGCGCCCATCAGGAACACGCCAATCATCTTGCCATTACGCTGACCTTCCGAAAAATAGGTGAGTTTTGTTTGTATCGCAGCGGGCATCTGCAATTGATAAACGCCAAACATCGATAGGGACAAAACCACCATCAAGGCGGCAAAAGCAGACAGGACCCAAGGATTCTGCAAGGCCGCCGCGAGCCCTTCACCGAGTAAGCCAGCGCTCACACCAAGTGCGGTGTAAACCAAAGCCATACCGAGCACATAACTCAGGGACAAAAAGAAACCACGGCTGTGTTTGATGGCCGCACCTTCACCAACAATAATGAAAGAGAGAATCGGTACCATTGGCAACACGCATGGTGTGAACGATAAGCCGATACCGAGCACGAAGAACAAGGGCACGATCAAGAGCAAACGACCGCTTTGTAAGGTGCTTTCAATACTCGAACTGTCTTTCGTTTTTGCCGCATTGTTGCTGGTTTCTGCGCTCGCTGTAGTCACAGGTGTGGAAGCTGATACATTTTTATCTGCGATAGCCGTCTTCGCATCTGTGGCGCCTGCCAATATAGAGATTGGCAAAACCAAATCCATAGGCGGATAGCAAAGACCCGCATCAGCACATCCTTGCTGCGTCAACTTCAACTTGAAATCAGATTTTGCTTTTACCGGAATCTCCACGATCAGGCTATTGTGATAGGTTTCGACGTCTTTCTCAAAAGTTTCATCGTATTTGATCTTGCCGCGCGGGATCTCGAAGCTGCCTAACTCTGCACCCTCCGCAGCAAACTTAAAACGTTCGCGATAGAGGTAGTAACCTTTCGCAATCGTAAATTCAATCTTGAGCTTATCTTGCGACACCATCTTGGCATCGACCTTGAACGCGACCGCAGGATCAAGAAAATCATCTGCCCGTGCAAAACCAGGCGCAGTCCAGCACATCAAGACAGCGGTGAATATGAGGAAAAACGACCTGAGCCAAACACGCCAACTATGTGAAACCGTCGCGCTTTGCTGTGAATTATGACGAGAGTAAGAAACCATGCGCGTTTCCAAGAACGATCTGCTACGAATTATGGTGGTCCTGCGAGTGCTTAGCTTTGATTGTGCAAGGTCTGACTCGTGCAGGGAATAAGTTTTCATCTTACCGGAAGCAGGGAAAGTTTGCTGATCGGCTTACATTTCGATACAGCCCGCACCAGTTACGATCAACAGTCTTCCTCCCGCCGCCTATCGCCAACATAAAAACAAAAAAGCCGTTCAGCGAGCTGAACGGCTTTTTTTGAATCAAGCTAGCAAAACTTTGCTATGTTTGCTTATTCTTCTACTGTTGGAGCGTCAGCCGCATCAGTAACTTCTGGGCGATCCAACAATTCAACATAGGCCATAGGCGCATTGTCGCCAACGCGGAAGCCCATTTTCAAAATACGCAAGTAACCGCCGTTACGGTTCGCGAAACGTGGACCCAATTCTGCGAACAATTTTTGAACGATTTCACGGTCGCGCAAACGAGCAAATGCCAAACGCTTGTTTGCCAAAGAATCTGTTTTTGCCAAAGTGATGATAGGCTCAACTACGCGGCGCAATTCCTTTGCTTTCGGCAAAGTTGTCTTGATTGCTTCGTGACGCAACAAAGATACTGTCATGTTGCGCAACATTGCCAAACGGTGAGAAGAGGTACGGTTAAGCTTACGTAAGCCGTGACGATGACGCATGATACTTCCTTTCGATAAATATTAAAAATCCAGTTCTTCTATCGCCAACCATTTGGCGCGGACCGGTAATTATTTAGACCAAGCACAACCGCTGTTGTGCTTGATCATAAATTCAATTCTTATTTTTCCAAGCCAGCTGGTGGCCAGTTTTCCAATTTCATGCCCAAAGATAAACCACGGGAGGCCAACACTTCTTTGATTTCATTCAAAGACTTGCGACCCAAGTTTGGTGTCTTGAGCAATTCGTTTTCGCTACGTTGGATCAAATCGCCAATGTAGTAAATGTTTTCTGCTTTCAAGCAGTTTGCAGAACGTACGGTCAATTCCAAGTCATCGACTGGACGCAACAATACTGGATCAACTGCAGGTGCGCGTGAAGGCGCTTCTGTCGTTGCTTCTGTACCTTCCAATGCTGCGAAGACGTGCAACTGATCGACCAATACACGAGCAGATTGACGAATCGCTTCCTCTGGAGTGATCACACCGTTTGTTTCGATGTTGATGATCAGTTTATCCAAGTCTGTGCGCTGTTCAACACGAGCAGATTCCACAGAATAGGACACGCGACGAACTGGAGAGAAAGACGCGTCGAGGATGATACGACCGATCGTTTTGTTCGCATCTTCAGACAAGCGACGAACGTTACCAGGAACGTAGCCACGGCCTTTTTCAACTTTGATCTGCATATCCAACTTGCCGCCTGCGGTCAAATTAGCGATGACGTGGTCTGGGTTGATCAACTCAACGTTGTGTGGCAATTCGATATCGGATGCCAATACCGCGCCTTCGCCTTCTTTTTTCAAGGTCAAAGTGACTTCATCACGTTCATGCAACTTGAAGACAACGCCTTTCAAGTTCAACAAAATATCAACCACGTCTTCTTGCACGCCGTCGAGTGTCGAGTACTCATGTACCACACCAGCGATAGTGACTTCCGTTGGCGCGTAACCAACCATAGAAGACAACAATACGCGACGTAAAGAATTACCCAAAGTGTGACCGAAACCGCGTTCGAATGGCTCCATCACAACTTTCGCTGAGCCAGGGCCCAACATTTCTACATCAATAATACGAGGTTTAAACAGATTGTTTTGCATGATTTGTCCTTTTCAATACCCTCGGCTCGTTACACCGATAAGGCTGATGGCAAAATGAAAAAAGCCTGCGCATGTTTCCATGAGCAGGCGGTGAAACTTATGATTAACGAGAATACAATTCGACGATCAAAGATTCGTTGACGTCTTGAGCGATGTCGCTACGGTCTGGCATAGACTTGAATGTGCCTTCCATTTTCTTGGAATCAACTGCAACCCAAGATGGCATACCGATGCTTTCAGCCAAAGACAAAGCTTCGATGATACGAGCTTGTTTTTTCGCTTTTTCGCGAACAGCAACAACGTCACCAGCTTTAACTTGGTAAGAAGCGATGTTCACAACTTGGCCATTCACTGTAAATGCTTTGTGGCTCACCAATTGACGTGCTTCTGCGCGTGTGGAGCCGAAGCCCATACGGTATGCAACGTTGTCCAAACGGGATTCCAACAATTTCAACAATGTTTCGCCAGTGTTACCTTTTTGGCGATCAGCTTCAGCGAAATAACGACGGAACTGACGTTCCAACACGCCGTACATACGCTTAACTTTTTGCTTTTCGCGCAATTGGTTACCGAAGTCAGAAGTACGTGCACCAGATTTTGCACCGTGTTGACCTGGTTTTACATCCAATTTACATTTAGAGTCCAAAGAGCGACGTGCGCTTTTCAGAAAGAGGTCCGTGCCTTCGCGGCGGGATAATTTTGCTTTTGGTCCGATATAACGTGCCACAATAATTTCCTTTGTAAATGACGTAAGTGCTCGATTGAGCAATACCTACGCTAGTTTGGTCTACCTGCTACCAAACAGTGGTCTTAAAAAAAGTCGCTAAATTCTAAAGAACGATTCTAAAGAACAAAACCCACCAAATTTCTTGGCGGGCTGCATTCTAGCATGAAAGCTAGAATTTCCAAAGCTTAGCCGAGGCCAAGCTTGGTATTAGATACGACGACGCTTTGGAGGACGGCAGCCGTTATGTGGAACTGGCGTAACGTCTTGAATCAAAGAGATCTTGATACCCAAGTTATTCAAAGCACGCACAGAGGACTCACGACCTGGGCCTGGGCCTTTGATACGTACTTCAAGATTTTTGATGCCGCATTCTACAGCCACTTTACCAGCGGCTTCCGCTGCAACCTGAGCTGCGAACGGTGTAGATTTACGAGAGCCTTTAAAACCTTGACCACCAGCAGTTGCCCAAGACAATGCATTGCCTTGACGATCAGTGATCGTGATGATGGTGTTGTTGAAAGATGCGTGAACGTGTGCGATACCTTCAGCAACATTTTTCTTAACTTTTTTACGAGCGCGAGCTGCCGCTGCGTTATTTTGTGCTTTTGCCATAATTGGTTCCTTGAATCCAGTGATTTACAACCGAGCTGGATTATTTTTTCAATGATTGCGCTGCTTTACGTGGGCCCTTACGTGTACGTGCATTCGTACGTGTACGTTGACCACGAACAGGCAAACCTTTGCGATGACGCAGACCGCGGTAGCAGCCTAAGTCCATCAAACGCTTGATGTTCATCGAGATTTCGCGACGAAGATCACCTTCCACAACGTATTTTGCAATACCGTCACGGAGTTTTTCTAATTCGCTG
>CAYWNE010000178.1:0-8317 GCA_964459555.1 uncultured Burkholderiaceae bacterium | reverse complement strand
AGTACTTGGCTACGAACCAAGGGGTCGTGGGTTCGATTCCTGCCAGCCGCGCCAGTTTTAAAGTAAAAAGGGTCTAGATGCATGTCTAGACCCTTTTTGTTTTTCTGCAGTGTATTCGAAGATCATGGGTAAGCTTGGGAATTAATAAGCTCGTTCACTGATCGCAGTTGCCTTATTAACTCAATGCTCGCAGGCGCGTGCTGAGATTCCAATGGCTGTCGATATCTTGGTTATTCTCTTGTATCGATGAAGTAATTGCTGTAGCCGACTTTTCGTCAATAATACTTTGGTAGTTACCGATAAGTTTATGGACTAAGTTAGCATCGGGCAGCATGGTTCCCAAAAATAAAATCTTTGCTTGGTATTCGATTAAGATCGTTGGGAAGTTTTCGATATCGAGCTCATCAATCAAGTCAGCATGATCTTCAATATCGACCCACGCAAAGGCTTTATCTTGATGCTTGGTGCTCAATTCATTAAATTGATGGCGATACGCTTGGCAGGTATCGCACCAAGCGGCGCAGAGACACGCGATCAACCATGGTGTGTCGTGCAGTTGTTGTGCGACTGCGTTTAGATCATCAAGTTGTACAGTAGGATTATTCATAGTCATTGCTTATTTTACCGCAGCTTTTAAAGCCTCTGGGTGCTCATGTTTTTCGCGAGGTTTGGTTGATAGCGATTCTGGATGCATTATTACTTTGGACGTGATGCCAGCCGAGGTAAAATACCGCTATGAAGACCATACTCGCAATTGAAACCTCGACTGATGTCGCCTCTGTCGCACTTTCTCACAAGGGCATCGTAAAAAGTTTGGAGTTGTCCGGTGTGAATACCCATTCACACGGCTTGCTGCCAGCTATCGAATCGCTATTGACGGAATTTTCTCTTGACGTGGGTGATCTTGATCTACTGGCTTTTGGTTGCGGCCCTGGCGCATTCACTGGCGTGCGAACTGCTTGTGGCGTGATTCAGGGGCTTGCATTTGCTTTGAATCTCCCGGTATTGCCGCTGGTAAGCCTGCATGTCCAAGCTCAGGCAGCGCGCGAGCAACATGGCATCGACGAATGTATTTGTTTGTTGGACGCACGAATGTCTGAGGTGTACTGGACGCATCTACGTTGGAACAATAAAGCTTGGCAGGAAGTTGTGACGCCGAGTTTAACGACCGTTGATGAGCTTATGCCTTACCTTGACCAGCAAAATTGCACCATTGTGGTGGGTGCGAACATCCAGACGGAGACGCAATCGAAGTGTGTCTATGCGATGCCGCATGCGACACAGGCGATTGCTCTAGCAATGTCGGTGCCTGATTCGGATTTTGTTGTGGCCGAGAATGCGCAACCACTTTATTTGCGCAATAAGGTGGCGTTGACCACAGCGGAACGTCTGCAAGCAGCGCAAACTGTGACGGCTTCTGCATAGGTGCAAGCGATGAGCGAAATAATCACGGACTTACCAGGTTCGATAATTCAAACCTTTGGCGACGCGCTTGAGTCAGTATTATGTTCTCTCTCTATCGAGGATCTTGAGGAAGTTTTGCTGATCGAGGAAAATGTGTATGTGCATCCTTGGTCGCGTGGCAATTTTGTTGATTCTTTCGCTCAGAATTATCCAGCGTTCGGCTTTCGTCTCCAGACTGAGCGGGGTGCGGGGGCGCTGATCGGCTATTTTTTTGTGATGCCTGTGGTGGATGAACTTCACTTACTAACCATTGCGGTGGCTAGGGCTTTTCAGAAGCAGGGTTTTGCCTATCAATTACTGGCAGCGCTGCGCCAATATGCAGAAACAATAGGGTTTGAATCAATCATGTTGGAGGTTCGCGTGAGCAATCAACGCGCTATCAATATCTATGAACGATTTGGTTTTATTGAAATTGGTCGTCGACGCGGCTATTACCCAGCTGAACAAGGGACGCGCGAAGACGCAATCGTGATGCGTCTGCCACTCAATCGGAGCTCTCATGAATAGTCATCGCGATTATTTTTTGAAACACCTTGGTATCGGAGAGGTCTGGCAGTTACGTCGCCCAGAAAATCTAGCGTTACCAGCAGAGGATGGGGCAGAATTGGCGCCGACTACGCCGGAACTAAACGAATCTGCTCATGCTCAGGATAGCATTGCGTTGCTCAACAAAGATATTTCTCAATGCTCGAAATGTGCGCTTTGCCCTGCGTACGGCAAGCGCGGTAGCTTGCTTCCAGACCCGCAAAGTGAACTTGTATTGCTGATCGACTGGTTGGAGCAAGATTATTTCGAACCGGAGCTTGCAGCGCAGCTTGATCGTCTGGCGCAAAATATTCTAAATGCAGCGAGTCAATTGGGGTTGCGCGCCCATTTATTGCCGCTACTGCAATCAGAAATGCCGAGCCAAGCTCAGCAATTGTCAGCAGCCGAATCAAGTGCGGCTTGCACTCCATTTGTGCATCGCTACCTCAGCCTTAGCCAACCTAAATATGTTTTTACTTTTGGTTTACAAAGTGCCTCAGTTCTAGGTCTATCGGCGACGGAAAGCGCAGCAGTCGAAGGCTATCAATGGAACGGCATATCGGTGTTTAACTTGCCTAGCCTATATCGCTTACTTAAGGACGGCACAGCAAAGCGCGTCGTATGGCAACAACTCTGTCAAATCTCTTCATATTGAATTTCCACACTGAAATAGATTTTCCGCTAGACTTGTCTGAAGATCTCTAAAGTTCGGCTTACTCTGATCCTGATTGTTATCACCGAGAGAGCGGGTTCATGCAAACCTATCAAAGTTTGTTTCATCAGGAGTTTTTTCAGCTACGTGATAAACACGTGCGTGCGCTGACCTGGTTATTATTGTCTCCAGCTGTACTCGACGAACGTTCGCCCATGTGGCATCGTCAGTTAGCACATTTGAGTTTGCCGGAGCGCTCACAACTGAAACGCTGGCTATTTGAATTGGATGCGCATCCCACACCTTTGCATGAAGCAGTGCAACAGCACGAGTCTTTGCGGTTAGGGCATTATGCCGAGAATTTACTGGGCTATTTTTTCCAGCATGAAGGTTTGTTGTTTGGGAAGAGCCTGCAAATTAATGATAAAGCCAATCATACAATAGGCGAGTTTGACTACCTCTTGTTTGGTCACAGTGGCCTCATTCATTTGGAGTTGGCGACCAAGTTTTATTTGTTCCAGTTACCTGGTGCGACCCGCCATGTTGCCTCAGTATTTGATTACCTCGGGCCGAATCTGAACGACAGTTTGGGGGCCAAAATGCAGAAAATTATTGGTAAGCAGCTGACGCTATCGCAACATCCTGCGGCGCAACGCGCTATACCCCAAGGTATTTCTTCGGCTAAGGCTTTAGTCAAAGGCTGGCTGTTTTATCGCACGACAGAACGAATTGCCAATGCTGTGCAAGGTATCGCGGAAGGGCATTGCATGGGATTTTGGTGGACGATCGATGAGCTGAAAAAACTCGCAATACCCTATGCCACGATACTAGAAAGGCTTGATTGGTTGGCGCCTGCCCAAGTCGATGAAGCGGACGTGATGAAAAAAGATATCGTGGTAGACATGATAGAGCGTCACTTTCATGTCGATCAAAGGCCTGTTTTGGTCGCGATCATGCGCCGCAGTGGTGACTTAATGCAGGAGTTTTGTCGTGGCTTTGTGGTACCAGACAATTGGCCAGTGAGGGCGGCCCAAGTTGAACGCCCTGAGCCGCGAGAACAGATTCGGGCTTAGTGTTTTTCCTCGCCAATCAATGAAACAGAGTCGAACTTCGCTTGGTTTGCAGCGTGTTTGCGCATCACAAGGTAGGTCGTCGAGGCAACGAATAAACCGAATGCGATGATGATCGTGCTGGTATGCAAAGCTTGTTTGACCATGAAGCTATAGATCGCCAAAGTGACCAAGATCGAAAGTTGTTCATTGAAATTTTGAACGGCGATTGAATGTCCAGCACTCATCAGCACATGGCCGCGATGTTGGAGCAAGGCGTTCATTGGCACTACGAAAAAACCGGCCAAGCCACCAATCAATATCAGCAAGGGGTAAGCCAGCCAGACGTTCTTGACGAAGACCATCGAGGTGACAACCAGACCCATCACTACACCAAGTTTCATTACACTCAGTGAGCGCTTCAGAGGAATAAACTTTGCCGCTAGCAGTGCACCGGAAGCGATGCCAAGCGCAAACACGCCTTGCAATTCGGTACCTCTCTCGAGTGGCATATTGAGATTGACGCGAGCCCATTCGAGAACTAAGAGCTGTAAGACCGCGCCCGCACCCCAGAACAGCGTTGTGACGGCCAAAGAAATTTGCCCAAGTTTGTCTTTCCACAGTTTGATTGAGCAATGTGTGAAATCGCGCAATAAGCAGAATGGATTACGTTCTTGTTTTTCGTACACTGCGCCGGTATCAGGGATGTGGCGATTAAAGAGTGCAGCGATAACGTAGAAGCTTGTAATCACGCATAAAGCAGCCTCATTGGTTGTGTCGATACCGGTATCAATGATTGGGAAATCGAAAGACAGCATCCATGCGGAGATGCGAGGATCGATCAGCTTACCACCGAGCAGTACACCGAGAATAATCGATCCGATCGTCAATCCTTCTATCCATCCGTTGGCTGCAACTAATTTTTCGGCAGGCAAGAGCTCAGTCAAAATACCGTACTTGGCTGGTGAATACGCCGCCGCGCCAAAGCCGACGATACCGTATGCAATCACAGGGTGAACATCGAAGAACATCAGTGCACAGCCACCAACTTTAATGAGGTTGGTGATAAACATGACTTTGCCTTTGGGCATAGAGTCGGCAAAGGCGCCAACGAAGGCGGCAAGTAAGACGTAAGAAAGCGCGAAACTCCATTTGAGGAGTGGGGTCATCCACGCAGGTTCATTCATTGTCGTTAGCAATGCCATTGCAGCGATCAGCAATGCATTATCGGCTAGCGAAGAGAAAAACTGCGCTGCCATAATTGTGTAAAAACCGCGTTTCATTCGTTGTTATGACCTGTGCTTTTAGATGCAGGTGTGCTTTATACCATGAAACTCTGAAATTTCAGTTGAAATACGACAATCTAATATCTCGATACTGTGTAAAATATCAGTGGTTTTTCTCGGTTCAAAAATCTATCATCACCTCCCGATTTTTCAAAATGGCTAAACAAAAAACAAATTACACGTGTACTGAGTGTGGTGCGATCCAAAGCAAGTGGGCAGGGCAATGCCCAGCCTGTCAGCAATGGAACACATTGGTGGAAACCATCATCGAAGATGTTGGTAATCGTTTTTCGCAGAAGTATCAAGGATTAGCGCAAAGTGCTCCTGTTTTAAATTTGGGCAAGATCGAAGCCGAGGATGTGCCAAGGTTCGGGACTGGTATTGAGGAATTTGATCGGGTGTTAGGTGGTGGTTTAGTGCCCGGTGGCGTGGTTCTGATTGGTGGTGATCCAGGGATTGGTAAATCGACCCTGCTGTTGCAAGCCTTATCGAGTCTGTCGCGTGTTAAGAAGGTTCTGTATGTTAGTGGTGAGGAATCGGGCGCGCAGATCGCGTTGCGCGCGAAACGATTGATGGTGGAGACGGATGAGGTCTCTTTGCAAGCCGAAATTCAATTGGAGAAGATCCTCAATACTTTGGCGGATCATAAACCTCAAGTGGTCGTCATCGATTCGATACAGACCATGTATTACGATGCCTTGAGTTCTGCGCCAGGTTAGGTGGCGCAAGTCCGCGAATGTGCTGCACAGTTAACGCGTGTGGCCAAAGCCAGCAATATCACCATGATACTGGTGGGGCACGTGACCAAAGAGGGCGCATTGGCTGGCCCGCGAGTCCTTGAACATATCGTCGATACGGTTTTGTATTTTGAAGGGGATACACATTCGAGTTACCGATTGGTCCGTGCGATCAAGAACCGTTTCGGTGCGGTGAATGAGTTAGGCGTGTTTGCAATGACAGAGCGTGGACTGAAAGGCGTGTCCAACCCATCGGCACTTTTTCTGTCGCAACATGACGCCCAAGTTGCGGGTTCGTGCGTGATGGTGACGCAAGAGGGTACACGTCCGCTGTTAGTGGAAATTCAGGCTTTAGTTGATACTTCGCACGCGCCGAATGCAAAACGGTTGTCTGTCGGTTTGGAGCAAAATCGATTGGCAATGCTACTAGCGGTTTTGCATCGCCATGCGGGTGTCGCCGCTTTTGATCAAGATGTTTTCATTAATGCGGTCGGTGGCGTCAAAATTACTGAGCCCGCCGCAGACTTGGCGGTGCTATTGGCCATCAATTCTTCGATGCGAAACAAGCCGTTGCCGCGCGGTTTTGTGGTGTTTGGTGAGGTTGGCTTGGCTGGAGAGATTCGCCCGGCGCCACGTGGTCAAGAGCGCTTGCGAGAAGCGGCAAAACTAGGCTTTTCGGTGGCAATGATACCGAAGTCAAACGCCCCCAAACAGAAGATTGAGGGCTTGCATATTATTGCAGTTGATCGTATCGATGAGGCTCTTAACAAGATACGCGACATCGATAGCTTGATCGACTAGGCCGTGACCATACACATCTCTCAATTTGTCACGACAGACGCGCTTATTTTTTTATGAGCTTGTTTCGTATTCTTGGCGTCATGACGGTAGCTAAAGCTTTGGGCAAGGTGTCCGGATAGTCACGGCTGTAATGAAGCCCACGGCTTTCGCGACGAGATAAGGCGCTTTCCACAATCAGCGAGGCGACTTCGACCAGGTTACGCAACTCTAACAAATTGTTGGAAATGCGGAAGTTCGCGTAGTACTCGTCGATCTCTTCTTTCAAAAGTTGAATGCGATGCTTAGCACGTTCTAAGCGTTTGGTAGTTCTCACGATGCCGACGTAATTCCACATAAAGCGGCGTAGTTCGTCCCAGTTGTTCGCGATCACGACTTCTTCATCGGCATCAGACACGCGACTTTCGTCCCAAGCTGGTAGTTCGGGATTGGTTTGTGGTGATTGTTCTGCGATGTGATGTGCCGCCGCTTTGCCTACCACTAAGCACTCAAGCAAAGAATTGCTGGCTAGGCGATTCGCACCGTGTAAGCCGGTGTACGCGGTTTCGCCAACTGCATAGAGTCCTGGGATGTCAGTTCTACCGAGGGTGTCAGTGACGACGCCGCCGCATGTAAAGTGAACGGCAGGAACTACTGGAATCGCTTGTTTCGTAATATCGATTCCGAGTTCTAGACAGCGAGCGTAAATTGTCGGGAAATGCTCCTTCAAAAACTCAGGGGGCTGATGACTAATGTCGAGGTCGACATAATCAAGACCACGTTTTTTCATCTCGAAGTCAATGGCGCGGGCGACGACGTCACGCGGTGCTAGTTCTGCGCGCTCATCATGGTTCAACATGAAACGTGTGCCAGCTGCAGCGCCAGCTTCAACCGGTAACTTCAGTATGCCGCCTTCGCCGCGAACCGCTTCTGTAATCAGGAAGGATTTTGCGTAGGGGTGATACAAACAGGTCGGGTGGAACTGCATGAACTCCATATTTGCTACACGACAGCCAGCACGCCATGCCATGGCAATGCCATCACCAGTCGCGGTATCTGGATTGGTGGTGTAGAGGTAGACTTTTCCGGCGCCACCGGTGGCGAGTACCGTGTGCTGAGCGCTCACGGTATGAACTTGTCCCGTTTTGACATCTTGGACGTAGAGTCCTAAACACTTTGGTGTTGCCGAGGTGTCGCCGATCTTCGCAGAAGTGATAACATCGATGGCGTAATGGTGCTCGAACAGACTGATGTTTGGATTCTTGCGAACTAATTGTTCAAGTGTGACTTGTACCGCATGACCTGTAGCATCCGCGGCATGAATGATGCGGCGCTGACTATGGCCACCTTCGCGCGTGAGATGGAAACCCAGCTCGGCTTCATGATCTTTAGTGAATGGTACGCCTTGTTCGATCAGCCAATCGATGGCTTGCCGCCCTTGTTCGATGATGTTGCGAGTGGCGACTTCATCACATAATCCTGCGCCAGCGACGATTGTGTCTGCAATGTGTTGCTCATGGCTATCGTGAGAATCGAGCACCGCGGCAATCCCGCCTTGTGCCCAATTACTTGCGCCATCTAGCAAGGTGCGCTTTGAGATGACAGCTACTTTGTGTGTTTTCGCTAAATGTAAGGCGACCGACAGACAGTCAAGATCGCTCACAACAATCGCGACGTCAAACTTCATCATTGATTTCATTCTTCAAAAAAGGCTTGAGTACATGATCTACTCGACTTGAAAGGGCTCAACTATATGCGATTTTTCATCAATCTAACACTACGATGATCAATTTTATTTGGTACGTAATAAGAGAGGTGAATTAGGCT